>JAUVYF010000018.1 GCA_030603215.1 Candidatus Bipolaricaulota bacterium
TTGATTGGAATGCTCACTGCTTTGGGAGTGTAATCTAGATCACATTCAGGGTCTGGATACTCATAGTTCAGGGTCGCGGGGACATGGTCATTCTGCATTGAGAGAAGGGTGGCAATTGCCTCTACGCTTCCAGCAGCACCCAACAGATGACCAATCTGTGATTTCGTGGAGCTGATCTTGACATCATAAGCACCCTTGCCAAAGACAGCCTTGATTGCCTCGGTTTCAGTTTTGTCGTTTAGAATAGTAGAGGTGCCGTGAGCGTTGATATAGTCAACCGCTTGCGCGGGAATATTAGCCCTGGCAAGAGCCATAGAAATCGCCTGTGCCGCGCCTCTCCCCCCTTCAGCGGGAGCGGTAATGTGTTCTGCATCAGCGCTCATTCCAAATCCGATCAGTTCGGCGTAGATGTGTGCTTGGCGAGCTAGTGCGTGTTGATACTCCTCCAGGATAAGGATTCCTGCTCCTTCTCCGATGACGAACCCGTCACGATCGCGATCAAAGGGCCGTGATGCGCGCTCTGGCTCGTCATTTCGCTTGGAGACAGCGCCCATCTTGGCGAATCCGGCATAGGTAATACGCAACAGAACTGATTCGGCTCCCCCGCTTACAACGCAATCGAGAAAGCCCGCGCGGACTAGCTCGCTGGCTATGCCAATAGCGTGTGCCGAGCTGGCGCAAGCAGAGGAGATCACAAAATTGGCTCCCTGCAATCCATGCTCAATTGCTATCTGTCCAGCAGCAGCGTTTGGCATCAGTTGTGGGACGAAAAATGGGCTCACTTGGCGCGGACCCTTATTTGAGAGAGCGGTGAAGTTCCTCACCATTGTTTCTAACCCACCGATTCCCGTCCCCATGACCACGCCTATCCGCTTTCGGTCAACTGTACTCAGCTGTAGATTAGCATCATCAAAGGCGAGACTGGTTGCTGCTAACGCAAATTGCGTAACTCGATTGATCCGCCGCACTCGTCGAGGTTGCATGTAATCAAGCGGGTCAAATTCGAGCACAGGCGCGCCAATCAATACGTCGATCCCAGAAAGATCTATCAGGGTGTCTACTCTCCTGACTCCGCTCCGCCCAGCGCGCAGGGCATCCCAAAACTGATTTTTCCCCGTCCCAATAGGGGTAAGCAGTCCTATTCCAGTAACGACTACTCGCCTAGACATTGTCTTTCTTGGCACGTTCTTGGGCTTGCAGAGCAGCTAATTCATGCAAGAGAGCAGTTTTATCGTGAGCCTCTCCCAGCTTCTTTTCAACTGTCTCCTTTCTTGCCCTAACAGCAGCGAGATCGATTTCTTGTGCACAGATAACCTCGGGCGAGACTATCGTCACTCCTTCTCTTGAAACACGCAGCACTCCGGTTAAGACGGCAAATGTATGGAAACCTTCATTGGTCTTGATACGAAGAGGAGCAGAGTCAAGAGTTGCCAGAAAAGGGGCATGGTTAGGCATGATAGCGAACTCCCCTTGTGGGCTATGGGCAACCACCATTTCTGATTCTCCGTCGAATAAGGCTCTTTTGGCTGATAGTAATCGACAACGCATTATGTCCCCCCAATATGAAAACTATATGAGACAGGAGCGGTTAAGTTCAAGGACTAATGAAATTAGCGTACAAAGTGAGAATCTCGTTTGTCAGTTGAATATCCTTTGACGAAAGACGTACCACTCCCGCTTGAGGGAGAGAAAAACGAAGCAGAGATTCCAGTGATAAGAGAAGACCACGACTAACAGGGATTCCCCTGCCCTGAGAACACTTCGGACAGAGAACCCCGCCTCTATGTACGATAAACGAAAAAGAGCCTGTTGTAGCGCCACACTTAAGGCAAGAACTAAGGTGCGGTCGATGCCCAAGAAGCGTTAGCGCCTTTAGGGTAAAGGAAATTCGAAGTTGATCCATCGGAACATCCCCGGATTCCAACACCTCAAGGAAGAGACTAAATAGGGCGTATAGTTGTCTCTCGGGTTGGCAAGATGGAAGAAGGCGATTTAGGAGTCGTCCGCTGGAAAGAGCGACCGATACCGTTTCGAGGTTGCTTTTTAGCCCAGGGAAACCTTGAATGAGTGATCCCTGGCTTATTAGGTCAAGGCCCAGTTTCTCATAGAATACCACTTCCACTTGGTTTAGGAGATCAAAGACTCCGCCCATTCGAGAGCTCAGACGCCGTACTTGTTTAGCAATCGCCGTCCGTTTTCCCCATTTGTCGGTGAACAAGGTAACAATCAGGTCAGATTCCGCGAACTTACTAATCCGTAGAACTAAACCTGTATCCTGAACCAGTGCCAATCTAGTCCGGCGCTCCAGCAATGATATCAATGCTATGGCTGGCCCCAATGCGGCTTGCTCCAGCTTCGATCAATACTATTGCGGTATCATAATCATGGATTCCGCCGGCCGCCTTCACTCCTAAGCTTTCCCCTACAGTTTGGCGTAGCAAGGTGACGTCCTTTGCTGTAGCTCCACCAGGGCCAAATCCGGTTGACGTCTTAACGAAATGAGCGCCTCCTGCCTTGACCAGAATTGCGCCGGCTACCTTTTCTTTGTCATTTAGTAAAGGCGTTTCCAGTATTACCTTGACCAACACACCTTGCGGCGCCTTTGTCGCGGCCGCGCATACACCCCTGATATCTGTGAGAACGGTCTCGTAGTCACCTTCCTTCAATGCGGCTACATTGATTACCATGTCTAGTTCATCCGCACCGTCGGCAATCGCTCTTTGTGCCTCGAATGCTTTTGTTTCACTTGTGTTCATTCCATGAGGAAAGCCGATCACCACGCACACCTTTACTTGTGCGTCTGCAAGGAGCTCCCGGGCAACAGCGGTATGGCACGGGTTTACGCATACGGAAGCAAATCCGTACTCCTTTGCTTCCTGGCACACAGTGGAGATCTTTTCCATAGAAACGGTTGGGCCGAGGGTTGTGTGATCAATGAACTTCGCGAGTTCTTTCTTGCGCATTGTTCCTCCCGTTTTCTCTTAATTGTAGCGTCATGTTTGCTCTTCTTGTTTACCCTCATCTTTCAACAGTGTTCGTCTCTCTGTACGTTCGAACAAGTGAAAGCTGCGTCCAGCTTCATGCATGAAACCGGATATTACATATCCTTGGCTAAAGAAATTCTCAAACGCGTCTCGTGTCTTAAGTCGCCAATCCTGCGCTAATTCAGGGTAGTTGGTTTGTAGTGGTGCGAGATATGTCGGAATCTCAAACAGAAGGTAGTCACTTGTTGGTCTACTCTCGATTTGCGCTAAGCGTCGAGTGACAGTATTAGCCAGTGTAGTTTTGGTGACTACTTCCATCTGCTCAAAGCCGATTCGAAACTGAGCAGGAGGCTTACCATGATCTATTGTTGCCGAGACACGCGGGGAATTGATCCACCACTCTATTTCCAATTGATCTGTTATGAAGCCTTGTTTGGAAGAATCAGCCCTGCCGGAGAAGTATTCGCGCCTATAAGAAGGCGCAATCGCCCCCAATTTGTTGAACGTAAGATGAGCTTCGATGCCATATAAAGGATCGATTGTCCAACTGATGAAATCTAGCCCTTTCTCTTGGCACTCGACTCGCTCGGCAAGCCTCAGTTGATAGCCAATCCCATTATTGCGAGCTTCCTTTCGTACATTATGTAACAAGGTCACACAAAACGATGTTGGTTTGTCGGCGCGAGGAAGGTCAATGAGACACCCGATGAGCCGAGGGGGCTTGATAGCGATGTCGTAAGCGCCGAGGATGATTCCACCGCTTTGGTGGATAGCGGCCGACAGAGAGCTAGAAATAATCTGCTGGCGGTCATGTCCGGCTAGTTCCCGTTGCAGACGTTCGCATGCTAGAAACGCTTGGCGAGAAGTTAGCTGTTCAATCCTAGTGTCCATCTCTGTCTCTCATATGGCGCAATTGCTAGTCTCTTCCAACCAACTGTTCGATGCGCTCTTTTTCCTTAGTCCATCCACTTGCCGTTTTCACTCTTAAGTCTATGAAAACGTGTGTTCCAAGGAGAGATTCTATGTCACGCCTGGCTTGTGTCCCGATCCTTTTGATCATCTTCCCTCCTTTTCCGACAATTATACCCTTCTGTGAATTTCGATCGACTATGATGTTGGCCTGAATCTTAATGAGGCCATCTTTGCACTCACTCATCTGCGTTACTTGTACGGCAGTGGAATAAGGGAGTTCGTGAAAAGTGGATTGAAAGATCTTCTCTCGGATCAGTTCACGTACCAAGAATTCTTCTGAGCAGTCTGTTCTCACAGCAGGATCAAACAGTGGCTTGCCTCGAGGAAGATAGGAGATAACAGTTCTTATTACTTCATCGACATTGTCACCACGTAGGGCACAGACAGGGATCAGCTCCGTAAACCTGTCAATTGTGCTGTAAGCAAGAAGAGTTTCCTTGATTTTGTCATCAGAAGCACGATCGATTTTGTTCACTAGGAGGAAGATTGGATAACCGTGATCCATCAAGCGATTGAAGATCAAGCGGTCATAGCGGTTCACTTCGCCTCGTGCTTCGACCATGTACATGAGTAGGTCGATCTCTCGAAGAGCGCGGAACGAGGCTCGTAGGATGTAACGTCCAAGTTGGGTATGTGGTTGGTGAAGCCCTGGAGTATCAACAAACACAATCTGTGCGGTATCCGTGGTATATACGCACCGAATTCGATTTCTTGTTGTCTGAGGTTTAGTGGATGTAATAAGTAATTTCTCCCCCATAACTGTGTTTAGAAACGTTGACTTTCCCACGTTTGTGCGCCCCAAGATACCCACAGAGCCAGTCCTAAAATCAGCCATTCTTGGCCTCCAGCAATGATGTCATGAAAGGATGGTCAGTTTCTTGTCTATGAGTAGTCATGATATCAATGTGTTTTTCGTTTAGTGTAAATGAAGACGCATATATTCAGTTAGCATCCAAAGCAAGCTTAGCCATATTTACTTGCGGCGTCGAGGCATTGCGGTTAGGAGTGTATCGCTTACAGCAAGCATTGCAAAGCCTTTGCGCTATCTACTATACTCTGAAACTGGTATGAATACGCTTATTACCAATATTGGACAGCTTGCTACTCCTCATGGTACGTCCCCCCTTGGGGGAAAGCAACTTGCTAACCTTACAATTTATGAGGATGTTGAGCTGCTAGCTAGGGACGGTAAAGTATCAGAAGTTGCCCAGCGAATTAGCAGACAAAAGGTAGATCAGGTGATCGATGCTGCTGGCAGTGTTGTTTTGCCAGGGTTTGTTGACGCACATACACACGCGGTATTTGCCAGGAAGCAGGAAGAGGAGTTCTTCGCTCGTATCCAGGGGGATCCCCATACGGACCGAGGAATTCAGGCAGGCGCACGGGCAGTGGCAACAGCAACAGAAGAAGATTTGGCGAGAGATTGTCTGCCATACTTAAAACAGATGCTGTCCTGCGGCACGACCACGGTGGAGATAAAGAGCGGTTATGGCTTGAGCCTGGCAGGAGAAATGAAGCTTCTCCTCGCTATCCGGCGGATGAAGAAAACCTTACCTATCACTGTTGTTCCTACCTTCTTAGGAGGATATGGCTTCCCCGAAGGGGTGCAGCGCGATGACTACATCTCCTCAATCATAACTGAGATGATCCCTGCGGTGCGCCAGCGCCGGCTGGCGAAGTTTTGTGACGTCTACTGC
This sequence comes from Candidatus Bipolaricaulota bacterium, assembly GCA_030603215.1. Classification (GTDB taxonomy): domain Bacteria; phylum Bipolaricaulota; class Bipolaricaulia; order UBA7950; family UBA9294; genus JAUVYF01. The sequence continues at coordinate 5,654 of JAUVYF010000018.1, forward strand.
GATGAGCGGTCTTACGGGATTCCTGAAGCTCGCTCTATTCTGCGGGCCGCTCGTGGTGCTGGTCTGCGACTGAAGTTACACGCAGATGGACTGAGATCTGTTAGTGGCGCGGAACTAGCTGCCGACCTTGAGGCGACGTCAGCCGATCACCTCTCTCGGGTGAGCCACCAAGGAATGCACAAACTAAAGGAGTCAGGAGTAATCCCAGTGCTTCTTCCAGGGACAGCGTTTGCGCTCAATCAAGATTACGCGCCGGCACGAGACATGATCGATGTTGGCCTTCCCATAGCTCTGGCAAGTGATTTCAATCCAGGAACTTGTCTTATCTACTCAATGCTTACCATCATCGGTCTTGCTGTGATCAAGATGGGGTTATCGGTGGAAGAGGCTATCACTGCTGCTACGCTAAACGCTGGTTGTGCTCTAGGACTGGCTGAAGAGATCGGATCACTGGAGGAGGGGAAATCGGCCGATTTGATGTTCTTGGGGCTTGATTCATATCGTCAGATTCCGTATTTCTTTGGGCACAACCCGGTTACTACAGTGATCAAGAAAGGAAGGATCATCTACAAGTCATCATGATAAGGCTTGCTGCTTATGCCAAACTGAACCTATCGCTCTCTATTCTTGGCTTACGCCAAGACGGGTTTCATGAACTTGAGTCGATCGTTCAAACAATTGATCTAGCCGATACAATCACAATTGAGTTTATCGCGCGAACCCTTGTTGTGGAGAACAATCTTGCTATCCCCCAAGATGACGATCTCGTTTGGCGGGCGGCAAACCTTGTGCTTGCAGATAAAAAGACAAAAGGGGTAAGAATCGTAGTTGAGAAGAACATACCTGTAGGAGCAGGGCTTGGCGGAGGATCGAGCGACGCTGCTGCGGTCTTGTGGGCGCTTGACCGGTTTATCGCACCTTCTATGCCCAAACAGCATTTAGTTGAACTTGCTCGGGAGCTTGGCTCGGATGTCCCATTATTTCTTACCGGTGGGCTAATGACTATCTCTGGAAGAGGAGAAAAAATAAGTGCTTTTTCTGAAAAGCGCCCCGAGCTGTTCATCCTTCTTGTTCCACCGATTCATTGCGCAACTTCTGCGGTCTACGCACAATTCGATCAATCTGTTCGAGGGAGGCGAAGACGCTCAACACCAGCTATCCTGGGACAGAACGAGCTTGAGCAGGCAGCGCTTGAGATCTATCCCGACCTTAATCCATATCGGGAAGCAATTGCTTCCGTGGAAGCTGATTTTTCTGGTCTAAGCGGGAGTGGGGCGAGTTATTTTGGTGCATTCAAGAATCCTGCGGCGGCAAAGATAGCGTACGAAAAACTGACGCGTTCCTGCTCGGAGGCAAGCGTGCATTTATGTTCTGCAACAGAGAGCGGTTATCACTTAGAGGAAGGATGCTGATGCAGATCGCCATAGATGGACCAGCCGCCTCGGGGAAAACTAGTCTTGGTGCTGCGCTTGCTCAGCAATTCGGATATCTGTTTGCTGAGACAGGCAAGATGTATCGTGCTGTTGCCCTTGGACTTGGGCGGGGGCTCAAACTTGACGAGATTGATATTTCAGTGGATAGGAACAACCACTTCTTGCTGAATGGCGAAGATGTTACGGATCTCCTTCACAGCCCAAGACTTGATGAGGCTGCATCCAGGGCGGCAACCCGGCCAGAGGTTCGTAGGAAGCTTGTGTCTTTACAGCAACAGATTGCGAGAGGCCGTGATATAGTGATGGAAGGAAGAGATATTGGGACAGTTGTTCTTCCACAAGCAGAGATAAAGATCTTTCTGGAAGCGCGTACGTCTAGCCGAGCCAGGAGAAGGATGAAACAGCGAAAAGAGCTTGATTTCAGAACTACTCTAAGAGAGATTGTCGCTCGTGATGAGCGGGATTCCACACGTGACATTGCTCCCTTGAACCCTGCAAGGGATGCAATTATAATGAACACCGATCAAAAGAGCCTTGAGGAAGTTATTTGCGAGGCAACAGACCTAGTAAAGGAGTACCTGGAAGGACATTGCTGCGTTCAGTAGAAGGATCCATTAAGAATGTGCTGTACGCCATCATATACTCTATCCTTTGTCTGCCGATAAGGGCTCTATTTCGTATGAAGGTTAAGGGGAGGGAGATGGTCGAGGCGGAAAAAGGCTATATAGCTGTTGCGCGACACCGTAGTTATTGGGATATTCCAATCCTTGTTGTTGCTCTTGGTTGGCGCAACCGCGTTCATTTCATCTCTCGAAAAGGCCTCTTACGTAACCTATTCCTAAATCCACTGATTAGGCTTTTTACTACAGCCATTGACCGAGAACATTTTACCAAAACGGATCTACGTCGTGTACTTGCGGCAATGAGTCGTGAGAGAATCATAGGGATTTTCCCAGAGGGTACAACAAGAAAGAGGGTACAGTCTAAATCGGGGGTGATTCACTTCGCCAAACGCGCAAAGAAAGCTCTCCTTCCGGTAAATATCCGAGCAAGTGGCCCTTATCCGCCGCATTACCCGTTTCACTTTCCTCAGGTTACAGTTTCAGTGGGTAGGCCTTTTCACGTCTCGGAATTGGAGGTCGACCACAATGAGGGCAGGAAACAGCCGGAACAGTACCGAGAATTGAGCGAGCAACTTATGAAGCAGGTGGATGCGGCATAAGGGGAGTCAAGAAAGGAAGGAGATAGAGAGGAGTTTTTCCTAATGCAGGCCGGCTCACAAAAAAATCGAATAGGTGGTTCTAAACATGGATGAAAAGATCAAGATGGAAGATGCTTTCTCAGAAAGCGATGTCAAACTGTACAGTCGAGGGGACACGATAACAGGGACCGTTGTCCAGGTAAACGAAAATGAGGTTCTAGTTGATATAGGGTACAAATCGGAGGGGATTCTCCCTGTGAAAGAACTCTCTCCTTTCCGAGAGGAGAAGAAGGTCGAGGAAGGGGAGAAGATTGAAGTACTTGTTACCTATATTGACGAGGAAAAAGGAACGGTTTACGCTTCAGAGAGGCAGGCCGAGTACGAAAAGAGAATTGACCTCCTACAGGAGGCGCATAAGGATGGTAGTGCGGTCGAGGGAGAAATAACAAATGAAGTGAGGAATGCGGGTTATCATGTGAATCTCGATGGAATTCGGGCCTTCCTTCCAGGTTCTCATCTAGGGAAGGATCTCCCGAGTGCCATCGAAGAATTGAAGGATAAGCGACTGTCGTTCAAGATACTTGAACTTTCTCGTCGTGACAAGAACCTTGTCGTATCGCACCGCGCTTGGCTCGAGGACGAAGCGAAGAAACAGCAAATAGCCCTGTTCAATTCCTTGGAAGAAGAGCAAGAAATTGAGGGTGTAATTCGTAGCATTGTTGACTTTGGCCTGTTTATCGACATTGGCGGCTTTGAGGGGTTGTGCCACCGCTCTGAGATAGCGTGGAAGAACCTTCCTGTTCCGCCGCCGGAATACAAAGTGGGAGATAAGGTCAAGACCAAGATTATAGGTTTTGACAAAGAGAAAGGAAAAATCTCCCTATCCATTAAACGCCTCCGTCCCGATCCATGGAAGGGGATCTCCGAGCGTTATCCAGTAGGTGCCCGAGTTAAGGGAGAGATTGTAAGTGTGACTGATTTCGGTGCCTTTGTGCAATTGGAGCAAGACATCGAAGGCTTGATTCACGTCTCCGAGCTTTCGTGGGGTTACCCAGAAAAGCCAGCCGAGGTAGTGACTGAGGGAGATGAGCTAGAGGTAGTAGTTTTGAGCTGCGATGAAGCAGCACACAGAGTCAGTCTTTCTCTGCGACGTACTCAACGCGATCCATGGGAGGACGTAGAAGCAAAGTATCCACAGGGTCAGCGAATAACTGGCGCAGTTACTAAGATCACGGACTTTGGCGCCTTTGTAAGGCTGGAGGAAGGCATAGAAGGTCTTGTCCATGTGTCTGAGTTGGATTGGGGCCACATTAACCATCCACGCGATGTACTCAAAGAAGGAGAAGAGGTTGAGGTTAAGGTCTTACACGTGGACAAGAAAGAACGACGCATTAGCCTCAGCATCAGGGAGCTAAAGGTGGATCCATGGCGGGAGTTCCTACAAAAGTTTTCGATAGATGAAATCGTCGAAGGAGAGATTACAGAAATAAAGGACTTTGGCGCTTTCATGCGAATCACTGAGGATGTTGAGGGACTTATCCATGTTTCGGAAATTACTGACCAGCGGATAGCCACCCCGGACGAGATTCTCTCTATCGGAGACAAGACACAAGCTAAAATAATCGGAATCAATGAGGAGAAGAAACAAGTACGTCTCAGCATGCGCCATCTCTTCGAACGTGCTCCATCTGGTCCTCGCAAGCGATCAAGGAAGAAGGAGAAGAGTGATTTAGCTCTTGCAGAAAGCACTGGACATGAGACCTTGAGCATGCGTGATTTGCTGGAGGATAAACCGCTTGACCTTGAGAATGAAGAATAGAGATACCAGAAAGCAAGGAGGAAAGACAGTATGAATAAAGGCGAATTTGTCGGCCAACTAGCTGATTCAACGGGTTTGACCAAGAAGGAGACGCGCAAGTTTCTTGACTCGGTTCTCGATCTTGTCCAGGATACTTTACTTCGAGCTGAAGAAGTGAAATTTGTTGGATTTGGCAAGTTTGCGGTACGGGCGCGTAAGGCAAGTAGTCGCATTAATCCACAGACAAAGATGCCGATTCACGTTCCTGCCAAAGTTGTTCCAATGTTCAAGCCAGGCAAGGGGCTATGTCGAGGAATAGTGAAAAGCCTGAAAGTAGGGCCAACAGGCGGTGTCGCTAGGAAGTAACAGGTGGCTTTTCGAATAGAACACAAGCAATGGCCAGTTTCTTTGTATGAGAGAGGCTGGCCTCAATTTTCCCGCAGATGATCGGACAAGTTACTATGGGACGGCCTGAGGAAGTGTGATTTACTTCAATGGAGTGAAAAGGTAGGGAGTGACCAACGGCTTTGATTAGTGCTTCCTTGGCAGCAAAGCGAGCAGCCAGGCGCTCAAAACGTAAATTGCTGGACGCCGACAAGGCGTAGTTAATCTCCCCTTGCGTGAATAGACGGTTGAGAAAGCGTTGACCATAATGCTCCACCATATCCTTTATTCGCCGTACCTCTACGATGTCAATTCCTATCCGGGTCATGCAATCCTGATGCGGGCTCGCTCCGCGATAATGATCGATTGTAGTTCATCAACAGCAGCGCTGAATGTGTCGTTTAATACTAGATAATCGAACAAAGGAAGTGCCTTCATTTCCTGTACTGATAATTCCAGCCGGGCGTTAGTCTCTGTTTCATTCTCTGTCCCCCTTTCCTGTAAGCGCTCTTTCAAGATGTCGAGAGAAGAGGTGGTGAGGAAGACGTACACTGCGGAGAAGTTGGTCGATTCGCGGTTTTTTAGCAGTCTTGCTCCGTTTACATCGATATTCAAGATAACATCTTTGCCTTGCCTGAAGACCTCCATGACTTGAGGGGAAGAAGTCCCATATTGGTCGCCAAGGTAGGTTACATGCTCAATTAACTCTTTGCGTGCTGCTAGCTGGGCAAATTCCTGGCGCGAGATGTAGTGGTAATCCTTGCCTGCCATCTCGCTGACGCGGCGTGCCCGTGTAGTGTAGGAGACCGAGAAAGCTAAACCGGGCAGGATTTGCATCACTCGCTCTATGACGGAATTCTTCCCTGCTCCTGAAGGCCCGCATACGACAAATGCAATCCTACTGCCGATTCCCCTTCGTTGTGTTGCGACTGATCTACTCAACATTTCTCACCTGTTCCCTGAACCGCTCGATCTGCACCTTCATGTCAATAATCAGAGAATTGATCTGCAAATCCTTGGACTTCGAGCCAAGGGTATTTGTCTCTCTTAAGAGTTCTTGGGCGAGAAAATCAAGTTCTTGGCCAACTGACTCGGTCTTGTTGATAAGCGCATTGACTCGTTTGATGTGTGTTTCTAGTCTGACTACCTCCTCGCGTACCTCACTACGCTCTGCTAGTAGAACGATTTCCGCTTCCAGGCGCTCAGAATCAATCTCGATAGCGAGTTCATCTACGCGCTGCTGTAACCGCGATCGCAACTCCATTGTTACCATAGGCAGGCGGTCTTTAATTCGAGTCAATAGCAGAGATAGTTTGTCCATAAGTTGCTCAAGTTCGGCGCCAATATAGCTCCCCTCCTTTTCACGCGCGTCCGTTGTGGCGCCAATTGCGTGCATTATAGCTGGTCTGATGATTGGCCACAGTTCTTCATCCGCTTCTTGCAAGGGTTGGAATGCGCCAAGTTGAATTAGATCACTGATAGTAGGTGAAGAGGCTAAGGAAAGCGCCCTGCAAATCCCTTCTAGCTCAGCAAGGTAATCGCGCAGTACTTCGACATCGAAGAATCTCTTGTTACGTGAATCACCCTGCTGTTCAATGTCTACCCAAATATCCAACTTTCCACGATGGAAAGCATCCTTTAATGTCTTCTCTATGTATACCTGTAGCTGTGGGCGCCCATGTAATGAATGGAGTTTCACAGTTAGGTAGCGGTTGTTGACTGTGCGGATTCTCACGGTAGTGCGCCATTTGCGCTCTATTGTCTCGCTAGTGCCAAATCCTGTCATACTCTTAACCATGTATACTCCCGGAAAAACAGATTGATGCGTAGCCGACCACAGAGCTTCGATCTCCGGTCACATCACCGGAGGTACTATAACTTAAGAGGCGGGCAGTGTTTACGTTGAGTGTTTGTGCGACCGTCATCAGGATGACAATTGCTCCTCCTCCACAGATGGAGAGATGCCTTTCCGCAAGCAGGTGATAGAACCCTTTGCTATCCAGGGCAAGGATCCGATCGATTGCTTCCCGATCTAATTGCGAGGCGATCTTGTGTGGCTGGTAGTGAGTGAAGTCACTACTTGCTATCACTACTCCTCCTTTGCCTTGAATCGCTTCTGCGATCTTCTCGCCTGCCTGCACTAGTTCGGAAAAAGGAGGTAACATGACACAGATTGGGACAAACGGGATTGCTGATCCAAACAAGAACTGCAGAAAAGGGAGTTGTACCTCAATCGAATGTTCTCGAGAAAAAGCCCCAGGTGATGCTTCGATCTCTCCGGAGATAAGCTGATGAGCAAGGTCACTGGCAATGGGTGCGTCCCCCAGTGGGGTACGCCACACACCGCTAGTCATGATGGAGATCGGTGCTCCTAGTCCGGTGTGATTTGCCCCAAGGATAATTGCCCACCGTGGTTTGCCGAGGGAGGCAAGAGCAGAATATCCGGTCGCTGCTACTGGGCCGGAGAAAGGATACCCTGCATGTGGAGCAATCAACCCACAAGGATAGGTTAGGGTAGCTTTGGCAATGATCGTTGATTCGCCAAAGAGGTCAGAGATCTCATTGGAGAGAGATGTACGATTTCCTGGGTAGTAAGCGCCGGCAGCAAGCGGCTCGCGAACATGATTCATGGTGTTGGTATTGTAGCGCCAAGGATAAGCTGGTCGCAACAATCTTGACAACAATCTCTCCGTTACTTAACATTGTTCTGTTTTCTGGGAGATCGTCTAATGGTAGGACGGCAGGCCCTGGCCCTGTTAGTGGGGGTTCGAATCCTCCTCTCCCAAATTGTTCGAGACAAGACACCTAGCCACTGCTTCCGCAAAGCTTGTGCGGCGATTGTAGCTCGCCTTTCCCCACACAGGGACCGGGTACACAAGTTGACCTACGACAATGGCAAGGAACTCACAGAGCATGAACAAATTACCCCGAGGCGCTGGGAGCGGGGATCTACTTTGCCTATCCGTCCTGTGCGAACCGAAATTGGAAGTCACTACCCACTCGAAACGATAAGGAGCCAGTCTATAGATCTCACATGCAAAGTAAACACGCCTTCCAAATGGTCTAATCGTTGACGAGGCCCGAATTAACCGTATTCCTATTGACAAAGACTCATTTTTGTGCTATCGTTTGCATGACTTCACTATGAAATTCTTAGCAGATCGCAGCGATAAAGAATGCTTTCGAGAAAAAAGACATCTAGATATTCTATCCGGTTTACGCAACTACTCACTTGAGGAGGGGCAACCGGGGTACATCTCATGCTGAAGCAACCACCTCTGGGGCTGAGATTGGATCGAACACGAATAAATGCTTCTTGGATACCACATACAATGCAGATATTGTTCCTATTATAGGAGGTGATTCGCGAGAGAATACACTGTAAGAAGAACGTGTGTTACAGACCTTAAGATCAAGGAGGAGGAAAAATGAAACGTTTGTTTCTATTGATGCTGATCGCGTGCTTTGTAGTGTCCGGAGGACTTATTGCCCTGGGACAGGATACGGAGACCGTTACGATTACTGTTCGGTGTCGGGCGAAGCCGCCGATGGAAGACTGGCGCGGCAACAACTTCATTGGCGCTGCTAAGGGACTCAACACCGATCTGGAGGCCGCAGGTGACCCTAGGCGCGTAGAAGTCGTGATCATTCAGGACAACATTGACTGGGGAGATTACGTGACGGAGTTCGTGTTGAGCTATGTCGCGAACGAGGAACCTGACATCTGGCTCACCGGACACGAGTACATCGGAGTTCAGGCCGAGGCGGGCCGGATTATCGCGTTGGATGCGTTGATGAAGGAGTTCCCCGGGTTCAACAGCGTCATCGATAGCCTGTGGAACAGCACGAGTTACAAAGGCGAGATATGGGGAGTCCCCCAGGATGCTGAGGCACGCCCCCTCTATTTCAACAAGGCTCTGTTAGGCGAGCTGGGTTGGACTGCGAATGAGATCGCGGCTCTGCCGGATAAGATCGAGAAGGGCGAATTCACCCTCTACGACATGCTGACAGTGGCCAAGGAAGCGGTGGACAAAGGCGTGGTCGCTGATGGCAACGGTTTCTGGATGCGTCCGTCGAACGGGCCTGACTTCACCGCACTCTACTATGCTTTCGGCGGGGAGACGATCGATGTCGCAACCGGCAAGCTGGTCTTCAATGAAGTGGCCGGCCTCGACTACTACCAGTTCTTCTACGACGCTGCGCAGACCTATGGATCCATGGGCGGCCTCGGCTTGGGCTGGGGAGACGCATGGCATCCTGGAGTTTCCGGAAGCAAGGTTCTCTTCTGGGTCGGCGGGACGTGGCAGTGGGCCGAATGGGCTGAACTCTTCCTCAAGGATCTCGGCGGAGAGGCCTATATGTGGGAGACCTTCGGCATTGCGTTGATCCCAGCCGCAGAGCAAGGTGGCGAGGCGAATTCCCTCACACACCCGATGGCCTACCTCATCAGTTCTCAGTGTGAAGACCCGGACCTGGCGCTGGCCTTAATTGAATATGTCACCGACTACGGATCGAACACCCGTCACGCGATCGCCAGCACTCACCTGGGTATCCTGAAAGAACAAACGGAGTACAAGTTCTATAAGGATTCCCGCCTGCTGAGCGAGACGTTGTACATGCTGGATTACACCACCTTCTTGCCCAACAACCCGTACTGGGGCCCATATTCAACCATTACCTACGAGGCTCTGGCAGCGGTGGTAGGAGGCGATTTCACGCCCCAGGAGGCGGTGGAATTCGTAGTGGATGGCCTCCAACGTGAACTAGGTGACGACGTAATCATCCGGTGAAACGAAGAACGAAAAAAATAGGGGAGAGGGGAAAGCCCCCCCTCCCCGTTCTATTAGGGACGAGAAACATCGGGTTCTCTCGGATGCGGGGGCAACTTGCTCCGTATGCGTTTCTTTCTCCTACGCTTATCTTAGTAACGTTGTTCTTCTTTATTCCGCTTGTAATGGTTTTTATCCTGAGCTTTACCAAGCTAGATATGACCAACTTCGGTATTCTTGAGTGGTGGAAGCCGGTAAACTGGAGTTTGGACAATTACGTAAAGATTTTCACCAACAGATTTCTCTCAAGAATCCTCGGCAACACAATTATGTATGTTGCTGTGACCCTAGCCCTGTTCAACGTGGGGATGGCTCTGGTCATCGCTTTGATAACCACACACATTAAGCGCCGAACCGGATTTGCCTTTCGGACACTGTGGTTCCTGCCACGGATCACACCGGTAGTGGTGTACACGATGATGTGGAGGGCACTGGCCGGGCCGGCTCCCATGGGGGTGATCAATAAGTACTTCCTTGTTCCGCTAGGTATCGGTGGGGGGGAATACCTCCTCCACACCCACCCATGGGTGTTCGTTTTCCTGGTCAACGGATTCATCGGCGCTTCCTTTGGCATGATTCTCTTCGCCTCAGCGATTGAGTCGATTCCCAAGGACTACACCATAGCTTCCAGAGTGGACGGGGCGAGTACCTGGCAGACGATCCGGTACGTTGAGCTTCCGATGATCAAATGGCCGCTTCTTTTCGTGACGACCTACCAGACCCTCTCCCTCCTGACTTCCTTTGAGCAGATCATGCTCCTCACCGATGGCGGTCCAGGCCTTTATCAAACTGAAGTCTGGTCCTTGACCGCATATCACCGGGCACTAACAAGTTACTTTGGGAATACCCAGTGGGGGTATGGCGCGGCATGGGCGGTGGTACTGGTGATTATCGGTATCGTGATGGCGGTCATCTACCTACGCGTATTCAAGTTCCGAGAGTTGGTGGAGGAACCAAAGATAGATCAACTATGATGCTACGATCAAAGCTTAAGCCTGCGCTTGCCTATCTGGTTCTAATTGTGCCTAGTAGTCTCATCATTCTTGGCTTCCTGTGGTTGCTGATCACGAGCTTCTCGACAAGGGTAGAGGGATTGCAGTCGCTCGGATGGACCCTGAACAACTGGCGTTTTCTATGGGAATCACCCTTTGGCCCGCAATATCCCAGCATCTGGACGGTGACCCTAAACACCCTAGTAATGTCTCTGATCATGACCCTTATTGTGGTGGTAGTTTCATCCTTGACCGGCTATGCCCTCTCGCGGATGAAGTTTCCCGGGCGCAAGGGATTCCTTTCCTTGACCTTGATCCTGCACGCCTTCCCCAGTGTTACTCTCTTGATCCCCATCTATTTCGTGCTCCTCTGGATCGCGAAAATTCCGCTCATTGGACGTGATGTTCCGCTTCTGGGCGGCTTCGGGTACAACACGATAGGTGGAGTGGCTCTGGTTATGGTCGCCTTTCAACTCCCGTTCGGCATCTGGATTATGAAGGGGTTTTTCGACAACATCTCCTGGGACATGGAACGTTCGGCCTTGATCGATGGAGCCTCCCGCTTCAAGGTATGGTGGCAGATCATTATGCCGAACATCAAGCCGGGGATCGCGGCGCTCTCTATCTTTTCGTTCCTCACCGCTTGGAATGCCTATTTGATCCCGCTCACTTTTACCGCAGGGCGGGCTGGAAAATCAGCGGTCCTATCCCTTTACTTGCAGAATTTCATTAGCGAATCTGTCATGACCGAATGGAACGCCGTGGCGGCAGTGGGGCTATTCCAGTTGGTCCCGGTGGTGCTGTTCTTCCTCTTCACGCAGGAGGCGTTGCTGAACATCTACAGTGGAGGAAAGAAAGGGGGAGTATGATCCCACGAACGAGGTCTGCTTCGAGGAGAACGATAGCATGAAGATTGCCTTAGAAGCTCTAAATAAGCACTTCGGGAAGGTGAAAGCGGTTGACAACCTTGATCTGGAGATCGGGGATGGAGAGTTTGTCGCCCTTCTAGGCCCTTCAGGGTGTGGAAAGACCACCACCTTGCTCATGCTGGCGGGGATCTACAAACCCACCTCGGGGCATATCTGTTTTGACGACCGAGTGGTGAACCATCTTCTTCCAAAGGAACGTAATATCGGCATGGTCTTTCAGAGCTACGCTCTCTACCCCCATATGACTACGTTTGACAATATTGCTTATCCACTGAAGTTAAAGAGGGTCCGCAGAAGGGAGATAAAGGAGAGAGTTCAGAAGTCGGCTGACATGATGGGGATTGGGGATCTTTTGGATCGTAAACCCGCCCAACTTTCTGGAGGCCAACAGCAGCGGGTCGCGTTGGCGCGCGCGCTGGTTAAGGAACCGGCCATCCTGCTCTTCGATGAACCCCTCTCCAACCTCGATGCTAAGTTGCGCTTGCGGATGCGAGGAGAGATTAAGCGCTTGCAGGAGGACCTGGGCGTAACCGCGGTATATGTTACTCACGATCAGGTCGAGGCGATGACCATGGCCAGCCGAATTGCGCTGATGAACTACGGGGTGCTGCAAACTTATGGCACGCCCAATCAGCTCTATGACCATCCAGATACCTTTTTTGTGGCCGGGTTCATCGGCGCCCCGCCAATGAACTTCCTCGAGATGACCTTTGAGGAACGGGAGAACGGCTTTTATCTCAAGACTCAGGCTCTGGAGATCCGCATTTCGGCTGAACGAGGTGCCCTGGCTAAACAAAACGATATTCCACAACGAGTGATCATGGGTATTCGCCCTGAGAGTGTGAGCATCGTGGCGGAACGGGATGGGGATTTCAAAGCCGAGGTTCACCTGATCGAACCCTTGGGGCGTGAAGACTTGGTCACCTTCAGGTTTATCGACGAGGAGATTCGTGTACTGGTCCCGGCTCCCTTCGACGGACGGATCGGCGAGACGATCTGCCTTAAATTGGACAAAGAGAAGGCGCACCTGTTCAACCCGGAGACAGAGGTCTCTGTTCTGAGAACCGGTAATGGCAGGAGTTCATAGCGAAAGATGGTGCCAAGGTGTGTTTCGCGATGGAAATAGGACACTCGTCCGTAGAACAGAATCCCTTGTTTTTTGCATCCGAAAAGTGTTATAGTTCGGGCCACAAAACTCTGGTCTGTCTAAGGAGAGGACAGCACGGTGAATAGAATAGGGCTCAACATTCACTCAGGGAGGATCAATGGCGATCTTGAATTGCTGAAGCGAGACATCCATGCCATTGAGGATGCAGGATTCGATGTAGCCGAGATACCGGTCCACGGCGTCGATGCTGTGGTGAACGGGTCTCTGCGTACAGGAAGAGCGAAGCAGGTAGAAGAGATCCTGAGCGGATTCGATCTAGAATACACCGTACACGCGCCGGACGTGCTCAACCTGAGAGACTTCCAATATCCCGATGTCCATCGGAAGGTCTTCGCAGCCAGCATTCAATTTACCGCTGCGATCGGTGCCGAGACGTTTGTCTATCATCAAGGAAAACTGAAATGCAACGGCAACGATGTGACTGAGGAGGAGGCGCGTGAGATAGAGGTAGACACGCTGATCGACCTCGGCAGCCTGGCAAAGAGCGAAGGGGTGACGATCTGCGTCGAGAATATTCACTCGAGCATTACACACTTGATAAGACTGGTAGAAAGCGTGGGGAAAGAGAACGTTAAGATATGTTATGATTTTGCTCACTCCTATATCAACTCCAAAAAACTGGGGTATGATTTTATACGGTCAATTCAGGCAGCTAGGCCGCATATCCGCCATGCGCATGTGAACGACAATTTCGGTAAGGGAAAGCCTGAATCCTCAGCCTCGTATATCGAGGCAATGCCGATGGGAATAGGAGATTTGCACCTCCCAATCGGGTGGGGAGACATACCATACGAAGATGTGTTCCGGGCCATGGTGGGGTATCACGGCATCTACACCCTTGAGCTTCAGGAGAGGTTCTTCGAGAACGGGTACAGCATGCTCAAGGGGGTGCTTCAAGATCTAAGGGATATGCTGGAACAGGTGGAGGCAGAGAAGGGAGGATCGGCAGGTGAAGTAGACGATTGAGAAGACCCCTGTCTACTCGCAAAGCGGCGAGGATTCCTCAGTTTTGGTGTATATATAGTAGTGAATGAGATCCCAGGCATTCTTTCTTTAGCCAAGTATTACAGCTCTGATGCCGGAAGAGTGTTTCCAATTTACACAGCTACGAGTGATGGATCATAAGGAGGTAAGGAACAGGGGATGGTCACCATAAAAGACATCGCACGTGAAGTGGGAGTATCTCCCTCGACCGTCTCCCGGGCTTTGAGCGACAGCCCTCTCATTAGCGAGACGACAAGGCAAAACGTGAAAGAGGTCGCCCAAAGGCTCGGTTACGAGCGAAACGAGCTGGCACGTGGGTTGGTAAAAGGATCGTCGGGGGCGGTAGGTCTTGTGGTGCCGGACATCACCAACCCGTTCTTTTCTGATATCGCTCAGGGCGTCGGAGAGGTGGCTCACCGGTTTGGGTATGGGGTGATGCTGTGCGACACGGCCGGGGAGGCCAACCGGGAGTCCGATTACATTCGCTTGCTGCGACGAAAGCGCGTTGATGGGCTCATCCTCACCTCGGCAACCATAAATGATCCATACCTAAAGGACCTGGCCAAGACAAGGACTCCTTTTATCTTGGTGTCGCGCCTTTGCCGTAGCGTGGATGCTCCCCACGTTGTAGTCGACGATCGCGTGGGAGCGCGACTCGCTGTGGAGCATCTGATCAACCTTGGCCACCGGCATATCGGTTTCATCGGGGGGCCAGCGGATGTTCAATCAAGCCGCGATCGGATGGTCGGCTACCGAGAGGCGCTACAGGAGCATGGCTTAGCTGAGAAAGAAAAGTGGATGGGCTTCTCTGACTTCACCCAGGCCGCTGGACGGAAGGCAGGACGGCAGATGCTCTCGCTACCCGAGCGACCATCCGCTATCTTTGCCGCCAACGACATGATCGCCCTCGGGGTCCTTGAGGTCGCCGAGGAAATGGGGTTTCTAATCCCGGATGACCTCTCCCTAGTGGGCTATAACGACATATCCTACGCCTCTCTTCCCCGCATTCAGATGACAACCGTCGCCCAGCCCACATTTGAGATGGGAAAGATTGCCACCGAGTGGCTCCTTTCCGTTCTCAGCATGGAGGAGATTCTTCCTTTGCATCGCACCCTTGAGCCTCACCTTGTAGCTCGGAGTACTACCGCTCGTCCCTGCGTTGATGATTGACCCCGGATGCTGTCCCGCCCTATAATGCAAACGTTAGCAACGGGCTGATGTTGATCGAGAAACGGCCTAGGGGGAGGACAGATGAACAAGCAAGTTGATGTCTTGTGCATCGGGCATATTGACAATAGCAGGATCGTCGTAGAAGGTAAGCGTACGGATGCCACCGGCGGGGCGATCCACTACGGCGGCATGGTCTTGCGCAAACTGGGCCTAAAGATTGCCGTGCTGACGCGCGTGGCTAGACAAGACCTCGGGCTGTTGGACGAACTTAAAGCTGCCGGTGCCGAAATCTACTCCGTGATAACCGAAGAGACCACGGCGATAGAAAATGTCATCCCTGACCGCAATTCAGATCAACGAACCTGCTATTTGCTCGGATTTGCCGGTACGTTCAGGGTGGAGGACATCCCGGCGGTGGATGCACGCGTCTACTACGTGGGGACGATCGTCCCGGGTGAGATTGATGTTGCATTTCTGAACGAGATTGCCTCCCGTGGCCCGCTGGCAGTGGACGCCCAGGGGTTCCTGCGCAAAGAGGTGAACGGGGAGCTAATCAGCGATCGTTGGGAACAGGCACGAGACATACTTCCTCTCATATACTATCTCAAGGTGGATAACCGCGAGGCGGCCACAGTGACTGGAGAAACGGATCGCTACAAGGCAGCGAAGATCCTCCGCGATTGGGGTGCCAAAGAGGTTGTTCTTACCCATCAACAAGGGGTCATGGTGCAAATCGGTAATGAGGTAGTGGAATCACCGTTTCGTTCACGGTCGTTCGCCGGACGCACTGGGCGTGGAGATAGCTGCTTTTCTTCTTATTTTGGGCGTCGTCTACTGGGAGATTCTCCCGCGCAAGCGGTGCAATTTGCTGCCGCTCTTACCACCCTTAAATTGGAGGAACCAGGGCCGTTCCGCCGGGATCTTTCTGAAGTTGTGGAAATGATGCGCGAACTCCACCAGCGATAATTGTGCTCGACAGGCAAGTCAATTGCTATCGACAGTAATCAAGGAGGTCTTAGGTGGGAAGTATTAAGATCGGGCTGATTGGCGCTGGACGTATCGGGCGGCTGCACGCGGCGAATTTGATCTATCGTGTTGATGGGGCAGAGATTGTCGCGGTTACCGATGTGTTCCCCGAGGCAGCGGAACGATGTGCGCAAGAGCTGTCCATCCCAAGCGTTGTTGATGATCCCCGCCGTATCTTGGACGATCCGCAGATTGGCGCGGTATTCATCTGCACGAGTACTGATGCACACATCTCTCTGATCGAACAGGCAGCGGAGGCTGGCAAACACATATTCTGTGAAAAGCCGATCGCGCTTGATATTCCCGCGATCGATCGCGCACTGGAGGTGGTTAGACGGGAAGGAGTCTTGTTGCAGATCGGGTTTAATCGCCGCTTCGACCCCAACTTCCATCGTGCCCATGATCTCGTGAACCAAGGCAAAATTGGGCAGTTGCACATCCTGAGGATAACTAGTCGCGACCCTGAGCCTCCTCCACTGGAATACGTCAAGGTCTCAGGCGGAATCTTTCTCGACATGATGATCCACGATTTCGACATGGCCCGTTACCTGATGCAAGACGAGGTAGATGATGTTTATGCAATGGGGGCGGTCCTGGTCGATCCGCGGATCGGCGAGCTTGGAGATGTTGACACCGCAGTGGTCACCCTGCATTTCAAGAGCGGAGCGCTGGGGACAATCGACAACTCCCGCCGCGCTGTATACGGCTACGATCAGCGCGCGGAGGTCTTCGGGGAGAAGGGGATGATCGTCGTTGCCAATCCTAAGCCCGAGACCACAGCGCTGAGCAGTTCAGACGGCGACCGTTCATCTCCGCTGTACCACTTCTTCACCGATCGCTATACGGAGGCCTACGTAGCGGAGATAGAGTCGTTCATTGATGCGATCGAGAAGGGAGAGACTCCTCAGGTTACTGGACGCGACGGGAAGATTGCCGTGGTCATGGGCTATGCCGCCAAGCGTTCTTATGAGGAAAAGCGGCCAGTGCGCCTGGAGGAGATCGATCCAGGTCTCAATCTCTGAACGAGACGATGTGCTATACGGGGTATGCAGTCGGATTTCGGGATACTCCTCCGATTGGAAGGAGCATCCTAAGGGTGGAGAACAGCGGTTTGGAATTCCTAAGCAGTCTGCTATAATTGTAATACAAACGTTTGCAAAGGAGGATGAATGAAGGGCTTACTACTAGATGCAAAATGGGATCCAAGGCTATCGTACAAGGTGTCAGATTGGGAGAAGAAGACGGGGAAAGCCGTTGAGGGTTTCAATGTCTGGAGAAATCCCAAGTTGGAAATCACCGAGGTTCCGAATCCTAAGCCAGGTGCAGGCGAGGCCCTGATCAAGATTCATGCTTGTGGTGTTTGTGGATCGGACATGCACTTCTACGAAACCGATGACGAGGACTACATCCTCTATCCGGGACTGACTAAGTTCCCATCGATCTTGGGTCACGAGTTCTCCGGAGAGATTGTCGAAATCGGTCCGGGGCCGGAATCTGAAGGTTTCAAGGTTGGGGATCGGGTGACGGTTGAGGAGATGGTCTGGTGCGGATACTGCCGTCCGTGCCGCGACGGCTATCCGAATCACTGTGAGAACCTCGAGGAAATTGGTTTCACAATTGATGGGGCGATGGCGGAGTATATCGTGGTTCCGATCAAGTTGTGCTGGAGCGTAGACGCCATCTTCGAACGCTATTCCGACGAATCGTTGGCTTGGGATGTTGCCGCCACCTCTGAACCGACGTGCGTGGCCTACAACACGATTTTCGAACGAGCCGGCGGTTTCCGTCCGGGAGCCTATGTCGCCATCTATGGCGCCGGGTCGATCGGCCTTGCTGCTATCCAGCTGTGCAAGGCGGCCGGTGCGGCCAAGGTGTTCGCGTTCGAAGTCTCTCCGGAACGACGCAACCTCGCAAAGACCGTAGGGGCGGACTATGTCTTCGATCCGCTGGACATTTCTCCTTCTGAAGTCATTATGGAGCACACCAAGGGACAGGGAATTGACCTTTCCGTCGAAGCGGCCGGGGCTCCGGACAAGACAATCCCCGAAATGGAGAAGACCATTGCCATCAATGGCAAGGTGGCGCAGGTAGGCCGAGCAGCCGTGCGTGTGCCGATCTATCTGGAAACGTTCCAGGTTCGACGCGGGTCGCTATTTGGTGCGCAGGGTCATTCCGGACATGCTATCTTCCCTTCGGTGATCCGCATGATGGGGGCTCGCCTAATCGACAACTCACGGATCATCACGGCACGTTTCCCTCTCGATCAGGCTGTTGAAGCAATCGGCCAGTCTGTCAAGAGGGAAGACGGAAAGATCATTATTCATCCGTAACGGATAGGAGGAGAAATGGCCAAGTGGCTTACAACAGAACTTCCTCAGGTCTTCTTTGAGGATTCCCAAGTCGGACGGTTGAAGAAGGAAATCTGGGACGCTTCGGAGGAACAGATCGATCGGATCTTGGCGGAATATGGGATCCCCGCACCCTCGGAGATGGCAAAACCAGGGTCCTACATTCAGACAACCCCCCGAGCGCAGGTCGTGAAGAACCGGCGCAAGAACGACATTGTGATCATTCCCGTTGCCTCTACCGAACGGCATGGTGATCACTCCTGCTCCGGGCATGACCTGTTCCAGGTGACGCAGCTCATCGAGGGGGTGAGGAGGTACACGGAGAAGAAAGGAAACCCGGTGAACTTAGTGTACTCGCCCCTCAACTACGGTGGGCATCCCTATCACCATGTTGGAATGCCGGGAACGGTGATCATGCCCGAGGAGGTCGTGCGGGAGACGCTGATTAACACGATGCTCGGGCTGTGGAACGACGGCTTCCGCAAGCAGCTGATCATCAACAACCACGGACAACTGTGGATGCTCGAATCGGCGCTGCATGAGTTCATGTACCGCTACCAGCTTCCCGGGATCTACCAGATCTTCGACTGGCACCGCTGCATACGCGAGTTCTTCGTTCCCTGCGAGAGAACCGGTTGGGAGACGGACTTTATCCACTCTGCCGAAGCGGAGACATCACTCGGGCTGTTCCTCTTCCCTGAAGGGATGATCGATATGGATCACGCAATCGGCGACGAGGGAAAGAATTACTTGCCTGGTGGGCACTTCGATACCTCAGTAGACCCGTACAATCGTCCGCACCGCTGGTCTGAAGGAGAGGGTCAGATGGCGATCGAGCTTGCCGCTGTGCCGCATGGGTCTGTTGGGAGACCCGAACTAGCTGACCCGAAGAAGGCAAAGCGGCCGGTAGCCGCGATTCTTCGGTATCTAACCCTTGTCCACGACGAGATCCTGGACGCATTCCCGCCAGGAAAGCTTCCTCCAGTGGAGGAAATAACCACACGCACGAAAGAGGAGATGGAACCCTACCTGAAAGAGCCTGGCTCTCCGGGTTGGAAGTCAGTCTATGCACTGCCCCGACGAGGGTTCTAGATGTGTAATTGGCCACTGGGGTTGATCGTTTCCTTACAGGACCCTACCCCGTTCTCTCCGTTTGCCCCGGGAAACTGGAGGCAGGCGCTGAGATGGGTTAAGACTGCAGGCTACGATGGCGTTGAGCTAGCGATAACCAGCCCGGCTAAGATAAATCCTGATACGACCAAGGAGGCCCTCGAATCTGAGGGCCTTCGACTCCTTTCTATAACCACCGGTCAAGCGGCGAAATTAGAGGGGCTATCCCTTGCCAGTTCTGACCAGCGGATTCGTCGTCGAACAATCGAGCGGATAGAGGCTCATATGGATTTAGCTAGGCGTTTTGGGGCAGTGGTGATTGTCGGTTCGCTGCGCGGTGCAGATGGCGATATGGAACTACTTCTCGAATCCTTACGTGAGTGCGCGACCTATGACGCTGA
>JAUVYF010000144.1 GCA_030603215.1 Candidatus Bipolaricaulota bacterium
ACAAACAAAAGACATTTCACCGCGGAGGGCACGGAGATCGCGGAGAAAGGCATGTTCCTTGTTTACAAACAAAACCGATAACATGATTGTGAAGAACAAAACAAGAGATTTCCTCTACGTACTCTGTGACCTCTGCGGTTAGGTAGTGTCTTACCGTAGAGGGTTCAAAGATCGTGTAGAAAGATATGGTTCATGGTTTAAACCTTAACAAGGGTTTCCTCTGCGTACTCTGCGACCTCTGCGGTTAAGTACTGTCTTTTCTCTTTAGTAACGTGGGAACGGTTTAGGTCTATACCTCTTTCTTGCTTTCCTCTGCGATCTTTGTCTCTTTGCGAGAGGCTAAGCTGGTGAGTCTTTCTCTGGGTTATCTTGCTTTAACCGCGAGGAACCAAAAATAGCAAGCAAGCGTGGAAGAAATCCGTGCGTCGCGGAAAAATAAACAGCAGCAGTACCTGGGCTTCATCTAGTAGGATTGACAGGCCTAGGTAGCTTGGTTATCATTTGATGATCAAATAAATGCCAATTCGTAGGAGGTGTTCTTCTTTCGTGGCACCCAATGAGCGACGATTACCAAAGCATATTGGAAATGCGATTCACGCTATCGGTAGACGCAAACGCGCAACCGCACGCGTTTATCTAACTGAAGGAGATGGCAAGTTCTTGATCAACCGTAGACCTGCAGAAGAGTACTTTGCCTCACTCCTCAACGCGGAAGAGCAGTTGAAGAAGACGCTCTACCAGCCGTTTTACGTAACGAGAACTACGGGAAGCTTCGACGTAAAAGCGCGCGTATCGGGCGGAGGTTATACTGGACAATTAGAGGCAATTCGGCTGGGTCTCGCCCGCGCCCTGACAGGAATAACAGACGAGTACAAGAAACCACTCAGAGAAGCTGGCTTACTTACCCGTGATGCGCGCAAAGTAGAGCCAAAAAAATATGGGCGACGGAAGGCGCGTAAGAGCGAGCAGTACTCCAAGCGTTAATAGAGGGATCATGAAAAAAGGGATTCACCCCAAACTAGAACAAACAATCATAAAGTGTGGATGTGGCGCCGAGCTTGAAACGCTATCTACCACAGACAAACTGCATGTCGATATCTGCTCCAAGTGCCACCCATTCTTCACGGGCGAAGAACGATTCGTTGATACTGAGGGACGCGTAGAGCGCTTCAATCGTAAGTATGGAGAGGAGGAAGAATAGAATATGCCCTCAGTTGGGGGACAAGCAGTTATCGAAGGTGTCATGATGCAGAACGGCGACCGAATCGCGGTCGCCGTTCGTCGTACCTCAGACAATCAGATTACTGTGCGTGATATCCCTGCGCGTACACGCTTTAAGCGCCTTGAAAAAATACCATTCATTCGTGGATTGTTCCGCCTGTACGATATGTTGTCACTCGGTATACGAGCGCTCAATGTTTCCGTTAAGCTTGCCTTCCCCGAACAAGACCAACCAGGAAGAATCGAGACAAGCTTAACCTTCGTTGTTGCTATCGTGATTGCTGTCGGCGGATTTGTTGTCCTTCCTCTTTACATTGCCAACACGGTACACGGACTTCGAATGGGAAATCCTATGCTGTTCAACTTGGTGGAGGGAATGATCCGAATTCTATTCTTTCTTGTTTACCTATTGCTCATTTCATCACTGAAAGAGATCCGGCGCGTTTTCCAATACCACGGAGCTGAACATAAGACCGTCTACGCTTACGAAGCGAAAGAGGAACTTACTGTAGAGAATGCTCACAAGTATCAAACCCTTCATCCTCGATGCGGAACTGCCTTTTTAATGATCGTGTTCGTGATCGCGATTTTGGTCTTCTCCCTCGCTGGAAATCCTGGCCTCTGGATGAAGATTCTTTCCCGGCTACTCCTCCTTCCCGTAGTTGCGGGGATCTCGTACGAGGCGCTACGGTTCAGCGGAAGACACTACAAGAGCTCAAGATGGGTACGACTCCTTGTTCAACCCGGATTGTGGTTGCAGAAGATAACTACCGCTGAACCAACTGATGACATGCTGGAAGTGGCAATTGCCTCGCTGAAACAAGTAACGGAACAATCGAGGCAAACTACGGCGAGCTTAGAGACCTAAAGAGGGAGCGGGGGCAAGAGATAATGGGTCAGACTTTCCTTCATGTAGGAAATGAAAGGCGCCAGCCGCTGCAATCATTGCCGCATTATCGGTACACAATTTCAGTGGGGGGAAGAAAACCTTAATCCCGTGTTTTGTTCCACAAGGGATTAGCTCTTCTCGTAGGTGACAATTCGCCGCTACTCCACCAACAACGACAAGTCGCTTAAAACGGTAACGCCGTGCGGCGTTAATTGATTTCTTCACCAGAACGGAAACAACGCTCGCCAGAAACGAAGCAGCAACATCCTCCGGTTTCTCATTCGGGTATTTACGCAGATGATAAAGAACCGCGGTTTTTAGTCCAGCAAAACTAAAATCAAATCCAGGCGCCGCTTCCATCGGCCTGGGAAAACGGATTGCGGCGTGATCGCCCTCATACGCAAGCCTGTCAATCGCTGGTCCCGCCGGGTAGGCAATCCCCAGCATCTTTCCCATCTTGTCAAGAGCCTCACCAGCGGCATCATCAACAGTAGTTCCAACGACCTGATACTCGCCGTACTCTGGCACTGCCACCAAGCTGGTATGGCCTCCGGAAACGACAAGCGCCATAAAGGGCGGGCTGCCCCTGTCCGCTGGTTCACCGCCCAGCCTATTCGCAAAGATGTGCCCCTCCAAGTGATTTACCCCAATGAATGGAACATCCAAACCAAAGGCTATCCCTTTACCGTGCGACAAGCCAACAAGAAGCGGTCCAACCAATCCAGGACCATAAGTAGCCGCTACAAGCGACAGTTGATTGATCGAGATTCCGGCATGCGCAAGCGTCTCCCTAATCAAATAAGGAAGCTTTCGCAAATGGTTGCGTGATGCAACCTCAGGAACAACCCCCCCATAACGCGCGTGCAATTCAGCTTGCGAATAGACAAGGTTG
>JAUVYF010000108.1 GCA_030603215.1 Candidatus Bipolaricaulota bacterium
CAAACAGTGATGGGTGATGCGTAAAAGACAAGGAACTGATAAGAAAAGTGGCAGAGGACTTCCACCTGATGTTCGGTCAAGAAGCTGATCAGTGGCTTCTCAGGTATTTAGGAAGTTGACGTTGGACGTTGGACGTTGGACGTTGGACCATGGTCTTCTCTGCGCCCTCTGCGGTAAAATGACTTTGTCCCTGGCAGTAAGTAGTCTTTGCTTACAACCATATTCTTGGCTTTCTCTGCGATCTTGGCGGCTTGAGTGAGTGAAACGAACGGGCGAGAGAAAAACTTCATGAAGCGTGAGGAGCCATTATTGTAAAGGAAAACACTGTACTTCTTAGAGTACATATAGTCTCTCGAGAATTCCTCCACTCCCTCTTGTTACTTGCTTCACAAGCGGGGTGATTTGTGCTATAATGGATCGTTTTGCTGTGGGATATTACACGAGAAGTGTTCTCAGAGAGTGGGACTTGTTACAGATCGGGGGGGGGTGTTACCCACCCGATTCTCGTTGTATATTGAGATCTGTGCCTCACCCGCGGTATTGAGGAGGAAGAGTGAAAGCGACTAACGCGACCGTAAACTTGCGAAAGAATGTAAGCAGCGTGGCTCCGGCCACGAAGAGACATTTGCATGACAAACCGCGGAAACGATCAGATAACCCCATTCGCACGTATTTCGATGAGATTAGCCGCGTCCCGCTCCTTAGCCGTGAGGACGAAGTACGCATCGCCAAGCGCATTGAGATGGGTAATAGACAGGCGAAGGAAGAGCTCGCTGAGGCAAATCTGAGATTGGTTGTATCCATCGCCAAGAAATACCGAGGGTGTGGGTTGCCATTTCTCGACCTAATCCAAGAAGGCAACCTGGGATTGATGAAGGCGATAGAGAAATTTGATTACAAAAGGGGTTACAAGTTCTCAACGTATGCCACGTGGTGGATCCGCCAAGCAATCTTGCGCGCGATCACGAACCGATCGCGAATGATTCGTGTTCCAACACACATCAACGAACTGATCCGCAAGATCTACCAACTAGAACGCAATCATCTTAAGAAGTACGGAGAGCCACCTACGCCAGAGGATCTTGCCAGCGAATTGGATACTAGCGTAGAGAACGTCATAAAGGCAAAGAAAACATCGCAAAACATGAATTCACTCGATATGCCAATCGGCTACGATGATGATGGCTCGGTCCTTGGAGACTTCATAGAAGACAACACTGCAAGCTCTCCGGAAAAAGAAACGTTTCACCACCTGCTTGTGCGGGAACTGCAATCTGCCTTGGGAGAGCGGCTGACCGATAGAGAGAGAAGAATCGTCGAGCTACGCTACGGCCTTCAGGACTATCAGCCTCGAACGCTCGATGAAGTAGGCGCCGAGTTTGCCATTAGCAGAGAGCGTGTACGCCAGATTCAGAAAGAGGCTCTCTCCAAACTGCAGGACTCCAACCTTAAGCAACGACTCGAATGGTTCAAGCTCTTATCTGAAGACGTTTAAGCGCGTTGTGTAGAGCAGCCATCTCTAAGCATTCAGCAAAACACAATCTGTCTTGCCTTTCCACTATTCAATCTCTTTACTGTACGAGCACTCTTTATTATTACAAACAACCTTACCCTTCTTCTCTACAAGCACACCATGACCACATGCGGGGCAAGCCTCCACCGGCTGCTCAGACATAGCATATCGACAGCCAGGATAGTTGTTGCAGCCATAGAAGGTTTGTTTGCGTTTCTGCGAATATCGCTCAACTAGCATCCCCTTCTCGCATGATGGACAGGAAACACCGGTCGGAATGGAAGTTGTTGCATTGCACTCGGAATTGCTACACTTCAGATAGCGACCATATCGACCGTTTCTTGTCGCCATTGGCGCGCCACAAACTGAACAGGTCACGCTGGTCTCCATTTCCTTCTCCGTTTTCTCCAGAGAATCGGCAATAATCAATACTCCATCCTTGTAGCGATAAGGGAGCTCCGCCGGAAGACTGCGCGTATTTCGGCAGTCGGGGTAGTTGGAGCAGCCAACAAAGTGTGAACCCTTCCAATACCGAAGCTCCATTGGCAACTTACACTTGTCGCAAACGACATCTGTCATTATTTGGAACGGCTTACCTTCTCTGATCCGGGATTCAAGTCTTGTAAGCCGCTTTGAGAAAGGATCATAGAATTCCTGTAACACATCAGCTCGTGAGAATTGTCCTTCTTCAATACGATCGAGATCTTTTTCCATCTCTGCGGTGAAGTGAGCCTCCACCGTTTCGGGAAAGTACTGTTTCAGAAATTCGGTGACTTCCTCTCCGAGAAGGGTTGGGCACAGGCTTCCATTCTTGTTTCGAACATAGTCACGTGTCTGAATAACCGATACTATCGTAGCATAAGTACTTGGTCGACCTATTCCCTTCTTCTCCAATATGCTGATCAACCCAGCCTCGCTGTAGCGACGTGGCGGCTCAGTGAATTTCTGCCGCAAATCCACTCCTTCTATCGCCAGGATCTGCCCTTCCCTCAACCAATTTGGAATCTTGCCATCGCTGTCTTTCTCCCTTGGATAAAGGATTAGAAACCCATCAAATGCAAGCGCGCTGCCGGTCGCCTCCAAAGTGTAGCAACCAACCGCAATAGTGCCCTTACCTTGCTTGTAAAGGGCTTCCGACATCTGAGTGGAGAGAAAGCGCTTGTAGATCAGGGCATATAACTTGCGCTGGTCTGGGGAAAGCCAGGAGGCAATTCTCTCCGGCCGCAAGCTGACCGTAGTAGGACGGATTGCCTCGTGAGCATCTTGAGAACGTCTCTTGTTCCTGTAGTAACGAGTCTTACCCGATAAGTAGTCTTCACCGTATCGCTCAACAATCAACTGGCGCGCTTCCTTCACCGCGCTGCCCGACATGCGTACCGAGTCAGTACGCATATAGGTTATCAGTCCCACATCTCCTTGAGGAAGCTTCACTCCTTCATACAATTGCTGGGCAACGCTCATCGTGCGCTTAGGCGCAAAACCAAGGGATGACGAAGCAGCTCGCTGCAGGGAGCTAGTAATGAACGGAGGAGGAGGTTGTCGAAGCCGCGTATTTTGCACAATGCTCTTGACAACAGCTTCTTCGCCCTGTAGTTCTTGCAGGGTCTTATTTGCCTCTACCTCACTGTGCGCAACAAATTTCTTGCCGTTCTTCTTGGTCAGAGACGCGGTAAATGTTTCTTCTCCCTTTAGACATACGTAGATCTCCCAGTACTCCTCGGGGACAAACAAGGCAATCTCTCCTTCTCGGTCGCACAAGAAACGAAGCGCAACCGACTGCACTCGCCCAGCAGAAAGCCCTCCAAATTGGTTTCCCGCAATTGCCCGCGAAAGAAGAGGGCTTACCTGATATCCAACCAACCGATCAAGGATGCGGCGTGTCCGTTGTGCCTCAACCTTATTGAGATCGATCCTCGCCGGCTTGGATAGCGCCTCAAGGATTACCGGCTTCGTAATCTCGTTGAACACCGGTCGTAGAAACGCGTCATCGTCCTTTACTACCCGTTTCAGAATAGTATATAGATCATAGGCAATCGCCTCTCCTTCTCGGTCGTTATCAGTCGCAAGGTAGATCTGGCTAGCTTTCTTGGCCGCCTGTCGCAGCTGTGTAACTTGCTTCGTGCGTTTGGTCTCGAAATTGGGGGTAAATTCGTTGTCTACGTCCACACCCAATTCCTTCTTTGGCAAATCACGCACATGACCCTGGGAAGAAAGCACCACATATGAACTTCCAAGATACTTACCTATCGTACGCGCCTTGGTTGGGGATTCAACAATCACAAGTTTTGTCAATTCTGAGAGCTCCTTTGTTCAATCTCTAGTCACAATCCACACAGCAACAGAACCTTCAACGGAATGCAACACCAAGACACTAGTGTAACAGAGAATTCACTTCATGCAAACCGCTGTCACGCGCATCTGGTATATCAGAAGTGCTCTTTCTCCTTGGCAATGCGTGAAGGGTTTAGGTTTATACCTCTTCCTGGTTTCCTCTGCGTACTCTGCGCCCTCTGCGGATAAGTAGTTATCAGTAATCAGTTGGCAGTCGTCAGAAAGGGAAGCTTTCAGCTATCAGCCTTCAGCGATCAGCTCGCGATTCCTTACTCAACCAATCGACCAATCTTGTACTCAACTGCTTTACCCAACGAACCCAACGAACTCAATGAACCCTACGAACCCTACGAACCCTACGAACCCTACGAACCCTTGTTACCATTCAACCAATCAACTATTCAACTATTTAACTCCCCTTTTCTCGGCTCCCAACTCCCGACTGGTTCTTATCACTCATGACCCATTACTGTCTCTTCCTCCCCCCTCCCTTTAATTCCCTCCCTCGATCGGGGAGGGAAGATTGCAAGACATCCCTCTCCCTCTATGAAGGGAGAGGTTAGGTGAGGGTGAGAAAGCAGTAATCAGTTATCGGTTCTTACTTGTCAGATCGTTCATAGCGTGGGGTCTTCGCTTGCCCCGTGCAATCCTATTGCACTGGGGCGCCCGACGTTAAGGATAGGAACGCGTAGATCGTCTGTAGCGTCGGAAAACAGGGACAGACCTCAACCACGGATATACACGGATATACACGAATTAAGAAACCACAACAGACAATTAGAAGAGGGTTAAAATCAGCGTCCATCAGTGTTAATCCGTGGTCGGAATGTGTATCAGTGTTCAGTTATTCAGAACAAGCTTTCAGCTTTCAGCTTTCAGTTCTTCCCATTCAACCAATCAACTATCTAGCTGGTTTTGGCTGCCGACTGCTTCTCGTTTTCGACTTTGGACGTTGGACGTTGGACGTTGGACTGGTTCTATCTCACTCATCACTCTTTACCGTTTTTCGAC
>JAUVYF010000077.1 GCA_030603215.1 Candidatus Bipolaricaulota bacterium
TGAGGGCAGGGTTTTGATAAACATATTATGATGTTTCCTCTGCGATCTCTCTGTCCTTTGCGGTAAAGTACTGTTTCACCGCGGAGAGTAAGAACCAATAACCATTAGCGAGCTTAGCTCCTTGAGTGAGTGAAACGAACGAGCGAGAGAAAGGGAATACGGTTGTTCTGACTGGTCGGCACAGAGCTCACGGTAATGATCCTCTGGCTCTTATCACACAGGAGTATCTCGAGAGGAGTACGTCCTGTAACCAGCCGTCACCTTTCCGGAGTGTGGCCGTTTAGTTTATGTTCCCAGGAGATTGCCTTTAGTTCCAGCTTGGGACAGGCCGGATCGGATATATACTATCCTGCCCTAGGTGTGAGTGAGTGTAGCTATTTGACTTGTCACAGAAAGCAGTGTATGGTATATTAGCGAAGTGTCGAAAGGGCAACCACGGGGTGACTCGTGGGCGCAAAGTGTACAGACCTCTAGAAGGTGGCTGCGCTCCCGAAATACTTCCAATGCGAAAAACATTGGAGGTGTTTTTTCGTGCTTTTACACAAAGCCTTAGTAGTTGCCACAGCTTCGACAACGCCAAGAAAGAGACTGTTTGTGCTATGTTTGATAGCCCTTACTCTGATTGCCGTAGTAGGCCGGGTAGCTGTTGTGGGCAATACCGCTACCCAGGTAGTCCACATTCGAGTTGAAGAAATAGCGGTGATGGACGTGATAGGCGCCCTCTCCGAGCCCCTCACATTGACGGTGCCACAAAGCAGTGATGTAGCTCCTGTTGAACATGCCAACACCTATCTACGGTATACTTCACTAGTCCCCGAGGGCAAGACACGAATGATAACCGCAGCGATCACGGCCGGGAGCATCCAAAAGGGATATGCGCTAACGCTCGAAGCGATCAGTATCTCTGGCAACGGTAGCTGTGGGAACCCCGTCCCTGGCGGAGTGTATCTATCCAGAACACCACAAAGCATCATCACCGGTATTGGTGGATGCTACACAGGGACTGCGAGTACTGACGGGGCGCTGATCTCCCATGCTCTCGTCGTGAAAGATGTCGTAAGTCTTGTGTCAAGCGAAACCAGGACGATAACCATCTCATTTACGTTGACTGACGCATCGTAGAACGTGCAAAAAGGGACAGGCAACTTTTTTTGACTAGACTACTCTTGGCAAAAAAAGGTGCGTGTCCGCTTTTTCTTCCTGAATAGCTGGGGTGGAAGTTAGCGACCAGGTGACGCATGTTAGTTGATTGGAACAGAAACGTTACCGGGCAGGTTCTCTCTGTTCCCTTTTCCTCTCGATGCGGAAGACTAGACTGTAACCAGCATGTGGAACGAGAGAAAGAGAATACGACTAGCAGGGAGTCTGTCTCGCCCTAGAAGGGCGGCACAAAGAAGGTTTGCAAGGTTTCTCACAGCCTCTCTCTTTTTGCTACTGTTCTGTGTCTTCGCTCAAGCGGCAACGATCACTGTAGAGTGTTTGTCTCCGCTTAGAACCCTTTCTCCGCGCGGGTTGACAACGTTGGCCTTCCGCGTGACAAACCTGCAAACAAGCACGGATACCTTTGAACTAGGCATCACCTTGCCTAAAGAGTTCACCGTTCTCGTATGCCGCCCAAGTGTAACGCTAGCTTCTGGAGAAAGTAAGGTGATACTTGTGAGCCTGGTGGCTCACTCAACTGCACCGGCAGATAGCTATGAGGCTACGTTTCGTGCTAGCAGCACAATTGAGCCTAGTGAGTTTGCCGAAGCGTATGCCACGCTGACCATCGAACAGAGGGTTGCTGTAAAGTTATCCGTTCCCCAGGGTGAACAGGCACAGCCCGGAAGTCAACTAATATATGAACTGTCAATCGTTAATCACGGGAATCAATTGGACACCTTTCAACTGGAGGTGCAGTCGCGTTGGCACACGGTCCTTTCGCAGAAGGTAGTGGAGCTCACCGCCGGAGACAAGGCTGAGATCACTCTGACTGTTGATGTGCCAGATGGAGTGAGTCCTGGCGACAGTGCCTACTGTCGCATTACGGTTCATTCACAGAGCGATCCCACCGAAACCGCAACGGGCACTATAAGAACGATAGCTGCCCCACCATTACCCGAAGCGGTAAGTGGAACACTATTTCCTATCGTTCCTGGTGCACTGAGCACAACCATCGCATGGTCAAATGGAAGCGTTTCAATAGAAGGAAATGCCCGCATTGGGGGAACAATTGCCCCAGGGCAGTCTCTGTCACTCGGTGGACAGTTCGATGTTGGCATTGCTGAGCGCCTTGATCTTCAACAGGGGTGGATAAGCTATCGAGAAGCAGATCAAAGCGTAACCGTTAGTGGTATTTCTTCGGCTGCACCTATATCTCTGCACAGCGTAACGATTAACTACGAGTATGCTCCATCGGATTGCCCGTATTTCCTGAAACTGCATCATGAAACAACAAAGAAATCACTCAACCTCTCCTGGAGATGGGAGCACTCTTCTTTTGGCATGGATCTAACAGACAAAGGATGGACCATTCGTTCTTCTCTCAGTTCAAGCACCGTCAGGATGGGGCTGACGGTTCAACAAAGTGGGTTCACTATTTCGGTTGTGCCTCCGGAATACAAAGGTCTTTCATACAGGGGGGGCTTGTCCCTGGATTCAGGGAAGAGCACAACCTTCCTATCCGCTGCGTATGGAGCTCTTGGCGGAAGCATTAATCTCGCTCGATCCGAATCAACTACTGAGACGACTTCTTCCTGCTACTCTGGCGTTTCACTGGGAAGTAATGCGTACATGCGAACAGCCTTGGAAATCAACGACAAACAAGCAGCAGATCTGGATACTATTGACCTAAAGGCATTCCTCTCCTTTTCCTGCAGTATGTCCGGGTTGTCCAGTTGTCTCACTGCCATATTCAAGAGTTCCCTAGACCGACTCACCAAGGCCAGATACGATACATTAGCCGTGCAAGGCAATGCCAGTCTTTACTTCGGTTCTGGAGTAGTCCTTTTCCTTGATACAACCCTATCCCAAGAACTTTGTGCAACGGGCGCCTCAACTAGTTCCTTCAATCTTGGCTTCAGTCTGCCGTTTGGTGAGTATCCCTGGCGTGCTGCATTCAGAGGCGAGATAGATAACAACGGGAAGGGGACAGCCTCGTTATCTATCTCAGAACAGGGAATCTCTCTTGGGCTTACCGCAAGTTCATCAAGCATAGTCCTGTCCCTGGGATCAAGCTTCTATGCACCCTTGTCTCTCATCAAAACAAAGAGCCAGTTGATCGGGAGCGTGTTCGTAGATACCAATGGTAATTGCGAGCACGATACAGGTGAAGAAGTAATACCGGGACTTGTACTAGGCCTAGCAGACACCCAGGCACTTACTGGTGAGCGGGGAAACTTCCGCTTCTTCCCGCTCTCCCCAGGGGACTACTTTCTGCGCATCCAGAACCTTCCACTTCGCTACGTTCCGCTTATCTCAATGCCTATCCCCATACACCTCGAGGCAGGGATGGTAAAAGAGGTTGCTATCCCCGTGATGCGCGGGGCGATGGTGACCGGGCAGGTGGCTGTCTTCTCTGAGGAACAGGTAGAAGGGTTATCCATTGAGGGAAGCGGGAGACAAGCATCTGTTGTTGCGGGTGAAGGACTACCCGGCATTCTGCTCAAGATTAGCAGCGATGACGACATATACTATCAAGTCAGCAACGCGTATGGTCGCTTCCAGTTTGATCGCCTGCGCCCTGGGCATTACACAGTCAAGATCTATCCCGATAAGCTCCCACCTTACCATTACTTGGAGCAGGATACATTTGACCTCGATCTGGACGGTGGCCAAGAGCGGGATATACTGGTTAAGGTATTCGTGAAACGACGCATCATTCACCTGCTTCAACCAGAGACACAGACGTTGCATACCGAGGAAAAAGAAGACAAGAAATAGCTGAGCGAGAGCGGCGTTTGGGGTAGCGATCGGCAGTGCGACCCAACTAGTGCATGTTACCACTAGATCGGAGTGGTTCTCGAATAACATGGTACAGAAACGCGTACAGCCAGCTTTTCGCGTACGAGATCCTAATCTTGACACGTTTTGTGCATATGCCTATAATGATCTTGTCCACCCATGGTCACAATAACCAGCGAGCATGGCAACCGCTTTGATTAAACAGCCACGGTTATTTACGATCTAAGTTGAGCAATTGACAACATGAACCAATAGTCTCCAAAGGAGAGCAAAATGACGATTTGTATTACATCAACTGGTCAGTCGCTTGATGCCCCCATCAATCCAAGTTTTGGACGGGCTCCCTATTTCCTGTTTGTCGATCCAGAGACAGAGACAGCGCAAGCGGTAAAGAATACACCGGGCGCTCACGGAGCTGGCGTACAGGCGGCACAGATTGTTGCCAGTAATAAGGCGACCGTTGTGATCACTGGAAACGTCGGCCCGAACGCCTATCAAGGCCTTTCTGCCGCGAATATTGAGATCTACGTTGGAGCAAAGGGATCAGCAAGAGCCGCGTTAGATGACTACAATGCTGGACGCCTCTCTCTTGCTCAAGGACCAACAGGCGCACCACATGGAGGAAGAAGATGACCAAGGTATGTGTCCCTACAGCAGCACATGGTGGACTGGATGATCTTGTTGGTGAGCACTTTGGCCGTGTTCCAACCTACACGATTTACGATTCTGAGACCGATACAGTGGAGATAATCGACAACACGTCCGAGCACGCCGGAGGAAGTGGTCTCCCAGGTGAGATTCTGTCCGCGCTTGGAATCGACGTACTTCTATGTAGCGGTCTTGGCCGGCGAGCAGTCGGTATTCTCACTGGAAACGGAATCGAGGTTTGTGTTGGCGTAAGTGGAACCGCGGGTGAGGCAATCGAAGCCTGGAAGAAGGGTAACCTTTCCAAAGCGTCTGAGGGGGATGCTTGCGAGAAACACGCCTTTCGCGATCGTCACTAATGCGTATCGCTATCGCCAGTGGAAAAGGGGGGACCGGCAAGACAACCGTTGCCGTCAACCTGGCCCTCTCGCTGGCAGCACATCAGTCGGTGCAGCTTGTGGACTGTGACGTGGAGGAACCGAACGATCATATCTTCCTGCACTTCAGAGCCGACCAAGTCCGTTCTGTGGGGAAGCTCCTTCCGCGGGTTGATGAGAATCTATGCACATATTGTGGAAAGTGCGCCGAGGCTTGTGAGTTCAAGGCAATTGCCATCATTGGAAACAAGGTCCTCGTTTACAACGATCTTTGCCACGGATGTGGGCTGTGCGCAATGGTTTGTCCAACTGGAGCGATAACGGAGACCCCGCACGAACTGGGAATCATAGAATCAGGAGAAGCAGATGGGTTTCAGTTTGCCCGTGGAGTGTTGAATATTGGAGAAGCAATGGCAACCCCAATCATCCATGAACTTAAGGATGAACTGGATCCGAATCACCTGGCCATACTTGACGCACCCCCGGGGACCGGTTGCCCCGCCATCGCGGCGATTCACGGCGCTGATATCGCTCTCTTGGTAACCGAGTCGACCCCGTTTGGGCTCCACGATCTCAGAGCGGCGGTGGGTGTCGCTCGCTCGCTCTCTGTTCCGGTAGCGGTGATCATAAACCGGTACGGAATCGGAGACGACCGAGTAGAGAGCTACTGTGCAGCAGAAGGAATTCCAATAGTGTTGACGATCCCCTTTTCGCGCGAGATCGCCTCTCTTTACTCGAGAGGAATTCCATTTGTGAAAGAACTGGCAGAGTGGAGAGACCGATTCATTGTGCTGTATGAAGCGCTTGAGAAGGTGGCCACATCATGAAGAATATACTCTTCTTATCCGGAAAGGGAGGAACCGGGAAGACCTCGCTCGCCGGCGCATTCGCCGTATTAACTCAAGAGAAAGTCCTTGCCGACTGCGATGTTGAAGCTGCTAACCTTCACCTTCTCCTCGAACCACAGATCGTGTCAGAAGGGGTATTCCAAGGGATCAAACTTGCTATCAAAGACAACGATAGGTGTATCGCGTGCGGGAAGTGTCGCGAGGTCTGTCGCTTCCGCGCCATTGACGAACAGTTCAATATTGATTCCTACATGTGTGAGGGGTGTGGTGCGTGTGCATACGTATGTCCGAGTGATGCCATCACTCTTTCTTTGGTCGATTGTGGCCGCTGGTATACCGCGACAACTCGCCTGGGCCCACTTGCAGGCGCTGAGCTTTATCCTGGAGAAGAGACCTCGGGAAAGCTTGTTGCCATGGTCAAACAGAAGGCAATGGAACTCGCGGAAGAGGCGGAACTACAAACGTTACTGAGTGATGGTTCGCCGGGGATCGGTTGTCCAGTGATTGCCTCTGTCAGTGGCGTGAGCGCGGTGATTCTCGTTACCGAGCCAACCCTATCCGGCCTGCACGACCTTGAGCGCATCCTTGGAGTAGTGGAACACTTTGGCGTTCCTGCCTATCTGGTAATCAACAAGGCGGACCTGAATGCTACCATTTCAACACAGATCGAAGACTTCGCCAAACGCAGAAAGCTTGCAGTACTTGGCCGGATCCCCTACGACGACATGGTGACGAAGATGATGATACAAGGGAAGTGCGCAGTAGAGGACAGGGATAGCCAAGCCGGCGAGGCGATGCGGGACATCTTCAGCAGATTTACAGAGACTTCCAAGTGATTGGCAATAGCCAAACCCCGACAATACACTTGTATTCTTGTAAACGGCTGAGATTAACAGACAAGTCTTGTGGATGACTTGTCCCCGATCGTATAAGCGAAAGGTATAGGAGGATGCATAAATGAAAATCGGAATTATCATCTGTGATCGGTATCGTTCTTGTGGCGGAGGTAAGTGCTTCAGGGCAATGAGAGATCGAGTTGGGGGATTTGCACGCTATCCAAGTGATGAGCCACTGGAGATAGTTGGGTATTCCTCCTGCAATGGCTGTCCGGGTGGGAATGTGGAGTACGTGCCCGAGGAGATGGTGAAGAACGGTGCCAAGGTGATTCATCTTGCGACTGGATTAGTGGTTGGGTATCCGCCGTGTCCACGTCAGAACTACTTTAAACAATATATCGAGGAGAAATTCTGCTTACCTGTAGTGATCGGAACTCACCCCATCCCACAAAAGTACTACCTGGTACATAAGACGCTCCCGTCGTGGGAGGCCATGAAGAAAATGGAAGACCTTCTCGCAACAGAAGAAATCAGAAAAGCCTACGACTAAAGGCATTCTGGGATAAAAAAAGTTCGT
>JAUVYF010000095.1 GCA_030603215.1 Candidatus Bipolaricaulota bacterium
GGGAATTTAGGGTAGCGATCGGCCAAGAAACCAAACGGAATTTGCAGAAGTCCTCCCCCAAACATGTACACTGAGAGGATTATTCCCACACTTCCTTCACCTAGCCCGCTTGTGGCTGCGGCAAATAGCGGGTAAAAGGTGTTAAATCCTTGACGCCAGAAACCTCGCGTGGCCATATAAACACAGATCGCCTTTACCGCATCGTTTTTCATTAGTTCGCGAATAGGAACAATATCACTTGCCGGCTTGCGGTGGTGTTTGCGCTTAGAATCATCCGCTGGCAGAGTTGCCGTAATCAGGATAAGAGCAACCAGGCTAAGGGTTCCCATCGCGTAGAAAGCCATCTGATACGACCATAGCTCGCTTAGTTCTCCACCCAGCATGGGTCCTATAGCCATTCCTAGGAACATTGACGAGTAAAAAAGGTTCATATATCGTCCCTCCTTGCCAGTTGGGGTGATGTCGCCAATATATGCCTGAGCTATTGGAGTGATCATCACAGAAGCAGCGCCCTGAAGTAGGCGAAACAGACCAAGCTGCCACAAGCTGTTCGCCGCCACATACAGAATGGAAACGACGGCGTAACCGGCCAACCCAAAGATGAGCATGCGTTTCCTTCCGATCCGGTCAGAAACCCTGCCTAGAAATGGACCAAGTAAAGCACGTGATAGAGAAAAAGCAGCAAACACAATGCCGACTGAGGTTCCACTCGCAGCGAATGTGTTAGCATAAAGAGGGAGAATGGGGGCAATGATACCCACGCCAATCATGGCAACAGCAACTGAAATAAAAAGGCTAATGAAGACTTTTCTCACATTAATTCCTGAGCAACTAGGATTCTACTCACTCTAGCCGATTTACAATATCCATTCCAGTTGGATCGAGTTTGCCTCTGACAACTGGGAGATGTATGATGTCCCTTCATGAAGTCAAAACCGCCCAGCCCAGCGTGGACACGAATCACGCTTCTTTTTTTTGGACATCTACTGAATGATGGCTATGGCAGTTTCTTCGCTCCGCTACTTCCACTTCTCATTAATCGCCTAGACCTATCGCTTGCTATGGCTGGGCTAGCAGGAACGCTTCACATCGTGCTTAGTGCATGTACTCAGCCAGCGCTTGGCTACGTCCTAGACCGAACCCAACGCCTGTCGTTGGTAGTGATTGGACCCTTTCTTACTATCTGTGCCATGAGCATGATCGGTAGAGCAGCCGACTTCACACAACTACTGGTTTTGATGGCTGTAGCCGGTCTGGGAACCGCTCTTTTTCACCCCGCGGCTGCCATACTTGTCGCCGGCGGAAATGCGGCTAACCGGGGACTGAGAATGGCGTTCTTCTCTGCCGGAGGAACAGTAGGTGGGGCAATTACACCATTGTTGATTGTGGTCCTTGCTGCAACATTTGGCCTGACAAGCAGTCCCTGGTTGCTGATCCCCGGTCTGTTGTCGCTTGCAGTATTCACGCTTCTCCTTCGTCGTCACCTGCCAAAACCGGTGAGACAGACTTCAAATACGATTAGCTTGCGTGCTATTCCTCGTCAGCTGATTATTCTTTGGTTGGCGATCGTTTTCCGATCTATGGCTAGTGTCTCATTCTTGAACTTCCTTGCAGTTATCATAACAGGCCGTGGTGGATCCCCTTTTGCCGGAGGGGTTTCGATCACTGTCTATCTCTTTGCTGGCGCAATGGGCGGATTCCTAGCTGGGAACCTCTCCGATCGCTTCGGTCGTAAGGTAGTCTTCTTCGCTTGTGCTGTGCTCTCAACGCCATTTTTCCTTCTCTTTCTATACGGACCGCCAAACCTTGGGCTTCTTTCCGTGGCCATGGCAGGTCTGTTCATCTTCTCTTCAACCCCAGTTGGCGTAGTTGCGGCACAAGAGCTCCTCCCCAGGAACACAGGCTTGGTCTCCGGGTTTGTTATGGGTTTTGCGTGGGGTGTAAGTGGATTGATTCTGGTCTTGATTGGGAGATATGCAGATTTGTATGGTCTTGTCCCGGTACTGACAGGCGCTGCCTTTCTTCCCTTAGTAGCCGGGGCCTTGATTCTGCTCTATCATGACCCACATATGAAAGCAAATGTCGCTCAATCAGAGAAGCTATGACAGTTGATCAGTATCGGTAGATGAAACAACTTTCTTGCGTTCCAAGTCGCTATGCGCCCTCTCGACGAGTGCATCCAAATCGATAGAAGCGCTGAGCCTGTTCTTGTTTTGTAAGTGAAAGAAGAACTCCATGTTTCCTGCTGGACCAATAAGTGGAGAACAGATGGCAGAGGCAACCTCCCAAGGCGTTGTCTCTTCAACGAATAACCGTAGTTTCTCCAATACCCCTAGGTGAACAGCCGGATCCCTTACTACTCCCCCTCTCCTTACCTCTCTCTTTCCTGCCTCAAACTGAGGTTTAACCAACGTAATTAATTCACCATTACCGTTCACGAGTTCATGAAGTGGTGGAAGGATAAGGCGCAGTGAAATGAATGAAACATCGATTGTTACAAGATCGACCTGCTCGGAGATGTCCTCGAAGGTCAAGTAGCGTGCATTTATCCCCTCCCGCACTACAACGCGAGGGTTGTGTCGCAGCCGCCAGTCGAGTTGGCCTTTGCCTACATCAACACTGTGTACTCGCTCTGCTCCGCGCTGAATTAGACAATCAGTGAATCCCCCAGTAGAAGCGCCGATATCAAGGCAGACCTTTCCCGTGGGATCAACTTTGAAGCCAATGAGAGCTGCAGCTAGTTTCGTGCCGCCTCGGCTGACGTACGGTTCATTGAACATGAGTTCAATCGTTGCTTCTCGATCGATCATGTGTCCAGGCCGGTAGATGGTATGCCCCTCTACGCGCACCTGGCCGGCCATAATTGCCCGCTGTGCTCTAGAACGGCTCCTAACCAGTCGTCTTTCTGTTACAAGTTTATCAAGCCGTTTCTTTGTTGTAGTTATCCTGCTGCTCCTACCAACAATTTCGTGGCTTTGTACTTGGTCAGTCCCTTCTCAAGCAAGGAAACCGCACGGATGATCTTCTCTTCCCCCAGGACATAAGCAAGGCGGATCTCGTCTTTCCCCTTTCCCGGTGTCTGGTAAAAACCGGTTCCTGGAGCAACCATAACCGTCTCACCGTCAAAGTCAAAGTCAGTTAACAACCAGCGCGCAAAACGCTCAGAGTCATCAATTTGAGGAAACTTGGCAAACATGTAGAAGGCGCCAGCTGGCCGCCTGCAGATCACGCCAGGAATTTCTTGAACTGCTTTATACATCACATCTCGCCGAGAATGAAACTTGTTGATCATCGTATTGATACTCTCTTTGTAGCTCTTATCGGAGAGGAAAGCAGCCAGTCCAAGCTGGCTCAATGTAGGAGGTGAAAGCCGGCTCTGAGCCATCTTGCTTATTGTGGCCATCAAGTCCTTGTTCCGGCTTGCTATTGTACCAATTCTTGCTCCGCAAGCAGAGATGCGTTTCGAGATACTGTCCACTAATATGGCATGTTGCGAAAGCTCGGGGAAAGAAAGGATACTGATCGCTTCTCCCTCATAGACATACTCACGATACACCTCATCTGAAATAACAAACAGGTCGTGCTTGAGCGCTAGTTGGACGATTCGAGCGAGTTCCTTTTCTGTGTACAGAACGCCAGTTGGGTTCCCCGGATTAGAAAACAGAA
Source organism: Candidatus Bipolaricaulota bacterium (assembly GCA_030603215.1). Classification (GTDB taxonomy): domain Bacteria; phylum Bipolaricaulota; class Bipolaricaulia; order UBA7950; family UBA9294; genus JAUVYF01. The sequence goes on from JAUVYF010000095.1 coordinate 3,667, forward strand.
TTGCCCTCGTCCGAGGCGTAATCGCCTGTTCAATTTCCCGGACTTCGGGAAGACGAAATCCATTCTCCGCGTGAGTGGTTAAAGGAACTATCTTGATACCTGCAATCTGTGAGTTCCCAAGATAGTTGGGATAGAATGGTTCAGGAATAATCACTTCTTCCCCAGGATCCAGTGTTGCCTGAAGCGCAAAGGTAAACGCTTCGCTTCCACCAATCGTGACACAGAGCTCAGTTGATGAAAGCTCTAGTGAGTTATCGGCATAGTAGTTACGCAACGCTTCCAATGTCTTTGGCAAGCCCCGCGACGGACTGTAACTAAGCACATCGATATCTGCTTGTCGCACTCCATCCATGAATGCGCGGGGAGTTGGAATATCGGGTTGACCGATATTTAAGTGATACACAGTCTTCCCTTCTTCCGTAGCTTTCAGCGCCAGGGGAGCCATTTTGCGGATTGGAGAACCGGTGAGTTCCGCTGTCCGTTGGGATAACTTAGGCATGATTTAGTACTAGCACCTCCAATTTGCTGGGGAGATTCTCTTTCCTAAGAATGACCTCTGCTGTACCGATTTGTTTCACATTTTCCATCTTCCCCGCAAAGTTTTCCACCGGAACAATCGGAAAATCCTCATCCAGTCGATCGGTCTTGTAATGCATGGGAAATACAACCTTGAGGTTTTCCAGCTCCCCAATTAATGCCCGCGCTTCATCTGGGCCAATCGTATAGTAGCCCCCAACAGGGATAAACAACACCTCTGTGCTAGAGAGCGCCGCTAGCTGGTCATCACTTAGCGGATGTCCGAGGTCCCCTAGGTGAGCAAGGGTAATTCCCTCCAGTTCAAAGACGAAAATGGTGTTCTTACCACGTTTTTGTCCGCCGACATTGTCATGAAAGCTCGCTATTCCTTCAAAAACAATTCCATGAGCTTCATGCCTTCCCTCTCCTCGGATGATCTTAGCGTTTCCCCCTATTCGCCCAACAGCGTTATGATCGCCATGTTCATGGCTTACCGTGATCGCATCCACAGATAACTTGGGCATGTCATATCCAATTGATTCGTCAAAGGGATCGGCGACCACCTTCCCTTCGTTGCTCTCAATCAGAAAACAAGCATGTCCTATCCATCTAATCTTCATTCTGTTACCTCCTGAGACGCTGTCTCAAGCATTATCTTCACCAGTTCCGAGAATGTTATTCCTCTAGCTGCCGCTGCCTGCGGAAGGTCGCTTGTAGGAGTCATCCCAGGGACCGTATTTACTTCCAGCACAAAAGGAATACCGTCTTTGCTCAAACGCAGGTCAACACGAGAGAACCCGTAACAACCAATGGCATGATGAGCTGCAAGGCTAATTTCTTGCACCTTGCTAGTGAGTCGTTCATCAAGTTTGGCCGGTATCACGAATTGCGTTCTGCCTTCTGTGTACTTAGCCTCATAGTCAAAGAACCGGTTTTGCGCCATTATCTCTACCACCGGAAGGACTTCGTCCTTTCCATTGTGGCGAAGCACTCCCACCGTCAGTTCGTGTCCCGGGATATATTCCTCGATAAGTAGTGATCCAAAGCGAGACAATACCCCTGTTGCAGCTGCCATAAGTTCTAATTCCTCACTTAGGATCGTCACTCCAATGCTTGAGCCCTGCCTACATGGTTTTAGTACAACTGGAAAACTAAGCTTTTCAATGACTTCCCGACAAGATTTCTCCATTGGCTCACCGGGTTGGTAAACGTAAGCCTCCGGTACGGGAATTCTCTTGGAGCGCAGAGTTGTCTTGGTACGCACCTTATCCATAGCCAGCGCGCTTGCCAGAGCCCTGGAACCACAGTATGGAATACCCATTACATCCAGAAGCATCTGCACCGTTCCATCTTCGCCTGCCCCACCATGCAGACATATGAAGGTGGTATCTATCCCCCGCAACCTTTGAATAAGGTCATCCAAGTCATCAATCTCGATCAACTTACATCGCTCACCAAGGTCACGCAATGCGCTATGAACCCGCTGTCCGGAGATCAACGACACCTCACGCTCCGAAGAATCTCCTCCAGCGAGCACGCCAATCATCCT
>JAUVYF010000079.1 GCA_030603215.1 Candidatus Bipolaricaulota bacterium
CCTCCCTTTCAGAGACGAAGATTTCTTCCCTTTATGTAAGACCATTTGGCGCTTATTCATACGGAGCGGTGGGTGTATCTGAACATGGCTGGGGAGGCTACCTGTTAGTCGTTGACTCGGATACCCTCAAGGAACGTGATCTTTATGGTAATGTCACAGGTAGCTTCAGGTATATGAGCAGTGGTCTTGTCTTCGGCTTCGGGAAGCGCATAGAGGGCAACCTTTCCTGTGGTCTACAGGTTAAGAGCTACCGGCTTCTCTCTCCCACCAACGCCTCCGGCCTCTCGGTTAGTCCCTCTATCCTGTATCGACAAGGAGCGCTCACATCGGGGATCATATGGCGTAACGCGTTAAGTATCGGGACCTATTATGCAGATGGCCATACCGAGCCCTGGATTCGTGATATTGCTGTGGGGTTATCCTACAGATACAAGGATACCACTTACTGCATCGATTTCACCGAGAACCTTATCACCCGTGGCGAGATCGCCTGTGTACGAATGGGTTGTGAGTACAGCGGACTTAACCCGTTTGTGTTCCGTGTAGGTACCAACAGAGACTGGAGCAGTGTGGGCTTCTCATTTCACTGGGAGAGCCTGCAACTAGACTTTGCTTACCTCGTTCACTATGCCCTAGCTGATAGTTATATGATCTCCCTTAGCTATCAAGCGACAGGTTTGCTCGTGACAGAACTGAGCGAGACAGTGCAGTGGCTTGGTAATATTGTCAGACAAGCCAACTGAGCTAGGAAGAAAAGGAAGCTTTCAGCCATCAGCAATCAGCTCACCCGATCCTCTTGCTCAAGCTCTGTCTGCCTGTCCCCTTTTTCTCTACAATGAAACTTTCTCCTTCAACAAGGTGTATATTATGAGCAAGGAGGAAGAATCAAGCGTGTATCACGTACAAGATGAGGTGAGTCTATTGAGAGCATCACTCGGCGGCGAAGTTGAAGCATGGGGAGAGATCGTCAGTCGCTATAAGGAAGCAATTCTTGGTTTATGTGTGGGATTTCTGCGAAACCATCCCGATGCGGAAGACATCAGCCATGATACATTTATCCGTGCTTACGAGAACCTTCACCGTTACCACATGGAGAAACGTTTCTCCACCTGGATTTTCACCATTGCCTCCAATCTATGCCGAAACCGCTTGCGCTACAGACGGCGCCATCCGATTGTCCCACCCCCTGTTCAGATGGAAGGCGGATGCAGCCCTGCAATAACAATCGCGCAGGAAGATCGTCAGGCGCAGATCAGACAAGGACTATCTCGGCTACCTTACCGCTATCGAGCACCGATCACGCTGCGCTACTACAATGATCTTTCATATCATCAGATCGCTAGAATACTATCTCTTCCGGAAGGAACGATAAAGACACACATCCATCGAGGGAAAGCTCGGTTGAGACAAGAGATTGGGGAAATGGAAGTGGTAAACCATGCATAAGGATGATTTAGAGAAGCTATTGAGAGACACTCTACAACAAGAGGTCAGCGAAGAAAGACACTACCTTGATGGTCTAGAGAAGAAGATCGTTGCCGAATTGACCGGGCGGCTTCCCCGAAGAGGTTGGTTGCAGACACTCACGCGGCTGTTTGCGCAGATGCAAAGATCTCATCGTAGGCAACTAGCTGTAATCGGAATAACAGCCGTGATCTTCCTATTCTTAGGAATCTTCGTCTCTGAGCGCCTCCCCTTGTTTCGCGGACTGTTCTCTGCATATGACAAACAGCACACAACTACGATAACCGCCAACTCTGATGGGGGACAACTCCTGTTTGTGATGCCTGCGCCAGGAGCACAAACCGTTGCCGTGGTCGGAAGCTTCAACGATTGGAAACCAACCCTACTGACAGATGAAGATGAAGACGGTATCTGGCTAACAAACCTTTCTCTCACTCCGGGGCGATACGAGTACGCGTTTGTAGTTGACGGCCGCTGGTGGGGACAAGATCCTCTTGCCGATGAGTACGTACGCAGCTTTGGAGGATACAACTCTGTGCGCTACGTGGGTTACACTGGTGATAACATATGAAAGAATTGGCATTCCTAGCACTTGTAGTTTGCTTGCTCATGGTCGTTCCAACGCAAAACACTCGCGCGGAAACTACTTCCATCGATGTTGAGCAAGAATTGCAATCATTAGGGTTGCAGTCCGCTGCTGAAATCATGAGCGCAATTGAAACTGGCTTCTTACAGGGGAGACTAACCCCAGATGAAATGGTCAGCCTGCTGAGCAATCTTGCCGCCTACAGTGGAGAAAAAGAGGACAAAGAAATACTCCTTCTCACGATTGCCCGTGCGCTCAAAGATGACTCCCTGCCAGTCACTATGCTCATAGATAAGGTTGAAGAAGGCCTAGCTCGCAAGGTTCCCCTGCAAACAATCAGGCAAATGATCTCCGAGCGCGCTAGTCTGCTCGCCGAAGTAAGGGATCTACTATATATGAACTTGATATTCACTAGCTCGGAATATGGTCAGGAGAACTGCCTAGTCCTCCCGCTTCCTCGATTTGACTTTCTTGTCACCCAAATTGCTGACACCCTTGCCGATTACCAGGAGTCCGGAAGAAGCCCACTTGAAGGGTACCTGATCTACCAAGAAATGCGCACTCGCTTGTCGATGCTACAACAGAATGCTATTATTCCTGCGGAAGATGTGGAGTTGATTCTCGAGCGGATTAAGCCGGAAAGCCTGACACATGTCCTATCGAATGTTCTCAGTCAGCAGCAGCAATAAAGGAGGAAAGATGGACAAGAAATTGGTCGGATCGGCATTGGCAATCTTACTTATAGCTATACTTTTCTCTATAATTGGCCTTCCCCAGGAAACAACCCCAAAGGGAATCATTCCTACTCCACCTGAAAGCCAAGATTCAATGGTACGGATTTGGGTTGACAAGAGTGTTTACACTGTAGGTGACCCAATTTCTATTCACTACAGCATTAACAGGCAAGCATACATATACATCTGGGATATTCAGCCCGATGGTACCGTTCAGCAGATCTTCCCAAGCTCCTCATGGACTTGGGAGAACTATGTGGCCCCGGGAGAATATACAGTCCCAGGCAACTGGACTATCGCTCCCCCTCTGGGAACCGAGTATCTGCAGATTCTTGCAACGACAACACCAGTGAACCCCTTCTTTTATATGACGGAGGATGCTGAAGAGTTCAGTCTCAGGATCCAGAACAACATCCTAGGGGTTATACCCGTCAGCCAACGAAGCTGGAATTTCACAAGCTTCAATATTGTCTCTGCGGTACCTGTCTCCTATGGAACTCTAATCATTGAGTCGATCCCAAGCGGTGCGTGGATTACTGCTAACGGTGACTATCTCGGCCAGACTCCATGCACTATCCACCTCACACAGAACTACTACGAGATTGTGCTTAACAAAACTGGTTACCATGTTTGGACGCGGGGAATATTCGTCATCGCCGGACGCACCCGCAATATCACTGCTAGCCTTCAACCAATCGCTCCCACGAATCAGGCGCCAGTCGCGGCATTTGGCTATTCGCCCACTGAACCACTGATGGCAGAGCCTGTTACATTCAACGCAACGACTTCCTATGATCCTGACGGAAGTATCACGACTTACACGTGGAACTACGGCGATGGCACTCCCATGATTACAAGGAATTACCCCTGGGATTCGCACTCGTTTACCACTGGTGGAACGTATACTGTAACATTGACGGTTACCGACAATAAAGGCTTAACCGGCACTTGCTCCTACAACATTCGGGTCACGTACGCAAATCAGGCGCCAGTCGCGGCATTTGGCTATTCGCCCACCTATCCAGGGATCGGAGAGCGGATAACCTTGAACGCTGGTAGTTCCTATGATCCTGATGGCTACATTGCCTCCTATCAATGGGACCTGGATGGAGACGGGATCACAGACGCAAGTGGTCAAGTGGCTCGCGTGCGCTACTACAACCCGGGGATGCGCCTGATTCTCTTGACTGTAATTGATGACGCCGGTCTATCATCAACTCAAACGCAAGGGATCATGGTTGCCGCAAGATATGGCATCACGGGAGCCCCTCCAATGAATAACATCCCTGGAATATTCGTATGGGGAACCAACAGCTGGCACATAACTATCAATCCTGGACTATGGTGGGCAGGTGCACATGAATATAGGTTGGAGCTGCAAACTGATGGCTCATTCCAAAACGTAACCCATACTGGCGAAGGAATCAGGCCAATGGGCATCATTCCCACGCCGACTGATAACGGGAGAAAGCTTCTACTTCAAGGAACCATCCAAATGGAAAGGATCGACTACACATTTGAAACCTCCGGCTCAAGCAGCATTTGGATGAATCTGCAGCTTGACATTGATGGAGATGGCATTCTAGAACAGTCATCAAGCTTTGTGTATTTGCGCAATCTTATGGTTCACCCACCTACTCTTCCGTTCGTAGTTGGACTCCGCGAGAAGAATTCTGGACCACTCGTGCCTAGCACGAATTTTTGGCTGGGAATTCCGTTTATCTACAACGTGAGTGGGCCAGTGAGGAGTTTCTGGATTAATTGGAGTGGACAAATAGGGGACCTCGAAGGTTATTAGGCAAAACAAAGAGCTGTCTCTAGGGGCGGCTCCTTTATCAACTTGTCTACTGGCCAACTATCCGGGTAAGATAGCGTCACTATGATACGCAATTTCATATCAAGTGATTGGAAATTGGAGCATGCATCTATCAGGCAGGAGAGCTTCGTTACAAGTCAATCCTTCTCTAGTGCTGACGCAGTATTTATCGACCCAAAACGGATCTACGACTATTGGATACAAGATATACCCCCAGAGAAAGATGGATGGCGTCGCTCGTACAGTGACAGGGACAGAGGATTCGGCCAGACCCTCTCTCGCCTCATGGAAAAGCGGCGCAGCGAAACAGCTGATTTATTATACAAGACCGGTGGAATCCTCGTCTGTCGCTTGTGGCCCCGAGGAGAGGCGCTACAAGTGGTTAGTCAAGGGGGTCTGGAAGAGCGTATCGACCGCTATAGTTGGCTACCTGCTGTCTCACTGGTCGATCGACATCATCAGCTAAGCTTCCCGGCAAATGGTCGTTTCCTATCTCGGACCGGCGAAGATGTACTACTGGCCGACACAGGAAACCCATTTGAAGATTACCTGCGCAAATTTGAAGGAAAGATTGTCTATCGAGCCGTCTATCGGGATCTTCTCTCCACCCCAATTGATCGTTTTGCTCAAGTTCTTGCCTACAATAAGGCAGGAGATATCGTCGCGCTACAAATTCCATTTGATGAAGGAAGATTAATTCTGATCCCGCCCATTGAAGGAGTCTCGCCAACGGCTGAGGCCTCTGCTCTATTAGAAGCTGTGTCTGCCATGGATTTTCGCCCCGCTTTCTCTCCAGAACCAGACTGGCTTCCTGCTTACTCCCTTCCCGGCGAAGACAAGCTTCGCGATGAGGTATCAAACCTCATCGGTCGCAGGGACAAACTTACCCATAAGGTAGAAGAGCTTTCGGCACAACTTGATGCTGCGGCAAAATACAAACGTATTCTTTATACAAAGGGCCGTTTTGCCCTTCTACCGGTTGTGCAAGAAGCATTTCGTACTCTTGGCTTCCGGGTGAGCGAGTCAAGATATGATTTGCTATTGGAGAGCGAGCAAGGAGATGCAATAGGTGTAGTAAGAGCCTCGGAACAAGCAAGGATTGGGCTAGATAGCTATCAGCATCTGCTTGGTTGGGTCGATTCCGCTCGCACCAAAGGAGAAGGTCCATCTAAGGGAATCCTTGTGGTAAGTGGTTCACGTGAACTTGACCCACGACGCCGACCAACACAGTTCACACCAGAGGTCCTTCGTGGTTGCCAGTCGCAGGGGTTCTGCCTGCTGTCAACGTACGAGCTATTCAAGTTGGCAAGAGAGGCGCTTACTGAAAAGGACAAAGCCAGCCAGGCGAACAGCAGGCAAATGCTCCTAGAATGTGTCGGTGAGTTCCGCTCTAGTAGCTAGGCCAGCCATGAGTCTTCTTATTGGTATCTCTCTTCTACTTACTCTAGCAACGGCAATCCTTGCCCATCTCTTCGCTGCTGGCATGAGAAGAGCAGGGCTGGGACAGCAAATTCGGAAATACGGTCCCAACATTCACGAGAAGAAGAGTGGAACCCCAACGATGGGAGGGATCGTCATTCTCCTTGTGTGGGTAGCGAGCGCCTTGGCGATTCACTACTGGTGGCAACCACTCTCCTGGAAAGGCCTATTTGTTGTTGTTGCCGGCTTCTCGCTGGGGCTGATTGGCCTCGCCGATGATCTATTGTCCCTCTGGAATAGCAGATCGCTCGGCCTTTCCGCTGGGCAGAAGGTTGTTCTCACAACTGCTGTTTCCCTGATCTTGTTCTTCTCCTTTCCGCAGATACTACATGTACCGGTTCAAGTACCATTTTCGCATATCACTCTATCCCTATCGCCCCTTTTCTCATTCTTCCTACTGTGGGGGGCCTTCATGGCGACAGCAAACAGTATGAATCTCACTGATGGGCTCGATGGCCTGGCAACGGGGGTATCGATTCTCATCCTATGTGGTTACCTTATCTTTTCTCTAGACGGAGAATTCTACTGGACAATTATCCCCCTATTGGGGATACTTGCTGGTTTTCTTTGGGTAAACGCCTACCCGGCGCAGCTCTTTCTCGGAGACGTAGGGGCATTTGCGCTGGGAGGTGTAGTCGCTGCCATTGCCCTTGTAAGCGGAACAGCGCTTATCCTCCCTCTACTCGCTGGTTTGCTTGTTGTTGAGTCAGGTTCAGTAATCCTCCAAGTCGCCTACTTCAAGCTTACAGGGCGAAGAATCTTCAAGGTCAGCCCATTCCATCACCACTTCGAACACACTACCGGAATTAACTATGCCTACCTTCTCCCCAAGCTAGAGTGGGCAGAGCCAAAGATCACAATTAGATTATGGATTCTCCAGGTCCTGTTCGTTGGTCTGGCCATTATTGCAGCACGTATCTACTAGGAAAGCCTTTGGTCAAAGGCAGAAATATGGCTATTAAAGGCACAGACATCTTACCGTCACAAGACAGTGAAGAGTGATAAGTAAGATAGAAGCAGTCCAATGTCCAAAGTCCAACGTCCAAAGACGAAAAACGGTGAAGAGTAACGTGTGAAAGGC
>JAUVYF010000029.1 GCA_030603215.1 Candidatus Bipolaricaulota bacterium
TGATCCGCAATGTGGTCTACAGTCCCCTCGGCACTGACTGTGACAACGTTAGAGCGTTCTAGACGGGGCACCCTTCGTTCTCCATGCTTCGCGCGTCCAGCCGTTCTAAGGCGTTGTGCGCGCGTTTTGTGTGTTGCTTCAAGCCATATGACAACATCAAACAAGGAGTTATTCACATATGGGGATGAGGCAAGAAGTGCGCCTTCGACAACTATGAGCTCCGTACCACGGGCTTTTTCATTGTTGATGATTCGCTGTAAGTGATTGTTCACTGCTGGATGGACTATCGTATTCAGATCATCGAGCGCCTTTGGGTCAGAGAAGACAATTCTACCAAGCGTGCCCCGAGAGATCTCACCATCTGAGCGGAGAATCTGATTGCCGTATCGAGCAATGAGCTGCCTGTAAACCAATGTACATGGCCGATAGGTTTGCCAGGCAATCTTGTCTAGATCGACGTATGTGACATCACCTTGCTGAGAAAGCTTGTGCGCCACTGTACTTTTTCCACATCCAGCCTCTCCTGCCAGTCCAATCACTTTCATTGTGGTTTTAACCGTAGCCCTATTCATAAGAGGAAAGCAACTTGTTGTTGAGCAAACCTCTACAGAGGTATTTCATAGATACGCCAGGTCTTGTACCGGCGCCCCCCCATCGATTCACTTGCGCGCAGGATGAGATCATTGTCTTCTAACAGCATCGATGGTTCACATGTACGGTATCCGCGATTCAAAGCGTAAGAAAGTACTTCGTGGTAAAGCACAGCATCGATTCCTAGCTTGCGAAACTGGGGGCAAATTCCGAAGAACATCAGGCGAGTATGATCAATACGTCGGCGACCAAACGCAAGACGAAAAACCCTTCCCACATCAGTGTCAAGAGGACGCTTCCAGCAAGGACGCAAACAGACATTGGGATCAGGGATCGCACCCAATACAGCCGCAAGTTTGCCACTCACATATGCGAAACGTATCAACCCAGGATCAGCGACCATTCTTAGGCTTGCCGCTATGGCTTCTGCTTCAGTATCGATCAAAGGAAGAAACCCCCAATTGTTCACCCACGCCTTGTTGTAGATTTCGACAATGCGGTCAACCTCTTCGCGTAAGCAGGAAAGATTGAGTTGACGTATCTTGATGTCGCGCCGGGCAAGAATGGCATGCGCGAGCTGCTCTAGACGTTTCAGTGACTTGTTCCCAAGTTCAATCCAATAGGCGTGATAATCCTTGACCTTAGCAAACCCGTAGCGCTCAAGGAATTCGCCATAGTAAGGAGGGTTGTGAGTTAGTTCTATTGTTGGCGGTGTATTGAAACCGTCAATGAGAATACCCTGATTTGGCTCGTGTGTGGCTGTGGAGTACCCGCCTGGTCCGCGCATTATATCCATTCCTCTTGCGCCGAGCCAGTCACGAGCACTATCTAGAAGAGCATGGGCTACTGCAAAGTTATTGGCTATCTCGAAGAAACCAAAAAAACCAATAGAAGAATTGTGGTATTCGTTAAATCTGTGATTGATTGCCACCGAAACCCGACCTAAGAGACGTTTTCCTGATCGTGCAAGGAAATGAGTTACGTCGGCATTGTGATGATAGGGGTGTTCCGGAGTAAGCTGACCAGTAATACGTAGGATACGGCTTCCCAATAGATCGGCGCGAAGTGGTGGGGTCCAATTAGGATCGCCATAGTGAATTTGCCAAGGAACTCTGATAAATAGGCGCAGTCGTCGATCTCCCAATGGGATCTGTTCAACAGAATAACGCATGTACCTCCTGTTTGGTATAGGATGCCTCATTATGCACAAACACACCAGAAAATGGAAGCTGTAGGAGTTTGGTGATCTGTGTTAACTGTGACCTTGATCTTTTCAGAAGAGTAAGGTATCTCTTATAGCTATGAAGGACAAACCTACACTGAAACTGCTCAAGCTGGTGCAGATGCACGCAGGGATCTCACGTCGAAAAGCATGTGCCCTTATCGATGCCGGTGAAATTGATGTAAATGGAGAAACAGTGCGCAATCCCTTCCTTAGAATCATTCCTAGAAAACTTGGGGAGCTTCGCCTACGTGGATATCCTTTGAGTGTTCTCTCTCCACAGCACCGTGTTTATAAGTACCACAAGCAAGTTGGCGTTCTGTGTAGTCACGATGACCCGCACTGTGGGAATACAGTAGGCCGTATCCTACGCGCCGAAGGATTCATTGGTTATACGTGGGCCGGTCGCCTTGACCAGGATGCTGAGGGACTCCTGTTGCTGACAAATGACGGAAAACTTGTGCAGCGTCTAAGTCATCCTCGATATCAAGTGAAAAAAAGATATGTGGTTTGGCTTTCCCACTTCCCCGTGGCGGGTAAAGTGGACCAGATTCTCTTGGAAATGCAGCATGGTATTACAGAAGGCAAAGAGGTGTTACGCATCGTCAACGGTGAGCTGAAGAGAAACCCGATGCGTATATGTGTAACCCTGGCTGAGGGGAGAAAACATGAGATCAAACGTCTATTCTCGCATTTCGATCTTAAGATTATTCGCCTTAAGCGAGTCGCGATCGGTCCGGTGAGCCTCGATGATCTAGCGACGGGGAAGATTGCACGCCTTGATGATGAACAAGTGAGGGATCTTTACCGTTTCGTTGATAGTCTGTCGTTTGCCGAACAGAGTGGATCAACAGACCTATGCAGCCTATAATCCAGCCATGCGCATTGGAATTGCTCAAATAAATCCTCTTGTGGGGGCGATTGACCAGAACCTGAAACTAGTCCTTTCTCACATTGAGAGGGCACGATGTGCTGGTAGTGACCTTGTCATTTTTCCCGAGCTGTCGCTAGTTGGATCTCCACCACAGGATCTCCTCTGGCGAGGAGGATTTGTCGAACAGGTGCAGCGAGCACTGGAGGATATTGCTTCTTCGTCGACAGGGATTGGCGTAATTGTTGGAGCTATCTCTTGTTGCGCAACGGGAAGGCCGGCTAAGAGGAACGGTCCTTGTTTAGTGGGAGACAAAGAAGGACTCGACCTTGGAAACAGCGCATTCTTCTTTAGCGATGGCGCGTTGATTGGCAAGGAGAGCCAACTCATCGTTTCATCGCATGACACTTGTAGTCACGGACGATATTTTACATCTGGGCCCGGTGCGCATGTGTTCGATTTCCGTGGAATAAGGTTAGGGATCAATGTATGCGCGGATCTGTGGGCTAATGATGGGCCTATGGATGTTCAGGCAAGCCTGGGAGCACAGGTCGTGATCAATATCTGCGCATCACCATTTGTTGACGGCCTACAAATCGATCGCCGCGAGCTTGCAGCAAAGAGCGCAAAGGAAAATGGAGTTGCGCTAATCTGTGTTAACCTTGTTGGTGGGCAAGATGGATTGGTCTATGAAGGCGGAAGCTTCGTCACAGGGCAGGAAGGCGATCTCCTATTTGAAGCCCCCTATTTCAGCGAAGGTTTGTTTGTTGTAGACCTAGAAAAGTTGACACCAGTCAGGCAACAGACCCGGCATTCAATTGATTTGATCCATCGAGCGCTAGTGCTTGGAATTCATGACTATGTACAGAAGAACGGTTTCAAACAAGTAATCATTGGTATCTCTGGAGGACTTGACTCTGCTGTAGTCGCTGCACTGGCTACTGAAGCGCTCGGTGAAGCGGCAATTACTGGAGTCTTCCTTCCCAGCGGAATTACCTCAGAGATAAGTAGAAAGGACGCAAGAGCCTTGGCGAGGACCCTTGGAATAAAGCTCATGGAAATTGAAATAACAAAGGCAGTTTCAGCCTTTCATCGTGTATTGACGCATCCTGTGACTGGGCTCAGCGCTGAGAATCTGCAGGCACGTACACGCGGAACGCTTCTGATGACACTTGCCAACCAGCAAAATGCCCTAATCCTGGCCACAGGAAATAAATCAGAGATTGCGGTAGGGTACAACACGCTGTATGGAGATACAGTTGGCGCACTTGCCCCAATCGCTGATTTATATAAGACACAGGTCTATGACCTCGCTAAAGAAATGAGAGAAAGGATCCCAGAACGCATTGTAAACAAGCCTCCTAGCGCTGAGCTGCGACCGGGGCAGCGCGACCAAGATGATCTTCCTCCATATCCGTTGCTTGATGCGATCCTTCATGAATTGATTGAGAATAATGCTTCGCACAATGACTTGGTCGCCCAAGGTTTCCCCGAAGCAGTGGTAAACGACATCCTTTGCCGGTACTACCAAAGCGAATACAAGCGAAACCAGCTCCCTCCTGTGATTAAGGTCTCTAAGAAAACCTTCGGCATTGGGCGAAGAATGCCAATTACCCATGCGTACCGCGATTAGCGAATTTGCGGCATTTGCCCATCCAGGCTGAAGAATAAGCATCCCTTCTCAATTGTTTTACAGTCTCTAGCCCAACGGTAAGCGTTTAACGCTGGGAGATGGCCCACCCAAATTTGCCCTTTCTTTCCCCGTTGAAATACGCGGATGGTTGTTCACTTTCACACCAGGATTGATTCGCAATAACTTATAGACATAATGAGGAGTGCCAGATTCTTGGATGGCCTCACATACACAGGCAAGCAAGGTGCCGCATTGCCCACAAAAACAAGCTGATCTGGCGCACTTCAGCTTCTGCTTAGCTACACTTAGCGGGTATCGATCTCTGGCCGCTTGGAATTGACGTTCATAGTAGCTTTGCCAACGATGCTAAGAGTTTGTCGATCTGTTCCCGTGTATGGGTAGAGAAGATGGCGATTCGCAAGGATTCCTTGTCGGGAGCATCGGAATAGCTGCGCGGGGGGACGTGAGCTACGACAATTCCTTTCTCTTCCAAGTCATGCTGAACCTGCTTCAGGTTCACCCCGGAAAGGCCGGTGACCGGGACGATAGGAATCGGTGAATCTACCACGTCAACTCCTAACTGGCGCAACCCGTTGCGCATGAAAGCAACATTATCCCATAGTTGCATTCGCATTTCGGGATGTTCGGATAGGATCTTGAGTCCCATTGCGGAGGCTGCAGCCGCACCTGTACACGGAGGGCTAGCGCCGAGTGGTATTCTCACATTGCGGCTGACTTTTTCCATCAACCCATTATTGCCAGGGATGATTCCTCCGAGACCACCGAATGCCTTACTGAGGGTTCCGGCAAGATAGCAGTTGTCTCCCTGTACCCCACAGTACTCGAGCGTTCCCTGTCCTTTTTCCCCGATTACTCCAACAGCATGCGAGTCATCCACACACAACAGCCCACCTTCAAAAGGAGTCAGCGCTTTCACATATTCCCTCAACGGAGCAATGGCACCCGTCATTGGGAAAACACCATCTGACATGACAAGGGGAATCTGTCTGGGTTTCAGATTCTCACGCAGCTTCTGTCTCAGATCCTCTGGATCCAAGTGACAAAAGGTGATAACGCTCTTTCCTGTGGAACGAATCCCGTCAAAGACACTGTAATGCGAACTATCATCAACAAACACCATGTCATAATCGTTGCTCAAGGCTTGCGTCAGCAACATGTCACCAAGGTAGCCCGAGACGATGTACTGCGCGCTCTCTGTTTGGAAGAAGCGAGCTGCTCTTGCTACTACCTCGACAAGCGGTGGACTGGCCATTACGGTTCCTGGTCCCATGCCATACTTGCGAGTTGCTTCGCATGCTGCGGCAATTACTCTTGGGTCGCCATGCAGCGTGTAGTAACTGGTTCCACAGAAGTAATCTACGTCACGCTCATTGACCACCATTCTCGCGCCGAGCGGTGATCCCATTTGTTTGATATTTGCAGTCATCATGTCATGTTGCTCCTTTTCTAATGAAGAAACAGTGTTGTCCGTTCATTTCACAACAAATGATTCTAGGCTTCTTAGAAACGCAGGATCTATTGTAGCTCCAATCCCTGGAGCATCAGAGATGGTGATCTTACCACCTTCGTCGTAGGTGATTCCTCCAACAACAGGGTTCTCTTGTAGGAAGTCGGCGCTGTCAAGATCGGCAAACTGGATATTGGTGCGCGCAGAGACAAAGTGAGCAGCTGCTGTCAGCGCGAGGCTTGTCTCATTCATGCACCCAACCATGCACCGCATCCCTGCTGCTTCAGCGATCGCATTGATCTTGAGCGCAACGTAGATACCACCAGATTTAGCCAGCTTGATGTTCAGATAGTCACAGGCTCCCATCGAGATCAATTTGTAGGCATCGTGGTCATCAAAGACCGATTCATCGGCCATGATGGGGATTGTAACCTGGGAACTGATCCTCCGCATCGATTCAAAGTCCCAGACAGCTACAGGTTGTTCACAATACTGAATACCTTGATCTTCCATCCCCTTCAGGGCCTGCAATGCGGTAACATAGTCCCATCCCTGATTGGCATCAGTGCGTAGTGAAATCTCAGGTCCCAGCGCTTTGCGGATCCGTCGAATGCGGTCAATGTCTTCCGGTGCAGTTGTGCCTAGTTTAACCTTGATTGCGGGGAAACCACGTTCCTTAAATGCCACTGCATCTTCTACCATCTTGTCGGGAGTATTGATACCAACAGTACGATCTGTTACTAACGTGCGTTTGCCGCCCCCCAGTAGTGCATACAATGGCAGATTCGCTATCTTGCCGAGGAGATCATATAGCGCCATGTCAAAGGCAGAGATTATGGTCGGGCTATGAGGGAGGTACCCGGTTAACTCACGCAGGCGGTTCTCGATCTCTCGTGGATCCTTTCCAATCAATAACCGAGCCAGATCATGGGCGGCAGCAGCGTCGCTCGCCTGCGTTTCACTGACGATAAATGGAAATGGGCTAGCTTCTCCCATGCCAAAGAGGTTCATGTCAGTGTTAATCTTGATAAAGATGTTCTTTGCTGCCTTAATCTCCCCAAGAGAGATGCGGAACGGCTCCTCTAGGGGAATATCTGCTTTGTAGACTTCGATGCTCTTAATCTTCATAGTCAGCCTCCTCCTTTTAAGGGTCGCGAAGCTCCATCGCACCCCTGTCTTTCCTTATAGTGTCCTTTGCCATTACCATCCTTTTAGGGGCTACGCCGAAGTCGTGGATCTAGGACATCTCTTGCCGCATCTCCCAATAGGTTAAATCCCATCACTGTCACCAAAATAGCCAGTCCCGGAAAGGTAGCGTACCACCAGTTATCCCTTAAGTAATTTCGCCCCAAGCTGATCATTGCGCCCCATTCAGGCGTAGGCGGCTGTGCCCCAAATCCTATGAAGCTCAGGGTTGCCGCGGTGAGGAGTACCTCACCAAGGTCGAGGGTGGCCTGAATTATGATAGGGGAGATACAGTTGGGCAAGATATGGTGGATGAAGGTACGGCATCCACTTACTCCTAAGGCCTTGGCAGCCACCATGTAGTCGATCTCGCGAAGTACAAGGACTTGTCCCCTGGCAACTCGCGCATAGCGTGGCCACCAGATCACTACCATGGCAAGGATAACATTGTCGAGGCTAGGCCCAAGGGCAGCGGCAATTGCCATGGCGAGAATGAGAGCCGGAAAGGCAAGAAACACATCACTAATGCGCATAATAAGCTCATCGACCCATCCTCCCAAGTATCCAGCAGTTACCCCAAGAATGGTCCCAATACCAATTGTCAAGCCTACCACTACAGTACAGATACGCAGAGAGATCCTGCTCCCGTATATTACCCGGCTGAGAATGTCGCGCCCTACATCGTCTGTGCCAAAGATATGCCTACTGCTGGGCGGGGATAGTCGTTCAGACAAACGCATCTTAGTCGGGCTGTATGGGGCCAAGAAAGGGGCAAAGATTGCCATGGCTATCAGAATCCCTATTATGACAGATCCAAGAACTGCCAAGGGACTCTTTCGAAGGCCGCGAACGACTCTCCGCCATTCGCTGTTGGGAGAGCGCTTCTCTTCAGTACCGGATTCGAGGATCGATAAATGCATAACTGATATCCACCAGAAGATTGACTAGAATGTAAACAAGGGCAATGACAAGAGTGACGCCCATGACGGCTGGGAAATCCAGTGTTCTCATGGAACCAACGACATAGTGGGCCATTCCCGGCCAGGCAAAGATGAGCTCAGTGGCGACGGCTCCACCTAGAAGTTCGCCATAAGAGAGACCAATGACTGTAAGGGTTGGGATCAACGCGTTCCTCAGAGCATGTTTACGGATCACGCTACCCTCTCTGAGACCTTTCGCGCGAGCCGTTTGTATGTAATCCTGGCTGAAGACATCAAGCATACTTGAACGCATCATTCGCACAACCCGTGCAAGTACTGCGTATCCAAGGACAAATGCAGGCATCACAAGATGAGAGAGAGAGTCCACCAAAGCTCGCCAGTTTCCGGTAAGCACACTATCCAGAATGAACAACCCCGTTATGTGCGCGGGCGGCTCTCCGGTGATTCGCCCTGGGCCAGGAAGTATTCCAAGTCTTACGTAGAAAAACAACATCAACAGTAGTCCCAGCCAAAATATCGGCATTGAAACACCAATGACCGAACCTAGCCGACTGAGCTGATCCAATATTTTGTCCTTATGAACAGCTGATATGATCCCTAGCGGGATTCCCACGATGACGGTGAACAACATCGCTACAGTTGTGAGCTCGAATGTAGCCGGAAAATAATCGACAATGTCTGCTAAGACTGGGCGCCTTGTGAGAATCGATTTTCCTAAGTCCCCCTTGAATAGCTCGGAAATATACATACCAAACTGGACATAAAGCGGACGATCAAGACCACTCTCACGGCGTATACGTTCAATTATCTCTGGTGTAGCCCTGGGACCGGCCATTAGTTGAGCTGCATCGCCGGGGACTATGTGGGAAATTAAGAAGGTAATACTCAAAACACCAAGCACAATCGGAATGATCAACAGAATCCGCCTAATGATATATGTTAAGGGACTCATCGTATCTTGTTAATACGGAAGAACAACCGCTTTTGGCTCAAGCAGCTGTTCTTCCGTGGATTTCTCCTCTCTGGTTTTCCTACTTCTCTATGTACATACCAGGGAAATTGGGCATGTTAAGTAACATTGGGTTGTAAACATAACCCTTTACCCAATCACGCATGACAATCTGATAATTGGCCTGAAGAAGATAAAGATAAGCAGCATCGCCAACACTGATCCATTGAATGCCCTGGAAAAGCGCCAATCGTTTATCTGGGTCTACCTCTATCCGAGATTGGGTGACAAGCTTATCCATCACGACATTCTTGTACCATGAGCGATTGCCGGCTAGACCCCAGTTCTGGGAGTAGAACCAGTACCAGGTGAACATATCAGCGTCTGCGTAGTCTGGCGTCCAATAGCCGTGAGACATATCGAAGTCTCCCGTATTCAATTTGTCACGTAGCGTGGCCCAAGCATAGCTTTCAATTTCAAGCTTGATGCCGATCTCGGCCAAGCCTTCCTGAATAACTAGCGCCATAGGTCGCCACTCTGGGATGACGGGGGCGTGCATGATCTTTAAGGTGAACCCACCACCCGGGTATCCTGCATCGGCTAGGAGCTCTCTTGCCTTCTCTAGATCTTGTTGATACTGGAAGACATTTTCGTCATGGCCAACCAGTCCTACTGGAATCGGCCCCCGCATTTGGGTGGCTGTTCCCCGCCACAGATCGTTGATAATTCCGTCATAGTTGACTGCATAGGAGATGGCCTGTCGCACCCTGACATCATTCAGATAGGGCCTCTGACAGTTCATGTATACATAGTGACAGCAGAAGGAGGGCGCTTCGAAGACAGTAATCCCTGACGTTCCCTTCATGGCCTCAATCTGGTCTACAGTAAGCTTCTCTCCTATATCGACCTCGCCAGTCTCAAGGAGCATCCGAAGATCGGCTGCTTCTGGAATATACCTTATGCTTACCTTTTCCAGCTTGGCTGGTTCACCCCAGTAGCTGTCATTCCTGGCAAGGACAACTCGGACTCCGTGGGTCCACTCATCGACGAAAAAGGGTCCTGTGCCTGCTGAATGCTCCGCTAGCCAATCTTGACCCCAATCCCCTGCTACGTCGTGTTCCATCACCCCAGGACTGACGATGCATCCTTGATCGGTGGCAAAACTCGAAATGCCGGGGATGAACGCTTCCTTCAGGACAAAGTTCACCGCATAGTCATCCACTACTTCAACTTTATCGACAAACCCGAATGTGCCTGCAGGAGCAAGTCCCATGGCAAATAGGCGGTCGAAGTTGAACTTTACCGCTTCAGCGTTGAATGGCGTCCCATCGATGAACTTGATACCTTCCCGAAGATGAAAAGTGTACGTAAGTCCATCATCTGCGATATCCCACGATGTGGCCAACCCTGGGACTAGTTCAGTAGTTCCTAGCTTGAACTCCACTAAGCGATCGTAACAATAATAGATAGCGCGCCACGCATTGTTGTCTACTGAAACGTGCGGATCAAGCGTTCGCAGCTCTCCTGTAGCGCCAAACACCAAAACTCCATCTTCTGACGAAGCCAGAACTGTTAAGGAAAAGGCTGCAACCAGAGCTACGCTCAACATTACTAGCAAACTTCTTCTAAGCATTTGTCCAACCTCCTGAGCTTATGATTTAATTCCCTGTGCCGGAGCACTCATATACGTGGTTACGATTGGGTCTATCACCCCCCCCCTTTTTTTTCTTTTCTGTATTCTTCAACACTGCGCAATATACGATCTATGAATTAGCTTGTCAACTTCCTGCTGTCCCTACGCCAAGACATCCCTTCCATTTGCCCATTCTTGTCAACAGTTAAGGCTGTAGTTATCCATCATTGCACTCAGTAATACACGCACTGACACAGCCTTCTGGCAATGAACAGGCCGACTTGTAGTTACCTTGGTGGTGCTTACCTTCCTGGGTAACACTAGTAGTTGTTTGCGCATCTTTTCAAAGGGCGAGCGCGTCGTGCCTCGCTTTGCTCGCCGCGCAATAACCAAAGAAGAAGGCCCCGGCAATTCACCGGGGCCCCTCAGTCTCTCATTGTTGCTAAGACTTATTACTTAACCTTGATGTCAATCGCTTTTTCTCGCTCTTTTAGCGACTCTTTCAGTGGAACAGAAACCTTGAGTATTCCATCCTCAAAACCCGCAGTGATTCTATCCCTGTCAATAACATTAGCAGGAAGGGGGAAAGATCGCTGGAAGCGCCCATAGCGACGCCCCATGCGGAAATAGTTCTCTTCCCCTACTTTCTCGTCTCTCTTCATTTCACCGGAAATACATAGCTGGTCGTTCTCCACCTTGATTGCGATGTCTTCCTTTTTCATCCCAGGAAGCTCAGCTTCAAAGACTAGATTGTGGTTCTGTTCGTAGACGTCAGTTCGCCCAAAACTCGGTGCAATATCGAAACCCACGTGACCAAAGTCGCGAGAGAACTCATCCAACATTCGAGAGAGGCCCGTCCCTAATAGCAGCGGCTCATTCCATATCCTTGCAAGTGTTCTAGACATATTAACTACCTCCTAAATCGCGGACTTAGCAGTCGCACTAGTCAACTGCTAAAAACACTATAGCATAGTCTGAGCTCCTTGTCAAGGGAAGAGAAAGAAGATAAACTGCGGACATGCTAAGGAAGTGGTTAGTACGTGGGATAGTGCTTTACCAAAGATGCCTTTCACCTGTTTTCGGGGGGCGCTGTCGTTTCTATCCAACCTGTTCGCAATATGGGAAAGAAGCTATCCATAAATATGGTTCAGTTAAAGGCAGCTATCTTGTATTGCGGCGCATTGTGCGTTGTCACCCCTTCCATCCTGGTGGATACGATCCGCTACCATAGGTTATGGTGATTGAAACTCCTCTTTCATCTGCCTTACCGCATTGGGATCTGTGAATAGGTCAACTGCTGTCATTGCTAATGCCTTGGCAGCGGTAAGCATTGCTTGTTGACCGCGCTTGGATATTGAAGCCTTAGTAAACTCGAGCGAGTGGCCAGCGACTTCTTCTCCACAAATTTGGATATACGCGTGAATCCCGGGAACAGCGTGAGTAACGTCAGCCATATCGGTGGACCCCATTCCGGCATCGGCCTGGGGCGGATTCAGTGGTTCGCCCAGCACTTCCAAATTATGTGTGAATAAGTCTCCTAAAACATGGTTCGGGCGCATTGCCTTATAGGTGTGTCCAACTGTTTCAAAAGATAGAGTTGCACCCGTGGAGAGTGCCGCTCCCTTGGCGCAATTGTGTAGCTTCTCCAGAAGCTCATCACGGTAGTCATTCTCCTTCGCGCGTACATAGAACGAGGCAGCCGCATGTTCGGGAACAATGTTTGGCTTTGCCCCCCCATCGGTGATGATTCCATGAATGCGCGCTCCATCCTTAATGTGCTGACGCAAGGCGTTGATGCCGTTAAATGTCTGAATGACCGCATCTAAAGCGTTTATTCCCTTCTCCGGTGAACCAGACGCGTGTGCCGCCTTGCCGGCAAACTTGATCTCGACTTCAGTGATTGCCAAACTGCCACGCTGCACCACTGTGTTTGAGGAAGGATGAAACATCATTGCGGCATCGACCTCGTTGAACAGACCAGCATCAACCATGATCACCTTGCCGCCACCTCCTTCTTCGGCTGGAGTGCCAAAGAAGATCAGTTTCCCTGAAAGCTCAGCTTTGATTTGCCCAACGGCAAGACACGCGCCAAGGGCGCCTGCAGCAATCAAGTTGTGTCCGCAGGCGTGTCCGATCCCAGGCAGGGCGTCATATTCGCCAAGAATTGCGACTGTAGGACCAGCGGTTGCTGCTGGGTGAACGGCCTCGATAGCTGTCTGTAGTCCGGCAACGCCAAGCTGGACGGAAAACCCTCCTTGTCGCAGACGTTGGGCAAGTAGCTTTGATGCCCTGTGTTCCTCAAACGTCAACTCCGGGTGATTGTAGATATCCTTGCTTACATTGAAGAGTTGCTCCCTAATTTCATCGATGTACGTGCAGATCCTTTCCTTGTGCTTATTCATCAATCCTCCTGATAGTTACATGCTGGCTCTCATGGTATGGCTATTGATGAATGTGTTCAACCGCGTGAGAAATAGAAGAGGTTTTTCCTGAAGTTCCTGGCATCATAGCGGCGAAAACCCCTTCCTATACGCCACGAACTCCATTCTTCAAGGGAGGATGGTTATTGATGATGAGTAAAGGGACCAGCTGCCTCTTATCTAGTAAGGTGCAATACTGCCTTTACGGTGTTGATGAAGTAATTACGCAATATGTTTTCTGCTGCTCTAGTAAATGCCTTTATCCAGTCCTAGTTCTTCCAATTTTCCTTGCGTAGGAATTCCGTCGTCGCTCCAACCTCTAAGCTGATAATACTCATCAAGCATTATGTCAAGGTTTCTTGATGTGACGATCTTTTCATCCGTTTGATCAAGGTATTCCTCCATGAATCTCGGTGGCAAGGTGTCGTCCTTTCTTGTCACACTTTCTCTTACGTTAAAGACTCGTGTTAGATTCCAGATTCGTTCCCCGGTTTTTAGGTATTCATCTTCAGTGTAATCAAAACCGGTTGCTGCATTCAGCATTTGCACGAAGAGCTTAACGTCATAAGGAGCGAAGTCGCAAAGCAAAAGGGAATAACAACAAGAACGTTCATCTTGTTTATCCTTCACAAGCTTTGCCCTTCCCTTAGTCGAATACCGAGGACCAAGCTTCCCCTCGATTTCGTCTGCAACCGTCCACGCACGTTGATGACATGCCCCTCTGTCCGATGTTGCGTATGCCAGTGCCATTCCCCAAGCTCCTCTGGGGTCATATCCCGGCACTTCAAGGCCTTTGACATGCATAGCAAATGTCTCCGTATCTTGCTCAAGGCTTTGCGAGCTTTTCTCGACCCCTTCTGCTAGCAAGTCACCGAGTCCCTTTCGGTAGGCGAGCTTCTTAATCATTTCAATTGCTGTATCTGCATCGCCAAAATGTAGATCTTCCTCTATAATTCCCCTCTCGTGACATTCCATTGCAAATGCCAACACATTGCCAGTGGAGATCGTATCAAGACCCAGATCATCACAAAGCATATTCATCATAGCTATAGCTTCT
This sequence comes from Candidatus Bipolaricaulota bacterium, assembly GCA_030603215.1. GTDB lineage: Bacteria > Bipolaricaulota > Bipolaricaulia > UBA7950 > UBA9294 > JAUVYF01. Next base: position 13,971 of record JAUVYF010000029.1, read on the forward strand.
ATTGAGCCTATCTCACAGTTTGAACCCATTAACGCAAGGGTCTCATATTCAGGACCTTCGACTACTGTTCCCTTGTAGTTCCCTTGCTTTACTTCGGTCAGCTTCCCGCAAGCAATAGGGCACCTAAAACAGGCCTTATTCTTGACCCATATTCTTTCTTTCATGGCCTCACCAGAGATCTCGTCAGCCTTGTCGAAGACCCCCTTACTGAAGTTTTTCGTTGGAAGCAAACCTGCTTCGTTTACAGGGTTAACCCACAATGGTGTCCCATACCTTGTTCTCAATGAGACAGTGTCATTTGTTTTAATTGAATGATGCGCATTCTTAACCAAGGCTCTGAACTCCCTTTCATCAGCATATCTTACTTTACGATCACCTGTGACCGCGATGGCTTTCAAGTTCTTAGAACCCATTACACAGCCGGCCCCACCACGACCCGCCTGTCTATAAAGATCGAAACCGATACATGCGAATTTAACAAGTTTTTCTCCAGCCGGGCCAATAGAACCAACCCTCACTCCTGGATGTCGTTTCTTGAGGGTTTCCTCAGTTTCAAAGATCCCCTTTCCCATTAATTCTGAAGCATCCTCAATGGATACCTTACCATTCTCAATTAATAGATAAACTAACTTGCTTGCCTTTCCCTTTATGATTATCAAGTCATATCCGGTGAACTTCATCTCTGGACCAAAATAACCCCCAACCTGGGAGTCCAGAAATAGCCCGGTGGCGGGTGATTTCGTCACTACACAAAACCTTCCAGATGTTGGGGCTGTTGTGCCTGTAAGGGGTCCTGTTGCGAATATCAAGGGATTCTCAGGTCCAAGTGGATCAGCACCGGGTTCTAACTCATCTATTAAGATCCTTGCACCCAAGCCTTTTCCCCCGATAAAAGCCCTAAGTCTCTTTTCGTTGGGGAAGAAGTTCTTCACTTTATTGGTAGTAAGATTAATCTCGAGCATTTTCCCACTATATCCACCAAGCATTTTGCGCCTCCTGATGATCTTAGCCAAGATCAAATGCTACACTTCTTTCTCTGCTCTTGTTATAGATTCTATGAGGATTTCCGTCCCCGTTCTAACTATCTTCTCTGTCACTGTAAGAGGGGCAAGACACCTAATTACATTGAAGAAGTGACCACCCAACTCAAATATTACCCCGTTCTTATAGCAGATATGTTGGACTCTCTTTGCCATTTCCGGGTATGGTTCCTTGCTCTCTTTGTCCCTTACAAATTCTACACCTACCATCAAGCCTGCCCCTCTTGATTCACCTACAAACTTGAGGTTATCCTCGGCTGCTTTCAACATTTCGAGCATTGTTTTCCCCATGTTCGCAGAATGCTGCGCAATATCATATTCTTCTATGAATCTAATACTCGCTAACCCAGCCGCCATTGCCACCTGGTGACCCCTAAAGGTCCCAATGTGAGCACCCGGCTTCCAGGTATCAAGCTCCTTTTTGTAAATTATGGCTCCAAGTGGAAAACCTATCCCTCCAAACCCTTTTGCTATGGTCACTATGTCGGGAGTGGTGTCTGTAAGCTCGCAGCTAAACATCTTCCCACATCTCGCGTTGCCTGCTTGGATTTCATCAAAGATAAGTGGGATTGAATACTGGTCGGCTATTTTTCTCAAACCGGGAAGAAATTCTTTAGGGGGAACAATACTCCCTCCTTCCCCTTGCACCGGCTCAACTATTATTGCCGCGGGTATAGAGGCACCGGAATGAGGGTCCGCGAGCAAATGCTCGACATATTTAAGGCATTCTAAGTCGCAATCAGGATATTCCTTACCAAATGCACACCTGTAACAATAGGCGAACGGAGCAAAGTGAGTTTGCGGAAGTAAGGGAAGATAATCCTCATAGAATTTCCTTCCGCTTGAAACGGATAGTGCTCCCCGGGTCATCCCGTGATAACTACCCTCAAAAGCAAGTATCGTTTTTCTTCCAGTATTATGCATGGCGAGTTTGATGGCCGCTTCAACAGCGTCAGAACCAGTAGGAGCACTAAAGAATACTTTGCCGGATTTTAGCTCTCCCGGGGCGATTTCCAGGAGCTTCTTTCCGAGATCTATCCTTGTTCTAGTTGGAAAGTCAAGCGCATGTACAAGTTTCTTCAGCTGCTCATTTACTGCACTTATTACTTTGGGGTTTAATTGACCAACATTCAATACCCCGGCCCCGCCAAAGAAATCAAGGTATATGTTGCCATCCACGTCTCTTATCGTAGCTCCTTTGGCTTCGTCAATTGCCAAGGGAATTGATTGTGGATAAGACACAGCACTAGATTCTATTTTCCTTTGCTCATCTAATAGCTTCTTTGATTCCGGGCCCGGTGGTACAACTCTTATCTTCGGAGATTCTGATAAATGGAGTATCGATAAATCGAAATCAATCTTGTGTGTACCCATGCAA
>JAUVYF010000080.1 GCA_030603215.1 Candidatus Bipolaricaulota bacterium
ACTATCACGTAGGCCCTTACGGCGCTTGCGTGAAAGATTCGTCTCCACAAGGACCCGCTCCGCCTCAACGCTTGTCATCCTCTCATCAAACGTGCTTACCGGAATGTTGATCTTCCTTTGCAGCTTGTCGGCAAAAGACAATACTTCCTTGGCCATCTTGCCGATAGAACCGTTCATGTTACGCGGTAGGCCAACAATAGCTCGCTCAACTTCATTCTCCTTGACAATGCCAAGCAGAAAAGCAAGATCCACATCCAAGTTGCGGCGAGAATAGACGGGGAGTGGGCTTGCCAGGATCTTCTCATCATCACTTAAGGCTATGCCAAGACGTCGGTGCCCGTAGTCTATTCCCAGAATCCGCATCGTTAGGAGCCGATAATCTCTAGCGCGCGACGCACCAACCCCTCTACGGGCAGGTCTTCGCCGCGCAATCTTGCAAGCGCGCGACGTGCCTCACTTGCCGAGAAACCAAGTGTTCTTGAAGTTAGGGCGCGCAAGGCTACCTCCTCTTTGTCTGACAGAGGAAGCACAACAGGAGTGATGTCAACTTTGTCTCCAATCTTGTCACCTAGCTCTACCAGGATCCGTTGTGCTGTCTTGCGACCAATTCCCTTAATTCTCATCAACTGCTCTATATCTCCGTCTTGTACTACTTGCACAAGCCTTTCAGGAGAGAAGGCCCCAAGCATCTGCAGTGCCAGGCGTGGCCCAACCTGGCTCACCGGAAGAAGTACGCGAAATAGCTCTCTTTCCTTAAACGATGGAAAACCAAACAACAGAATCCGATCTTCGCGCACCAGTAGGTGCACATAGACAAGTACTTCTTCTCCTTTGCGGTAAGAAGAAAGTGCGCGAACCGGGGAAAAAATGCGATAGGCTATCCCTGCGTTTTCCAGTACTAGGTGGTCATTGCCCAAACGAGCCACTCGCCCACTAATTGCGTCAATCATGGATGCTCCTTCCACTTTGCCTTGGCCCCGCTCTTCTCACGCAAAGCTCGCACAAATGCTGATAGCTGACTTGGGACAACGCCAACCAAGACACGACCGAGCTCATTGTACTCAACTTGATCTACTGTTGCTGAAAAATGGTGGATCAAGGCCATCACCACCGAGCCTAATTCAGGAGGAAAAGAGATCTCACCCTTTACTTCGCAATGTTTCTCCACTATCCGCGCTACACCTAAGACTTCCTTAGTAGCGCCAGCATAAGCACGAATTACTCCGCCTAGACCAAGTTTCTTTCCCCCAAAATAACGCGCTACCACCACTAATACATTATAGAGATTCGCTGTTTCCAGTTGCTGTAAGATTGGCCCTCCAGCTGAGCCTGCTGGCTCGCCAGCATCATTTGTGCGCGCAATTGACTCGGTTTCGCCCAACAAACGATAGGCATAACAACGGTGCGAGGCATCGTGGTACCGCCGATCGATCTGCGCAAGAATCTCCCCTACATCCTGTTCAACGTCGACAGGATAAACGAGAGCGATGAACCGCGATCGTTTGCGCTTAATCTGGGCAGAGGCAGGCTCTCCAACTGAGTAATAAGAATCGATCATACATTCCCTTTCAGTTCGATCTCACGCTCATTTCTAAGGGAGCTTACTAGATCAAATGCCGCTCTTACCGACTTGTCTTCTCCCTCAATTAGCAGAGAGACGCTCCCTTTGCCCTTGCCAACACCGCCCGCGGCAACTTGCATCACCTCAACAGGGAAAAGCATTTCCAGCGCGTCAATCTCGGTTATTACCTGCCCAGGAAGCAGCTGCATTCCACATGGAGTTCCCATACACAACTCGATCCGTCCGCTCCCAAGCTGTCTGGCAATACTGCTGATAGAGGAGTAAACCATCTTCTGCAGGCTGATCGGGATAATGATATCCACCCCGCGCGCCAGGGCAAGAGAAAGATACCGTCCAACTGTTCCTCCATTCGAAGCACCCATTAGCACGCCTACCATCCCCCGCCGATCGAGCGCGTTCCCTCCTTTGATGACAACATCTCCATTCCCAAGCGAATTACATAGGTCTTTGGGATCAATGTCAATCCGTTGCCCTTTTCTCACGACAATCTCGCCAAGCTCACCCAGGCGATCGTTGACATTCCATTGATCATCGATAAAGCCAGCCGCGAATGCACCCCGATCGATCGGCTCTCCCAGAATCTCTTCCGCAACCAAGGAATTAGTTGTCCCCAATGTCACAACCACTGTTCCATCAACCAACGCCTTTCTTACCGTCGTACAAGCCACTACACCTTTTGCAATCAGACGTTTAGCCATGCTCGAATTTAAGACAACACCTGCTTTCATATTCCTCCTGCTTGCTATTGATACCCAGGATATGCTATAAGGTTCCATGCTGCAATTCAAAACTCTATCCTTAAGGTGATAAAGAGCATGCGTTACAATGAACAAGATTACAAAAAAGCAGTTAGCGGCTTCTCATGGAAGGTTCCGGAAGACTATAACATCGTTGATGTTGTAGAGGCTCACGCGAAGAGAAACCCAGACAAGATCGCGGTATTCTGGGAGAACGAAGCAGGTAACAAGCGCCAGGTAAGCTTTGCCGAGCTAGCAAGAGACGCGCATCGATTCGGCACTGCCCTGATGAAGTTGGGAGTAAAGAAAGGAGACCCAGTTCTGCATTTGTTTCCACGCGTCTCCGAGGCATACGTCGTACAGCTGGGAACGTTTATTGCGGGCGCAATCGCTGTGCCATGTTCCGAGATGTTAAAGGCGACGGAGATCGCCTACCGCGCTAAGGCGAGTGGGGCAACCGTGATCGTTGCCGATTCCTCTACAGTTGAAACGGTTGAGGCGGCTGGCGCCAACTCTCCCCTTACAACATTTATCGTTATCGGGGAAGAGCGCAACGGGTGGAGCAGTCTCTCTCGCCTAGTGGAAGAGACCTCATCCCCAGGAAAGAAAGTAAGCCTCACTGCTGATGATCCAATGACAATAAGCTTCACTTCGGGAACAACCGGAAATGCGAAGCCGGTTGTACACAAACACCGCTGGATGTATTGCCATAATCAAGTCACGGCTCACTACTGGTGGGGAGCAACTGAGCACGACGTAATTTGGGCGACAACTGCTCCTGGCTGGGCAAAATGGTACTGGAGCCCCATCGGTGTCGGGTTAACTACCGGAGCGACACAACTGCTGTACAATGGACGGTTTGATGTCGAACGTTATCTAGGGTTAATCGAACGATACAAGATAACAAGGATATGCGCTACTCCTACTGAGTACCGTCTATTTGCCCAACTCCCCAATATAGCAGATTACAATTTCGTTTTGCAGGATGCTCTATCGGCCGGCGAGCCTCTTAATGTAGAACCGATAGAGGCCTTCAAGCGAGCCTTTGGTGTGACAATTCGTGACGGTTACGGCCAGACCGAAAGTATCTGCCTCGTGTGCAATTACCCTGGACTTGAAGTGAAGCCAGGGGCAATGGGTAAGCCCACTCCCGGCCCGGGAGTAGTATTGATCGATGCCAATGGAGTCCCTGTAAGACAAGGACAGATTGGGGAGATTGCGCTTCGCCCGGAAAACCCAGCGATTTTCGATGGCTATTGGAATGCGCCGGATCTAGATAAGGAAGCGTTTGCTGGTGGATGGTACCGCACTGGGGATCTTGCACGACAAGATGAAGATGGATACCTGTTCTTTGAAGGAAGGGCTGACGATGTTATCCTAAGTTCCGGCTATAGAATAGGCCCATTTGAAGTAGAGGATGCCTTGGTCAGCCACCCCGCCGTAGTTGAAGCAGCGGCGGTTGCGGCCCCGCACCGCGAACGTGGAGAGATCGTCAAAGCATTCGTTATTCTTGCCAGCGGATACACCCCCTCAGAAGAGCTAATAACAGAACTACAAAACCACGTAAAGAATGTTACCGCGCCATATAAGTACCCGCGACAGATTGAGTTCTCAACCGAACTCCCGAAAACAGCAAGCGGGAAAATCAAGCGAGCGGTGCTAAAACGTCGCGAATGGGAGGGATGGGACAGACAATGACGAAAAAGGCACCAACTCTAAGCTGCGCAATCTCAATGCTGCTCATCGCACTAGTCGCAATGAGTGCGTCTTGTGGAGGAATAAGCTTTGGAGTCCCGTTTTATACGGTCGATCTTACAGAAACGCTAGTGGAAATTCCTGAGATAGTCGACGATTCACTGGACGCACTTGGCCTATGGCTCCAGGATCTTGGAATGCCCACAACAGAGATAGATGCTTTGCTCGGTGACATCAACAACAGTATCACTGACTTCATATCGAATATAGAACAGTTCTCCATAACTTCGTTCCCAATCCCGCTTGTGGGTGGATCGATTGAGTTTGACCTCCCGCTTGTTGTAATCGATGGGATACGCTTGTCGGGCGGGATGCTAAATGAAACGATGCTGTTCGAGGCAACCGACCTCCTTAACCTTGATGTGCCCCTTTCGATTGATGGACAGATCGAGATAAACGGATCCACAACAAGATACTCGATTGCTCCTTTATTCTCTACATTCATGCTGTCCACCGATGTGATAAAACGGCTTGACCTAGTGATCGCGGGAGTAAGCTTCGGGGCGGGACTCGACCTTATTCAAGGAGAGATTGGGCTAGATCCATCCATTTTAGATCCTCAGTCGCCTGGTTTTCAGTCAGTGTTGGATCAACTTCATCTTGATGGGCTTTCCTGGTCGGCGTTTGCCGCGCACGTGTCCTTCGGGGTTGAGGTCGGCCTGCCATTCTTGCGCTTGGCCGGCGAAGCACGCTTCATGCTTCCCATAAGTCAAACACCAGGATCTTGGAAGATCAAGGTTGGCCAATGGGCTGGAAGCGTAGAGCTAGTGATTCGTTTCTGATGGACAACAAAACGTTACTAAAACAGGCAATGGAAGCACGTAAACACGCCCACTGTCCGTATTCGCGCTTTCCAGTTGGGGCGGCGCTCCTTTGTGCGGATGGAACTGTGTACACCGGAGTAAATGTGGAGAATGCGGTAAATAGCCTATCGATCTGCGCCGAACGAGTGGCTCTCTTTAATGCAATCTCCGCGGGAAAACACGACTTCGTCAAGCTGGCAGTTGTTTGCAAGGCTGCCTACTGCCGTCCATGCGGAGCATGCCGGCAGGTGCTTCATGAACACGCGCCTGACCTCAAGATCGTGATGGGAAGCTCGCAAGGAACATACAAGAGCACAACAATCAGCAATCTGCTCCCCGAGGCGTTTTCTCTGTAGCCTCTCTAAGCGGCGATGCGTTCGATAACTAGCTCGGGGGCGACAACGGACCGTTCCCCAATCTTGTAGGCCTCTCTGACCATAGCACGGGCTTCCTCAAGGCTTGCAGCGCTGTTTACGTGCAGAATTGCGAGTGGTTTCCCTTTTTCGGCCCGATCGCCAATCTTCCTCATAAGTTCTATCCCCACGGCATGGTCAACCGTATCCCCTTTGACGAATCGACCGGCGCCGAGAAGATTTGCGGCACGGCCGATCATAAGAGCGTTGAGTTCGGTGACAACGCCAGTGCGAGGAGCAAGGATATTGATCTGCTTACTCGCCGTAGGAAGCAACGAGAAATCCTCGATAACTGCCGGATCTCCGCTCTGGTTTGCTATCAGGGTTCGGAATTTGTCCAGGGCGGCCCCATTGTGTAGCAATTCATGTAGTTTTTGAACCGCGTCTTCCTGTCTGGTTTCCTTCTGTGAAAAAAGGAGAAGTTCCGCTCCTAGTTCACAGGACAGGTCCTCCAAGTCTTGCGGGCCTTCTCCTTTGAGCGTGCGTATTGCTTCTTTCACCTCTAGCGAGTTGCCTACCATTTCCCCTAAAGGTTGAGACATGTCGGTGATGATGGCTGAGATCTTGCGCCCGAGCTGTGTGCCGATCGAAACGAGTCCACGGGCAAGTTGGCGTGAGTCTTCCAATCTTGGAAGAAACGCTCCGACACCAACCTTAACATCGATCACAATTCCCCTGGCCCCGCCAGCAATCTTCTTCGACATGATTGAGGCGGTGATTAGCGGGAGAGAATCAATCGTAGAGGTGACATCACGCAATTCGTACAACAGTCGATCCGCGGGAACCATGTCCTCAGTATGATCGGCAAGAGCAAACCCAGTATCCTCCACAAGCGCTAGAAATTCCTTGCGTGACAGGTCAGTCCGAAATCCGGGAATCGATTCCAACTTATCGATTGTCCCGCCCGTATGTCCCAGTGACCGACCGGAGAGCTTGGCTACAGTCAAACCGGCAGAGGCAAGCAGCGGAATCAGGACAAGCGAAGTCGTATCTCCTACACCGCCGGTGGAATGCTTGTCCACTGGGAAACCAGGCATCGCGGAGAGATCGAGCATCTCTCCTGAATGAGCCATAATATCTGTGAGGCTTGCTGTTTCCTCCTCGTGCATTCCACGGAAGTAGATCGCCATCAATAAGGCCGACATCTGATAATCCGGAATTTTCTGCGAGACAAAACCGTTGATCAGGTTCCTGATTTCGACCCGGGTAAGCTTTCCCCCATCACGTTTCTTTCTGATCAAATCGACTGTCTTCATGCCTTCAATTCTAGGCTTCAACCTCATCCTTGTCCAGTCGATCCTCAATTAGTACAGCTGACGGGCTCGCGTCAAATCGGTATACTTGCTTATCTGGAGGTGTGATCATGGCAAGTTTTCCCCGCTTCTTGTTTCGCGTAAAGGATAAACATATCGAAGAGGAAGCAAAACAATTAGTAGCAAATCTTGGATTCAATGACATTGAGATCCGAAGGGACGATACCATAAAGGATGCGTGGCTTGAGGATAACAAACTGCTCAAAACAACCTACGGGTTAGGCGATATCCGAGAGTACCTGGAAGCACTGGTTTCAGTCAAATAAGTAAGACCTGATAACTGTTATGCGTGATGAGTGATGGGTAATGAGTTCGTTGGGTTTGTTGGGTTCGTAGGGTTCGTTGACTTGAAAACATAGTCGGGAGCCGAGAAAAGGCGAGTTGAGTAGTTGATTGGTTGAGTGGTAACAAGGGATTTGTATGTGCCGATCACATGACCCAAAGTAGGGGCAACCCTTGTGGTTGCCCTCGTATTGACCGGTACGACATCGTGGTCCGACGCCCCCACAATCGATCCATCATCGGACAACACGAC
>JAUVYF010000028.1 GCA_030603215.1 Candidatus Bipolaricaulota bacterium
CGTCGTATGCTTCCAAAGAACAATCTCAGTCGACAAATGCTTCGCAAACTTAAGCTTTACTGTGGCCCCGAACACCCACACGCTGCGCAGGAGCCGCAGGAGATCTCCCTCTAGAATAGCTTTCCCGTTGGACACATGTCATGCAGAGAGTGGACAAAACGGGAACAAGGCCCTAACTCCTTTCATCCCATTGGAACACCATCAAGGCAGAATAGAGATGAGAGACATTGGTGTAAATGAAGGGGGATCATGGTTAGAGGTGGATCGTGGGTTCTGTGTGCGTGCGCAACAATATTGGTTGTTCTATCTCTGGTTGTTTCTGGGTATTCTCAAGGACCAAGGCTTGCCGTTTATCTTGAAGCAAACCCTTCTATTTCTGCGGTGGAATTCGAGGCCCTTGGAGATTACATCAACAAGCATTCACCGATTCTAACGGGTGCAAGAGTCTGTAGCCCAGAAGATGTCATATATGCGCAGAGGGTTACCAGTATGCGCATCGATGATGATACTTCGATAGGGCAAATGAGAGAACTGGCACGAATCCTGAATTGTGACTACCTTATTATTTTTCGTGTTGTTTCTTGGGGAACCGATATCTCCTTTAGGCCGGAGCGCTCAATGCTACTCCTGGCAACGACCGTGTTTATCGAGTTCTTGCGTAATCCAATGTCTTTCCTCCTGAATCCGGCCGTAACACTTTTCGGGGTCGATAAGAGGGCAACAGTTACTATGGCTGCCACAGTTTATGACCCATCAGGGAAGGCAGAATGCGGTATTGCCGTTACCCACACTGATTGCCCGGTTCTGTCAGTGTTTACGGCAGATCCACTGACCGCAGCGCGAGAAGCAGTAGACAAGATCCTCTATCAACTCACCGCCACCCTGTGACTTGGTTTCGACTTCGCTCTCTGTTATTGTTACAATGAATGTCAGCGCAATAGATCACTGATTTGCGGCATGCAAGATGGAGTAGTGAAAGCAAGGAGGCGATAATGAGAGCAGATAGGATCGGCTTTCGTGGTTTTATCTTCTTTTGTACTCTGATGATCCTCTGTCTTTCCGTAATGGCGCTTGCCCAGGGAGAATATTCCTATGTGGTTAGACAAGGCGGAGAACAGGTGCGAATTGAACCGATAAAGAGCGTTTTGGGAGTAGTTGACTACTATGATTATGACGCGGAAACCTTTCAGTCTGCAAACCTCGCTTTACACGAAACCAGCACAATCGTGATGTTCTTGTACCAAGATACGACCACCAAGATGCTGTCGCTGTTCATGTTGGTCGATGCACCTACAGGTGTGGGAGGAACAACTCGGGTGAGTATGTCTGGCGTTCCCGCTGACGCGGAGTTCTTGGTCAAAGATGACGAATTCGATTTCTTCGACACCTGGAAACTGACACCACCAACCGCAATTGTCTCCTGGGGATGGAGCGAAGGGAAATGCGATGGAATGGTATTGGGCCCGCTTGCTGCTGGGGTTGACCTTGAGATAGTTATCGACCCCAGCTCAGTTTCTGGAATTGACGCCGTCAGGTTTCTCAGCGGCGATATCTTATCTCCGGATGTAATTAATCTTACGCTGGACGATCCCATTCTTATTCAGGAGGCTGGGGCCGGGGCCGGACCCGAGCCCGAGGCCATGAGCATGCCTCCGGTTGCCACGTTCAGCGTTTCACCAGCTGAGCGGTACATTGACGCAGTAACCACTTTTGACGCGAGTGGAACTACTGCTTTCGAAGGGACAATTGCAATTTATGAATGGGATTTTGATGGGGATGACGTGTTTGAGGCGTCTACTTCGGATCCCATTGCCAGTCATGTTTATAGCGCGACTGGCATTAAGCATGTGACGTTACGCGCTACTGACAGTAGAGGGGCTCAATCATCCTACACGTACACAATTGATATTTCCTCTTTGTCAGTGAAGGTAGTTCGGAGGATTTCCACAGATCTTGCTCTGCCCGGGAGTACGTTTAAGGTAGAGGTGCAGATTGAACCACAAATGGCTCTTGCTGGAGCAGGGTTGCAAGAGATACTCCCGCTTGGCTGGAAGATTGAACCATTAGAGAATATAGGGACTGTATTCAAGCACGCTGATAAGCAGTGGGTATTTGTTGAGGACCTAGAGGCAGGAACAAGCAGAATTATCTCGTATGAAGTGACAGTTCCGGAAAGCGAAGCATTTGGCTCCACATCTTTGCCTGCCCGTTTTGTTATCGTCGGTGGCTTTCAGGCCGTAACCCCCTTTATTGACATGCTAGTTGGGGGAGAAACAGATATTGAGGTCAGCGATGGCCTGGATATTAAGACAGCAATTGCCCATCTAGTCCCTGGTAATCAAGAAGATGCGTCAGGAGATACAATCGATCTACGTCTATCAAAAATGATTCAGCCCGGGCAACTTGACCGCGCTCTGGAAATGTGGATGAATGACACAATTGTTCCTGCGACGCAAAGGACACGGATTGATGCACAAGCAATAAAGGATCTAATAGCCTATAGCTATACGTGTACGCCCGTTAATCAGCCGCTTCCACTTGTTCCCATGGCAAATATCGAGTCATTGCGCACAATTACCGCGCCTTTCCCATGTAACAACGTGCTTCTAGACTACTATGATAGAAATGGAAATGTTGCTGGTGACACATTCGGGGTGCGGGTGGAACTGAAAGCCGATCAGGATCTTTATGGTGTGGGAGTTTCTGAGGAAGTTCTTTCCAGCTGGAGAGTAATGCCCATAGAGAATGATGGATTCTTGTACAAAGAAAGTAGCGCGCAATGGGTCTTCCCGGGCAAGGTTCCAACAGGTACGACAAAAACAATCGTCTATCAAGTGACAGTTCCACAGAACGCGGTGATCAAACCTCCCAAGGACAGCCCGTCCTACGTTACCACAAATGACGTGTTTGGTGTGGTGGATGCTGTACTTCCGCGTGTTGAGGTGATAGTTGGAGGAGACAGTAACGTTGGCATTGTCAAGGCGCTCCCGTTGCTTGGAGCGGTTTCTCGGTGGGATGTAAAGAACGATACGATTGATATTGACCTCTCCGCGTACATATCATTTGAACAGGTGCAGCGCGCAATCGCTTTCTGGCTTGAAGATGAACCGGTACCACGCACCAACGGGCAAACTATTGACTACGAAACCATGAAGACCATCATTGCTTATTGGCTTAGCAATACAGCTGTTTGCAATCCCCTGCCAAGCGCTTTCCGTTAATACTACATCCCTAACGACAATGGCCAGTAGCGTTGTGGCAGGTGACTTGAAATGGGAAATGGTATGGGTTCTAGAAGCGAGGGCTGTTTGTCGGAGAGTACCATGGCCAAGGGCAGGGTAAGGAGAAGAAGATGAGAACCCTGAGTGTCTTTCTTGCCGGCGTGATGATTGCGGGAATAGCATTTACTGGCTTAGGGTTCGAGGCCGATTTTGAGCCATCAGATTACAACCCCGCCCCAGGAGACAGTGTGGCATTTGAGGTAACCTCCTCTTGTGCGACTGATGAGGCAATTTCGTATGGATGGGATTTCGATGGCGATGGCATCTATGACATATCAACCAAGGAACCGTACGTAGAGTATAGCTTTCGCAATGCGGGTTATACTAGAGTCTCGCTTCAGGCAACAAGGAGTGATGGAAAGAGAGCCACACGATGTAAGGGGCTTTTGGTGGGAAAGTCCCCGCTGCTTGCGGTACGTGAAGCCTTGATCGAAGAAACAGGGACAATACTGGTGTCTCTTACTGTCGCCTCGACAACATCGGTATTACCGGTCGCAGTGCAGGAGTCAATTCCCATAGGCTGGCAGGTGGACATCCTGGATGCTGGCGGAAGCTTTGTGAAAATAGAGGGGCGCAACCTACAAGCGTTGTGGCTTAGCGAAATAGCAGCGGGCAGGACAAACGTAATCTGTTACCGATTGCGGCGATCCTTTGGCGTGGGGAATCCCGAGCTGGGCGGTGAGTCAACTGGATATGCTCAGACAACACTGATCGTTGTGCCTGTTTGTGGGGATATATATAGCTCATGGGAGAGTAAGCCATAACTAGTCGTTGTTCTGCGGTCCTGGCTTAAACATGAACGCTAATAGCAATAACGCTCCAACCCCCAACCCTAGCGCTAAACGGAAGCTCAGAAAGTAGCGGCCGCGGAGGGAGAGTGCAACCACAGCTAGAAGAGAACCACCTATGCCCAGTGCAAGCATACGAAACAGGTAGGGTCTTAGAAATCCTCTCTGTGCCTTTCTTGGAAATGCCGCGATCTGCCTGCCGGTTACCGCGAATTCCCAGCCAATAATCACACTGCTCAGTGCGCAGACTGTTAGGTAGGGAGTTTCTCCCAATAATGTGACAATCAGCGCAAGCATGATAGACGCGAAAAACAAGACTGTTAGAGCTTTTGTTGTTGGGCCAATTATGAGAAGAATAATCCAAAGCACTCCGAGGAAGAGACCCGCTGCGCCAAGTATGGGCGACGCTCGATGGAATTGGGCGCCGGCGATCATCGCCATTCCGATAGAGAAGAAAAGCATGGAATAGGGTCTCATCTATACCTCCTTGCTTGTCGCGACAATACCCGGCTGAGTGAATGAGACAAAGGCGTGTCAGTATTCCAGTCCACAACCACTATTCCAATGCGTGTAAGCGTATCGAGCAGGAATGAGCGCTTCAATTTGATGATACGCTGGGCAAACGCGAGCTTTGGATCAGCCTTGTGTTGTCTGCATTGAGAAGGAAAGGGACGAGGCGCGACAAGTACTATCTGATAGCCACGAGCATGCAGCATTCCCAAAACCTCAATATCACTTACCCCAGCTAAAGGACTGACAACTACTAGCTGTGAGCGAGGAGGAAAAAAACCAGTAGGGATCCTGTGTAGATGCTCAAATACAGGTTTGTCTGCTGTTCTTACGCATGACAAAGCATCGAGGATCTTTTGTTGTTGGAGTTTGCCGTATCCAGGGTAGGTCCAGTTGATGTAGTCACCATAGATGAGTAAACCAACGTTATTCCCCTGAGTTAGCAAATGAGAGCTAATGCTTGCTGCTGCTCGTACGGCACAGTCAAAAACCTCCTGACTGTTAAGCGATGTATTGGCGCGCTTGCGCGCATCAAGGATTATGCTTACATCGGCAACTTGCTCCTGTTCGAATTCGTTTATCACCAGCTCTTCTCGTTTTGCATATGCACGCCAGTTAATTCGCCTGATGTCGTCTCCTGCGACGTAGTCCCGACAACCGAAGAAATCGAGGCCAACTCCCCCAATGCCTGCCTTAACGTTTCCAGCATAGATACGAGTATTCCGGGGTCGAATCACCAATTCCTCTAGTGGTTCTATCCGTGGAAAGACGCGAAACAAGGTCTCGGCAAGGAAGTGCTCTCTGTAGAGAATGGGAATGAAAGTGCCGCAAGTTACCATCTCTACACGAGAGATGGAATAGCTCCCCCGCGGGGCCTGCAAGACATAGGAAATACTTGTCTGTTCAGCTGGTGCTAGCAAAGCCAGCAAAGATGTTTCACCATCCATGACACTGATCTTTGAAGGCAGCTTCTCCGATAATCCCAGCCATACCGCCGATCTGCCACGATTCTTGGCAGTCAGTGTAACGTGGATGTGTTGCCCTTCTTCAACCAGGCTAGTTTCAAGCCTACGCCAGACGGAGATCTGTGGCTTTTGGCGCATCATGTCAAAGCCAATAAGTGCACTCGCGTATACGAAAAGCGGTGCAGTCAGAGCTAGAACTCTTCCGCTTCGCAGAAGAATCGCCAATACCGACAGCGCAATGCCAGCTCCAATGTAGATAGCAAGCTTGGTTTGGACGTGCACCTCAATCGACCTTGGGAACAGGAATAGTGCTAAGGATCTTCTCCATGACATCGGTTGAGGTGAGTTTCTTTGACCACAATTCTGGGCTAAGAATAAGTCGGTGAGCTAGGGCGGGCACCGCCAGGATCTTGACATCGTCAGGAAGTACGTAGTCACGGCCTTCAATTGCTGCGTGTGCGCGAGAAAGCTTCAACAAGGCAAGCGATCCTCGAGGGCTTGCTCCTACGTAAATACTTGGATCGGTGCGTGTCTTCGCGACAAGGGAAACAATGTATGATGCGATATCGGGGTGGACAAAAACATCTTCCACGGCGCTGCGCATTGTCAATAGCTCGTCGCTATCTATGATTGGGTTCAGTGCGATTTCGTCATTCTTACGCTCCTGTCGCCGGCGTAGAATCTCTACTTCTCCGTCGTGATCAGGATAGCCGACGAGAAGGCGCACCATGAACCGGTCAAGCTGGGCTTCAGGAAGAGGAAACGTTCCTTCATATTCGATTGGATTCTGGGTCGCAATCACTATGAATGGTGACGGAAGTGGGTGCGTCTCTCCGCCGATTGTTACCTGGGATTCCTGCATTGCTTCAAGGAGCGCGGATTGGGTTTTTGGGGTTGCTCTATTGATCTCGTCACCGAGGATGATGTTAGCGAATATTGGACCAACAGCAAGAGTGAAAGATCGTTTCGCTGTGTCAAAAATATGGGAACCCGTAATATCACTGGGCAACAGATCCGGAGTGAACTGAATCCGCTTGAATTCAATCCCGAGCACGCGTGCAAAGCTTCGTGCAATCAGCGTTTTAGCTAAGCCGGGATAATCCTCAAACAGGATGTGTCCAGCCGCGAGAATCGCCACCATTGTTTGATGTAGGACTTCTTCCTTCCCAACGATTGCTTTTGCTACTTCGTCAAGGACTTGCTGCGCGCGTAGCTTTACCTGACTTATCTCCATTCATACCCTCCGTTGATAGTCTTCAAGAAAACTGATTGTCTGTTCCAATTGCTCCCCAAAGTGGCGAGCTTTGCTCCTCTCATATCTGAGCTTGTGGCGGTCGAAAAACTCTCTTACTGTTGGCTTTTCGCACCAGCTGCCTGACTCAAATTTTAGACGCGCTTCTCCAAGAGAAACGCCCTCTTTCCAGGCGATCATCCTTATTGCCAGCGCGGCTAACTCTCCTACAAGCCTCAATCGGGAAAAGACATGGTGATGAGCTCGATCAACCAATTCAGCAAGGATGTCCAGATTATCTTCTTGTGGCACTGGCAGCACTCGGCTGTGGGGTTGGCGCACAGCTCCAGTAAGAACGCGAAGGTAGGCACGCACAAGAAGCACAGCAGCAACCAAGGTAATGACGCTCCACAACCACAACTCGGGAAGCCGAAGAGCATACCAGCGAATCGTATAATATCCTGTGATGACTGGGTCGAGAATAGCAGTGCGCAGAAAATCCTGCAAGAAGAGGAGAAATGCAATGGTCACACACAGCGTCAGGAGAAGACCTATGATCAGGATAATTGCTCTACGCGTCTTCATTTCGTATGAGCCAGCGCATAATTGTTGTGGATTGCTGTTAGACAAGCAAGTGCTTCATTCGCAAATGACTGCTGGGAGCGGTTACCGTAACGAACCAGCTCAAAGATTGAGGTGAGCCGGTCAATATGGATGTCTTTCATTCCACGTGAACGCAAAAGCCTGGAGAACTCCCGTGCAGTAAGATAAACCAAATTGCGAACACCTTCTTTCGGGCTCAGGATTCTGACCATCTCTTTATAACAGTTGAGAACTACTTCATACGAATCGTTACCGGCCTGGATTTGCTTGAGCGCACTATTCGCCTGTTCGGCAAGCTCTTCGAGCAGGCCCCGATTGTGAGCTGCGCGAGCCTTAATTCTGGGCAAGATCTTGAGAGCGACCGCGATGATTATAGCAGTGGTTGCTAGTCCCACACCGAGTGCCAACAGAATTACCAACCAAGTTGGGGCGCTAGCCTCGGGTATATCCGGTTTTGGCAATGGCTGTGAATCCTGTGGCTCTCCCAGAGAGATGGCGCTATTCATTGGCCCCATTTGCGGGGGCTCGCCCTCGACCGGGGTGATGAGAGATGTTAAACCCAGGAATAGAGCAAAGATGATTGCCGTGACAATAAGCTGCCATCGGAATCGAGGTGAGATGACAGCAAATACGACCATCGCGGCCAGGGCGATGGTGATCAAGACACGAATTGTAGTTTGAAGTGCCTTCTTCCCTGTTC
This sequence comes from Candidatus Bipolaricaulota bacterium, assembly GCA_030603215.1. GTDB lineage: Bacteria > Bipolaricaulota > Bipolaricaulia > UBA7950 > UBA9294 > JAUVYF01. The sequence continues at coordinate 8,079 of JAUVYF010000028.1, forward strand.
CGCGTTCCGTAGTGGGGCTTTCTTTGTCTGTCTCTTCCGGAAGGTTGGCAAATGGGTTTGGCAAGGGTTTCCCCGGAAGGAGTTCTAGCTGATCCAAGCCCCCAATTAATATAGACAAGACCGCAAACAGAGCAACAACACAGACAATGAACGGGATATACCTGCGTGGTCTCAGTTGCACTACGGCCCCTTCACGTCCAGTCTCAGTTCTTCTAGCTGGGCAGACGTGACCGGCATCGGAGATTCTGTGAGAGGACATAAACCCATAGTGGTCTTTGGAAATGCTATGACGTCCCGCAGTGAGCGCTCCTGGGCCATGAGCATCACTAATCGGTCAAGCCCGAGTGCAAATCCGCCGTGTGGTGGCGCGCCATACTCAAGCGCGTGTAGGAAAAAACCAAAGCGCCTCTGCGCTTCCTCCGGCGAGATGTTCAGCAGTTGGAAGATTGTTTCCTGAACAGGACGTGAGTGGATCCTGATACTTCCACTTCCCAGCTCGGTTCCGTTAAGTACTAAATCATAGGCATTTGACAAGACTGAAAGCGGGTCGTGTTCAAGCTTTTCCTCGTGTTCCTTTTGAGGAGAAGTAAATGGATGATGCTCGCTTGTCAGGTTTCCTGTTTCGTCGACACCAAACAAGGGAAAATCAGTGATCCAGAGGAATTTCCACTCGTTGTTCCCCGCCAGCTTTTCGCGCCGCGCTATCTCTAAACGCAACATGCCCAGCGCTGGCTGTATGTTGTTTCCCGCGAGGATGAGAAGCAGGTCTCCTTGCGTAGCTGAGAACTTAGCAGCGATCGATGTAATCTCTTCGGAAGATAGAAACTTGGAGAGAGGAGAAGTCACCTGTTCTCCTAGTTTTATCCACAGCAATCCCTTCGCGCCTGCGTTTAGAGCAACTTCCTTCAGAGAATCGATTGCCGACCGAGAGTAGCTTGCACAGCCAGCGGCGTTAATCCCAGCGATCTTTCCACCAGAAGCAATAGCTGTAGTGAAGATACGAAAAGTACTTCCACGTACAGTATCGGAGATGTCTTGGATCTCAATATCGAAGCGCAGGTCAGGTTTATCCGATCCGTAACGCGCTAGCGCTTCTCGATGAGCAAGGCGAGGGAATGGAGTATGAAGTTCAATGGCTAGCTCGTTTCTAAATAGCTCAACCAGCGCTCCTTCCAACAGGTCAAGGATCTCTTCCTTGCCATGTGGAAAGGATATCTCGAGGTCAAGTTGGGTAAATTCAGGTTGTCTGTCGGCGCGCAGGTCCTCATCACGGAAGCATTTAACGATCTGGAAGTAGCGATCGATTCCACCAATCATGAGCAGTTGCTTGAATAGTTGTGGTGATTGAGGAAGGGCATAAAAACTTCCTGGCATAATACGGCTAGGAACAAGGAAATCGCGTGCTCCTTCAGGTGTTGATTTCGTAAGTACTGGGGTTTCGATCTCCAAAAAATGCTCAGTGGAGAAATAGTCACGAATTCCCTTGAAGAGTCTGTGTCGTAAGGCAAGGTTGTCCTGCATACGTCTGCGACGCAAGTCAATATAGCGGAAGCGCATGCGTGTCTCTTCAGTTGTATCTGAGCCATCACCTTCAATGAGAAATGGAGGAGTAAGTGACCTGTTGAGTATCTCCATTTCCTCTACTCTCACTTCGATCTTACCAGTGACCATATCCGGGTTGACATTCTTCGCGGTACGAGGACAAACTACTCCGGTCACCGCAATAACGTCTTCCCTGCTAACTGCACATCCGCTTGCCAGCGTGTTCTCTCCAAGTGGAAAAAGCAGCTGAATTACCCCCGAGCTGTCACGGAGATCGACAAAACTAACTCCTCCTAGGTTGCGGCTGCGTTTCACCCAACCGCATAGGGTTACTCGTCGTGACAGATCTTTCAAGGAAAGCTCGGTACAATAACTGGTTCGATTCATGCCAAACTCCTTTGACTTCTTTGGCTGATTGCCACTTAAGTTATTATAGAGCAATCCATTGGGCACGCAACGAAAGCATAGCGGATCAGTGCCAACTGTAGTATTCGACGGAAAGAATCCTCGAAGAACCTCAGGTTACGCCGCTGTTGAGGACACCCTTGAATAGCTTTCGATCGAGTGGTGTTTGCCAACCGGTAAAATCCCCTGGCTCTGTGTCATTTGCAGTGTGCATCCGTACCATGTTCAGCTTTGCTGAAAGGTTGTCAAAAAGATACACAGCAATGGCTTCAGCTGTTTTGGGAACAATAGCTGACCCAAATTCAAGCTCTCCGTGATGAGAGATTATGATGTGTTCTAAGAGTTGTGGAAGACGGTTATCCGGCCAATCGATTGCCTTAGCTTCTTCGCGAATCATGTCACGTCCAAGAAGCAAGTGTCCAATTAATTGACCCCCCAAGGTATGCCGGGGAGCAATTGGGTTCTCCAGTTCCTTGATTTTCCCGATGTCATGCAAGATAGCGCCGGCAATTGCCATCCCTCGATCAAGGAATGGGTAGTTGTTGGTCGAATGCGCTACACCCACCGCAACTTCCAAGCTATGCTCAAGGAGACCGCCGATGTAGGCGTGGTGATAACGAATTGCGGCAGGGACTTCCTTGAATTCCTTCTCATTTGCTGACAACAAGTTCGTTGTGAGTTTACGCAGCATAGGCGGCTCGATACTTTCGGCAAGCTGTTGGATCTCACCCCACATCTTATCGATGCTGCGCTCACTCTTAGGAACAAGAAGTGCGGGATCAAAGCCAGAAAGTTTCCCAAACTTTGCTTCGTGTGTTTCTAGTTGCCGGATCGACTCGACTATGACCTGCAGCGCGCTACGGTAGGTTTCGGTCCGGCCTTCAACATAGACAAAATCTCCTTCAGCAAAGCCTGAGGCAAAGCGCTGTGTTGCGCCGGCCCACGCACGGGCAGCAACAGATCCTGTATGATCGGCTAGTAGAATCTCTAGATAAGCGTCACCGCCGCGTGTTACGCGCTGTGTCTTCTGTCTTACTAGAAAACATTGCGAAACATTCTGCCCCTCTTTCATGTCCCTAATCGGGATATGTGATAATGAATAAGGAACCCCTGTGCGTATATGATTAGCGAATTCTCTGGTGGACACCAATGCCTCCTTCAATTTTAGCACTTACTAGTAGTGTAGAGGAGAAGAAATCAAAATCAACTAGTTTCCTAGAGAGTCGGTAATTCTCCTTCATGTACTGTTATGGCCGGAAACCTGTTACCAGAGCGAGAAGTACACAGAGGGATCCTGAGATTATTCTATCGCATTCTGTGAGTCACGAACAATCGATTGATTGACCGTTTACTGTCTGTATAATTGTCCTAGAAGACAACAAGGAGGAAGTAATGCAGCTACTTAAGCAACTGAGCGAAGCCTCAGGTATTCCAGGCCACGAAGAGGAAATTCGTCGTATTCTCACCGACGCATTACGTGAGCACGTAGACAGTATCACCACCGATTCTCTGGGAAATCTGATAGCTCATATCGAAGGAAGCGGGCCCAGGGTGGCAATTGCTGCACATATGGACGAGATTGGCTTTATGATTAGCTTCATTGAAGCAAAAACAGGTTTTCTACGGATCCATCCTTTAGGAGGGTTCGATCCAAAAACACTTATCGCTCAGCGAGTCGTTGTTCACACGGCGACAAAGGACTTGATTGGGTGCATCGGAAGCAAGCCAATTCATGTCATGACTGAGGAAGAGCGCAAGAAGCCAGTCGAACTGAAGGATATGTTTGTCGATCTCGGCCTACCCGCGGATGAGGTGAAACAACTTGTGGCAATCGGCGACCCAGTTACTTTAAGGCAAGACTTCCTTGTTGGGGCAAGTACCATTTCAGGGAAGGCGCTAGATGACCGCAGTGGGTTATACATTGCAGTCGAAGCGGTGAAGCGAGCCAAAAAGATCGCTTGCGATCTGTACGTTATTGGCACAACGCAGGAAGAGGTTGGGCTACGCGGAGCACGAGTGGCCGGATTTGCGGTGCATCCTCAAATTGCCATCGCGCTTGATATAACAGTTGCCGTAGATACTCCAGGCACTCCCGATGAGCAGCGGATTACCGAGCTAGGTAAGGGAGTTGCGATAAAGCTGAGTGATTCGAGCTCTATTTCACACCCTAAGCTAGTGCAGGCGATGCGGGAAATTGCAGAAAAGGAGAAAATTCCCTACCAAATGGAGATTCTCCCTCGCGGAGGTACTGATGCCGGCACACTGCAGCAAGCAAGGGAGGGAGCAGCTGTAATTACATTGTCTCTGCCAAGCAGATACGTTCACTCAGTAGTGGAGATGGCACACCGCAAAGACCTGGAGGCTACGATCAGCCTTCTAGCTGCTTTCCTGGAGACCGCGGAAAGCATTGACTTGACGTTGTGACAACAGCAAGAGGAATCCTCTTCGCAAACTTCGATGTTGTTGTCACGATGGATGACACAAGACGCGAGATTCCTCAAGGATATGTACTTGTAGAAGGCAACAAGATCAAAGCAGTAGGCGCAAATGCAACTGGAATTGTGGCCGACGAGGTGATCGATGGAGCCGGGAAAGTTCTCTTGCCTGGCTTCGTTAACACGCATCATCATCTGTACCAAACACTATTCCGCAGCATACCCGGTGCGGCTTATAGTGGGCTCTTTGATTGGCTTAGTCTCTTATATGAGAAATGGAAGAGAATCGATGAAGAAGCTGTTTGCACCAGCGCGATCGTTGGCTGTTGTGAGCTCCTCCTCTCCGGAGCAACAACCACATCTGATCATTTCTACATTTTTCCGCACAAACACGAGAGAATCTTTGATGCTCTTATCAAGGGAGGGCAAAAGAGCGGGATTCGTTTCCATCCTTGCCGGGGGTCAATGTCACTATCGGAAAAGGATGGTGGTCTTCCTCCAGAAAGCGTAGTTCAGAGACAGGATGAGATACTGAGTGACAGCCAGCGGGTCATTGAATGCTATCATGATCCCAGTCCCTTTTCCATGCTTAGAGTAGCGCTTGCTCCTTGCTCGCCGTTTTCCGTTACTCAAGATCTAATGCGTGAGACGACAAGACTTGCAGATGAATACGATGTACTGCTACATACCCACCTTGCGGAGACAGCAGATGAAGAACGATTTTGCGTAGAAAGATGTGGATCTCGCCCTATTGACTTAATGGAGGAACTTGGATGGCTACGGGACAACGTCTGGTTTGCTCATCTTGTTCACCTGAGCCAATCAGATATAGACAAGCTTGGTAAGGCGCAAGTTGGAATGTCGTATTGTCCGAGTTCAAATATGCTTCTTGGTTCAGGGATTTCTCCAATTAGAGAGTTGGATAATGCTGGTGTGGAAATCAGTATTGGCGTAGATGGCTCAGCGAGCAACAACACTTCAAACATGATTCGCGAGGTGCGACAGGCAATGCTGCTGCAGCGAGTTCGCTATGGGGCTGGTGCTTGTAGCGCACGCGATGCACTATATATAGCGACGATTGGAGGAGCGAGGGTTCTTCATCGCGATCAGGAGATCGGTTCCCTTGAAGTTGGAAAAGCTGCCGACCTGATTACTTTTGACCTTTCCGGGATTGGATTTGCCGGAGCACATTCCGATCCAGTGGCGGCGATTGTGCAATGTGGCGCGAACCATGTAGATCTATCAATGGTCAACGGACAGATCAAAGTACAAGGCGGTCGCTTGGTCAATGAGGAACTATATGGGCTCATCCCCCGTCACAATGAGCTATCCAAGAAACTCATGGATGGTGGATAGTCCGGGAGGAAAAAAGGGGAAGGGAGAGACTTTATCGTATGTCTCTCCCTTGCGGTGTAGCAGGTTAGCTGTAAGGAGGCAACGTAAGAAACTGATCTTATTGCTGCCTTATATGAGACAAAGTATAGCAACAGAATTTGTGGGATTTGTGAGCAGCTTATGAGGATCTCGTGGCGTTTTATTTGAATCGATCTGTTGGGAGAGTATCTGGAGCTGGCCCGTGATAGTAGCGTTCTGTGAGCAAGCTGGAGACCAGTAACGTGGGATTCTGTCTGCGAATCCCGGGGTGATCAGCCAGAGTAATCGTCTGAGAACCATAGATCCATAGCAATAAAGGTTTACCAAGGAGGAATGCATGCGAACTTCTGCAGGGTTTTCTGTGATCGCCGAGATGTCATACGAAGTTAGGAAATTAGACCACGGCTACTCCAACCGGATGCTATACATAAACATTGGTACCGGCAAGATCGAGTCCCGAGCTGTAACCCAGATGATGAAAGAGAAGTTCGTTGGTGGCCGGGGATTTGGATTGTGGCAATTGTGGAACGCAGTAACAAAAGCGACAAAATGGGATGACCAGGAGAACGAGATCATAATCGGGACTGGCCCTATCGGCGGAATCACAACATACCCCGGAGCAGGTAAGTCACTTGTTGTTAGTCTGTCTCCCACAACTGGGAGTGTGGTTGACTCTAACGTTGGTGGCTACTTTGGGCCATATCTCACGTTTTCGGGCTGGGACTTATTGGAGATTCAAGGGAAGGCCAACAGGGACGTAATTGTGTTTATCGATGGAGATACGGGAACAGTCCGGTTGCTGGAGAGTTCGGAAGAAGACCTAAACACACACGTGCTATCGGAGAGGCTAACACGTGCCTTTTCTGCCTCAGATAAACCACACGATCTGGCTGCTATTTCCACTGTCTCCGCAGGAGTCGGCGCCGAGCATGCTCGTATTGGTTGCCTAAATTTCAGCTTCTTTGACCTAAAGCGAAAAACTCCTCGCGTTAAGCAAGCTGGTCGGGGTGGAATTGGAAGCGTTTTTCGCAACAAGAAGATTGCTGCTTTGGTAGTTAAGAGATCAGTGATCGGTCCCGATCCCAATGGTGCAAATGATCTAGCTCGAGTTAGAGCAGCCGGCAAACAGATCAACAAGGAAATCTCTGAGCTTGATCCCGCGCAGAATGACATGCGTAGTGTAGGAACCAGTCATCTGGTGGAGATCATGAATGAGTATGACTTGCTCCCAACGCATAACTACAAATTTGGCTCTCACTCTCAGGCGGATAATCTCTTCTCCTCAGTATGGCGCGAGCGATTTTCTCAGGGGATGCCCGATGGCTGCTGGATTGGGTGCCAGATGGCCTGCTCTCATGCAGTAGATGGCTTCACTCTGAGGACCGGGCCGTACAAGGGAGATACTGTCGTTGTGGATGGCCCAGAATATGAAACAATTGGGGGAAGTTCCAACATGGGAATCTGGGATCCTGAATTTGTGCTGGAGATGAATTTTTACTGTGATACGTATGGTCTGGACACGATTTCCTATACTACAGGAATGGCGTTTGTTATGGAGTGTTACGAAGCTGGCATCCTGGATAAGGAACGAACAGGCGGACTCGATCTTCACTTTGGCAACAGTGATGCCGCGCTCGAAGTGCTCCATCAGATGGCGCGCGGAGAGGAATTTGGCGTAACTGTCGGTCAAGGGATTCGACAGATGAAAGAGCAATTCGTGAAAGCTTACGGCGCTTCACCCAAGTTCCTAAACGATATCGGAATGGAGTGTAAAGGGATGGAGTACTCAGAGTATGTCACCAAGGAGTCGCTCGCAATGCAAGGAGGCTATGGCCTGGCGCTCAAAGGGCCACAGCATGACGAAGCCTGGTTGATTTTTATGGATATGGTCAATAATCAGATCCCCACCTTCGAGGATAAGGCGGAAGCACTGCATTACTTCCCGATGTGGCGTACCTGGTTTGGTCTTGTGGGCTTATGTAAGCTACCCTGGAACGACATCGAACCGGCGGATAACCAGACTCGGCATAGAGGTATTGAGTCAGCAAAAGTCCCAGAACATGTGCGCAACTATTGCGAGCTTTTCTCCGGAATCACGGGAACAGAGGTGACGCCCAGTGATCTCATCCTACAATCGGAACGAGTGTACAACTTTCAGCGTGTATTCAATCTGCGTATGGGCTATGGCCGCCGCGCTCAGGATATGATTCCTTATCGTTCCGCTGGTCCTGTTACGGAACAAGAATACGAATCCCGCAGTGACCGCTATGATACTCAGCTCAGAGACAAGGTTGGCATCGATCCCGGCAGAATGACAATAGCCGAAAAAGTGCAGGCCTTACGTGCTTTCCGTGAGGACCAGTATCAGAAGCTTTGTGATGCGGCTTATAAGCGGCGGGGTTGGAGCAATGACGGTATACCTACAATTGACACCTTAAGGCGATTGGGGATTGATTTTCCCGATGTGGTAAGACTTGTCGAGGCAGAGCAGTAAGAGCAGCACATCTGGATGAGTGTCTCGAAAAGACGCGGAGGCACGGAAAAGACCGTGGTCCAACGTCCAACGTCGAAAAACGGTGAGTGGTAAGTGGTGGGTGGTGAGTGGAAGAACAGTAATGGGTAATGGGTGATGAGTAAGATAGAACCAGTCCAAGGTCCAAGGTCCAACGAGAAAAGGAACAACAATGGCCATTAAGCGGTTTGAAGGTATTGACGTATGGAAAGCCGCTCGAACAAGCAGTTAACCGCAGAGAAGAGCAAAATGATGGGTTAAAAGCAAAGATTACTTACCACCAAAGACAAA
>JAUVYF010000113.1 GCA_030603215.1 Candidatus Bipolaricaulota bacterium
GATATCTGGCAAGAACACAAGGAGGAAAGTGTCTTGAAGAAACAAGTGATATGCCAGCTGCTAATACTTGTATTGTGTGTGTCGCTGGGCAGCTTTGCAGGGACAAACGACAGGATCGAGATCGCTGACGCCGCATTCGACCGCTGGAATGGGAACTTTGAATTCGAGGCTTACCAACAACGGCTTGAGACCGCTCTTACTGCTTATGAACAGCTGCTTGACCTTGTCCCCGAAGAGGAGCAGCAGACGCGCGTACACATAGCCAATCGTCTTTCACAAGGGTACTTCGAACTTGGCTTTGCCTACATTACCGATCGAGGCGACCAGGAAAAGGCATTTGCTAAGGGACAGGCCCACGCGCTCACCAGCTTGCGTCTCGACCCCAGTTTCGTACAAGGTGAAGAACAAGGCTTCCGCGCCGCATTGGAGTCGGCAGATGACGTAATTGCTCTATTCTGGTATGGGAACAATCGTGGCAAGTACCTCGATTTTCACTGGCTAACCGCACTCTCTGGTGGGATGAAGGATGTGCGAGCAGCGTTTGAGCGCGCAATCGAGCTCGATGAAGGCTATTTTGGGGGTGGGCCCTTGCGTGCATTGGGGTCATTCCTGGCCAAGGTTCCAACATTCCTCGGGGGAGATATGGTGGAAGCCAAAGGGGCTTTTGAACGCGCAATTGAGCTTGGACCAAATTTCCTGGAGAACCGCGTGGACTACGCCGAGTACTGTGCCAAGCCCGAACAAGAATGGGACATTTTCCGCGATGAACTCAACGCCGCGCTTGAGCTAGCTGAAGACCCAGAAGTGATGGCTTGCTGGCCACTGTATAACACGCTGGCGCTGCGGCGTGCCGAGCAGCTCTATTCTTCGGAAGCAGGGGGTTCCAATTGATGCGGATGCTCGCCTTAATCCATTCTTAGCATAATAGGAATCTCGTTCAACGGAAGTATCGAAGCAGCAAAACCATTGTTTGCCTAGATGATTTCATCTTGACACTTGACGTCAGCCCGGAATGCTGTCACTTCACACGGTTCTAGGTCTTTCTCGCTAGCGGAGAAAATGGGAGACCGGAGGAAGTGAATGTGGCATTTAGGCCAGTAAAGGAATAATCATCGATTCTATTCTAAAGTCGTTAGTTTCGGTAGTTTACTGTTGGCTTGTTCGAGCTGTGCCACACGCTGACGCAACCAGTACAGCTCTCCTCGGGCTGTAATATCGACCTCCCTCAATTCAGCAAAGAGCCGCTCACTATTCCGAATGATGATTTCCAGTATCTCCTGCTGTTCTGTGGAAAGCTGATCCACGCCTCCATCATATAATAGCTCAGCATAACCCCGGATCGATGTAATGTGGCCTATCAGTTTACGGGGAACTTGTGTATTGATTCCCATGTCTTTTTCCCAGCGATATCTTAAGCGGTTAACCTTTGGTCTAGATTTCTCCTGTAACATTGCGCAACACCTTCTCGCCTTTCATAAGGCAACTTCGAAATGGAAAGCTTTCCACCGTTTTCACTTCGTTGTCCGACGAACTTCGCATCGTTCTGGGATGTACTAGTCCACAGCTCATTTGAGCCTCTGATCATATCCTAAAGAGGATTACTAAGGAGAACAATAGATAGAAAATCTAATGCAGATAGAAGGAAACTCATATCTTGCTCAAGTTTACCTCAACAAGGCTTTGGCCAAACAAGGCAAACAGCACGTCAGCAGCAACATATAGTCTATTGAGTTCAATGGATTGATAGAGTTACAGCGTCAAGCTCTTGGCAGTGAGGGCAATTGCGGAATATAAAAAGAGAAGATTGCGTGACGGCTGCGTACCATGTTAGGGATGTCCCACTCTTCGTATTGAGTCTGGAGAGAGTGGGGAGGTGCCAATGGAAAGATGTTGTGGGTTCAGTGGCTTCCTGAGTGCTTCCTGCGCTCTGGGGCAATGGGCAAAATAACAGAGAAGGTACTCCCCTTTCCTGCTTTCGAATTTACTCGAAGCATCCCGCCATGTTCTTCTACGATCGTTTGAGCGATTGTTAGCCCTAAACCGATACCTTCTTTGGGATTGCTTGAATCGAGGTGACGAGCTCGGTAGAACTTTTCGAAGATGTGGGGCAATTCTTCCTTTGGGATACCGCGTCCTTGGTCAATTACATCAACCAGCACAAGATTCTTCTCCTTCCATGCTCTCAAAGTTATCACACCTGTGTCCGAGAACTTGATCGCATTCGAGAGAAGATTATGGAAAACACGTGCCAATTGCTCCCTGCCACCATAGACGAGCAAGGAACTTCCGAGATCTGTCCGAAGTTCCAGCCCTCTTGCTAAAGCATCAGGCTTAAATTCCTCTGCAACTGCAGAGAGCATTCCTTCAAGAGAAAAATAGTCTCGGTCCAGATGAAGAGTCTGAGCTCTTATTTGCTCAAAATCGAGAAAGGTGTTAACTAACAACGAGACTTGCTGGGTGTTGCGAATTATGGTGCCTAACATCTCCTGCTGTGTTGTGGAGACTATGCCGATGTCGCCATCATGCAGAAGTTCAGCGCATCCTTGAATAGCTGTAAGCGGGGACCTCAAATCATGCGCAACCATTACCACTGTTCTCCTGTTTGTCTCGTTCAGTTTGCGCAGCTCCACCTCTCCTTTCTTGCGTTCAATTGAATAACGAATAGAGCGCACAAGTAAGTCCGTATTCACATGTCCTTTAACTAAGTAGTCTTGCGCACCCATGCGCACGCTTTCAAGAGCTATTGCTTCGTTACCGAGATCAGTTAGCACTACGATCGGTACTTCACCTGCCTGTTTATGCACCTTAACAAACGTGCTAAGCCCTTTGCTGTCAGGCAGTAAGAGCCCCAACAGAATTACGTCAATGTCGTTCCGGGAAAGAAGCTCCAATCCTGTGGCAAGGCGATTGGCGCATGTCAAGTTGAATAGGATATCTGCTGCTTTAGCAAGCATCCCTTGGACCAAGTGACAGTCAGCAAGCTTATCCTCGATTAGCAGAGTCTGAATGGGTGAGGATTGGCAGTCAAGGACGAGAGGTCTATCATTCATTCTTGCTTCCTCTAGACAGACGCAACCAGCCAAGAGCGATAGTGGTGAGGTGATTTGTCTTGTGTCTAATACAGAACATGCTACTTTGCCTCATGCTATCAGGGGTGATATCGCTTGTTATTCTGGCACGGATATCGTGCGAGCCGACTTCTGCATCTGCCTAAGTCTTGCACTATACGGTTTCCAATTCCACGAGCCCCGTCAGGCTTCATGCTATGAGGACACGTTGATGAGTTGATCGCAAATGCGATACCCAAAACCCCGGATCGTCAAGATAATCTGAGGCTTCTTGGGCTGTTGCTCAATCCTGCGACGCAGCAGATAGATGCGCTGGTGAACATCTACTGTTGTCATGCCGGAATTATGTGGCCAAAGCTGGTCGATGATTTCTTGCGGGGAAAACACTCTGCCTGGGTCCGAAGCAAGTAGGCTGATCAACTGATATTCTTTGTGTGTCAGGCGACACCGCTCCCCACGAATTCGTACTTGTTTTCTCGAATCATCAATTTCCACAAGGGGGGCTCTAGCACTGGTCTGTGTGTTGGTCATGCTTGACTTCGCTATAGGAAGAGCCTGGTGTTTCATAACTGCTTTGATTCTAGCCTTGAGTACACGGTTGGCAAAAGGTTTTGGAATGTAATCATTTGCACCGTACGCAAATCCTTTCACGTGATCATCCGGAGAGCAGAGTGCCGTTAGCATAATGACTGGCACCTGAGATTTGAGTCTAATTGCCTGAAGAGTCTCCCAACCGTTTTTCTTGGGCATCATTACATCCAAGATAACCAAATGCGGGTTATCGACGTGAAAGATGTCGAGCGCCTCTTCGCCATCTCTTGCGCTAAGCACTATATAACCCATCGACTCAAGGATTCGACCTAGTAGCCCGAGAATATCTGGATTATCGTCTGCAATGAGGATCTTCTTAAGGAATTGCCTGCTCGCGGTAGACGTAACTTTGGTTTTCGTACCCAACTCATGCATTTTTCCACTCCTCCTATTTGACAATGAAGACATGAGGCAGAAAGCGTGAATTACTTTAAGAGCTAGTTCACGCTAAGTCAAGGACTGGCATTGCCTCATCCAAGAAATGTACTCAGAATAGGAGAGAGCTACCCGGTGGAACAAGAAACACCTGCCCCGTGGGAAGAAAAGATAGGGATATTCCACGGGGGGTGAAGGATATTCCGCGGGGTAAACCCGCGGTAGATCCTAGAGGAATACGCAATCTTGAACCCAGTGAGACCAAAGCAGAAGGAACGACACGTTAATTTGGAGTACATTTTCACGTGAGGCAATGGAGAGTTTTTTTGTGGCGGCATTGCTATACTTAGGTCTATGAAGAAGGAGAGGATGATTGGCGTGCTCGCTGGAGGAGATTCTTCGGAGCGTGAGGTGTCGTTGATCTCCGGACAGCGGGTTCATAGCGCATTGCGTGACCTTGGTGAGCGATGTAAGTTGATCGAGATTGATGACTTGGATGACCTTATT
>JAUVYF010000013.1 GCA_030603215.1 Candidatus Bipolaricaulota bacterium
ACACCGTTTCCTTCTTTCTGCTAAACAATAATGCGCAAGATCCTACGTGTCCGGCCACGTCTGTAGCGTGTACCTCCACGAGATAGTTCCCATCCGCTGGTATCTCGTAGGTGCCGCTCCACTGTCTAACACCACTTAGAGCCATGCCAACCTCGGTGGTATCGACACCGGTAACTGTAACCGTGGGAGGAGAAGATAGCTCTTCATCAGCGTATACAGTTACCACTACCTCTTCCCACGGCTCAGACACATCGGCTAAGATGCTCGGAGCTGTGGTGTCAGAGACCACCGATAATACTCCAGATGAGGCAGTGATAGTCTGGTTGCTTACCTGTAGTTCAATGGTGTTTTCACCCTCAGCCAGAGACACTGTTGTTGAGCCAGTCTCCGGGAGAATCCCTTCTGAGTCGCCGTCTAGGATGAACTGGGCGGAGGTCGCGTCGCCAGTAAGGGTGTAGTTAACAGTAATAGTATCAGAGTTTGTCCTTGTTCCTCCGGAGGGTGAGGTGATACTTACCGTTGGAGCAGCGCTGTTGTAGGTGAGGACTACTGGTTCTGATGAGCCTTTGTTACCCAGAGGATCTAGCGCTAAGGCTTCGATCGTATTCGTTCCCTCAATCAGGATGACCTCTCCACTGAAGGAAGCTTCCACTACAGCGATCATCTGCCCAGTACCGTTTACCTCAACTGTGACCTCGCTCACTGCGGGGTCGTTCACTGTACCTGTAACTAGTACCGTAGTTGTATTGGTGAGGTAGTTATTCGCTGGTGTTGTTACCTCTACCTGAGGAGGGGTAGTGTCAAGCGTGATGAACATCGTACCTGAGGAACCCGAATCACCAATATCATCTGTCCCTTCCACGGCAAAGGTGTTTTCACCCTCACGCAGGGCAATCTCCTTGGTGAATGAGTAGGTGTATGAGTCAGCTTCCTTAGTGAGGTTTATCTGTGTTCCCACTCCATTAAGGTAAAGTAGCACTTGGGTAACAGCTCTACCGTGGGTAATGGTTCCACTCACCACACAGATCTTGCCATTGGTCATCTCTCCATCTGCCGGATTGAGAACCTCAACGGCTAGTTTCTCAGGATCATAGATCACGCCTACGATGCCTGATGTGGCGGTGTCGCCCCACATGTCGGCAACCTTTACCCTGATCGTATTTAAGCCCTCTTCTAGCGTGGTGATCGTGTATTCGAAGTAACCGTTATCAACGTCAGCTATCATCGTATGTTTATCATTGAGGATAATGGTTGCCTCGGTTACTGCTGGATAGCTAGCTACTACTCCTTTTACCTTTACTGAGGAGACGGTAAGCAATGTACCTCCACTACCGGCAAACTCCATCGCCGGCGGGTAGGTGATGGTCACCTCCATACGCGGGAGAAACATAACTGTTACCTGTTCTGACGAAGCAGTGGTTCCAGCATCGTTCGTCGTTCGCACCTCAAATACGTTCTCGCCAGGGATGAGGGTAATGGCAATCGAACCGCTCCCCGGCGCGATATCTGTTTCCTCACCATTGTGAAAGAAGGTGGCTTGGGACAGGTTTTCACCAAGTAACTCATAGGTTACTATCCGTTTGCTCTCCTCGGTGAACAATCCATCCTGCGGGGAGGTAATCATCGTATGGGCACGGGTGACTACATCAGCTGCCGGTGAGTAATCCCCGTGCAAATAAACGTTGTCCCATTCGATGTACCCGTTAATGTACCCACTCTCAACATCGATCTTTAAGCCCAGGTTCAGGATTCCCTCATCGTCAACCGCATCAGTGACATCCACATCTCCAGAACCGCTGAACGTGCCATAACACACCCAGAAACAATCGGGGGCATTGGCCCAGGTTATGCTATCCTCCTCCCAGCTAGAGAAGACAACATAAACACCAATCAGTGCAACGCCATCGGTGGTCTCTGCATCGAGATGGAGAATTACGGTGTCCCCATCGCCAAGCCTGATATTACCAGTGTTCTCATCCCCAACGTCGAAATCATATTTGACAAAAGACCGTTCTACTTTCAGCTCATACTTTGCATGAAGGTTTTCTCCGCCATAGTTTCCATTCGGCGTGTCGCTTCTGACATAGGCTCGCTCAAGATCTTCAAATGGTACTTGTCCGCCATCTGTCTCAATGGTCAAGTAGGCGTTGTCCCATTCGACGTACTCCTTGTACCCACTCTCAACATCGATCTTTAAGCCCAGGTTCAGGATGCCTTCATCGTCAACCGCATCAGTGACATCCACATCTCTGGAGCCGCTGAGTGTACCATAACACGTCCAGAAATTATCGGGGGCATTGGCCCAGGTTATGCTATCCTCCTCCCAGTTGGAGGAGACGCTGTAGACACCGACCAGCGCAACGCCATCGATGTTCTCTGCATCGAGATGGAGAATTACGGTTTCCCCATCACCAAGCCTGATGTTACCGGTGTCCTCATCCCCAACGTCGAAATCGTACTTGATGAAAGATCGTTCTACTTTCAGCTCATACTTTGCATGAAGGTTTTCTCCACCATAGTTTTCATTCGGCTTGTCGCTTCTGACATAGGCTCGGTCAAGATCTTCAACAGATATGATAGTTGGACCATGCTGCGCCCATCCCTGCTCGATCTCTGAAAACGCAAATGATACCGCCAACAGAAGAATCAGCGCACCCCAGAACGCCCTTCTCACTAACCGCTGTTTCTCAACCATTTCCTCTCCTGAACAGTGAAAGCTCGGTCCGGTCTGGCCCGTTTCCTGCTCGCTGCACCACTGCCCACATGTCTACATCCTGTAGCTTCCTTTTGCCATCTCACGCAGTCGCTCACCTTAAGCCTGCATTTTTCTTCACAATAATGCAACTATATTCTTAGCTCACAGCATAAGAACAGAAAGGCAGGAACTGATGATTAGCTGAGTTCGTTGAGTTCGTTGAGTTCGTTGAGCTTACCAAACAAGAAAAGCGAGGAATACTAAACAATCTCACCCTCACCCAGCCTCTCCCTTCATAGAGGGAGAGGGGTGTTTTGTAATCTTCCCTCCCCAACCTCGCCCCGTGTAGTAGTAGGATTGGAGTTACTACATGGGGTAAAGGAGGGAATTAAAGTTAGAGACAGTCTACGCGTTCTTATCTTTAACGTCGGGCGCAAGACCCGACGCTACGAACGGTCCGCGTATTCTTGTGTTTAACTGGGAACTGACAACTGTAATGAGCGATGGGTGATGAGTGAAAAACACAGGCTTGCGGCGTTGTCAATCACTCCCGAAGTTGCTATAATGCCGCACTAGCTATAGCTTTCCTTCAGGGGGAGATAAGAGCCGTTGACAACAGATGCTAAGCAACACTTCGACATGAAGAAACTGCTACCACTTATACTTGTTATCGTATTGGCGATTGTATTCTCTATCGACCATTTCTTCTTCCCTCCACCCGCTGTTGAATTTCAGGGTCGCCGCGAGATGATGGATACATCGGTTACAATCATCGTGTATGCTTCAGACGAAAAAAAAGCTGAGACGGCCATTGACGCTGCCTTCAACCGCATGTCAGAGATCGAACAAATCGCTTCAATCTACGATAGCAGTTCAGAGGCATTCCATCTTAACCTTCAAGGACAATTAGACAATCCTTCTTCTGAGTTGTGGGAGATCATCACAACCGCCAAGGAATGCTATGAGCTAACTAAGGGCACATTCGACATTACTGTAGAGCCCCTTCTCGAGCTGTGGCGTTACAAACCGGATAGTCAGCAACAATTCTGGGAGCTCGAGCCGTCAGAACAGCAAGAGATTATTGCAGACACGTTGCCTCTTACTGGAGCAGACAAGATTACGCTCTCTACCACACCATATTATTCGGTCTCCCTAGCGCCTGGGACGAAAATCACACTGGGTGGTTTGGCCAAAGGATACATTGTCGATCAGGGATTGGCTGTGCTACGGGCTGCGGGAATACAACATGCTCTTATTAATGCGGGAGGCGACATCGGTGTATTTGGAGGCAAACCTGAAGGAAAGTGGGAAATAGTATTGCGTGATCCAAACAATCCTGATAACCATTTAGCGCACTTCCTGCTTGGTGATGGCGCCCTAGCCACATCCGGTAACTACGAACGGTACTTCGACAAGGAAGCACAGGTAGGACACATCATTGATCCAAGAACTGGCTACTCTTCTCACGGTTCTTCCAGCGCCACCGTGATCTCCCCAACCTGTGTACAGGCCGACTATCTAGCTACCGCTACGTTTATTCTTGGCCCAACTGAGGGAATCACACTCATAGATTCCTTGCCGGATGTAGAGGCTTTGATTGTAGATTACGAGGAACCCAGCCAAATCTACACGTCAAGCGGATTAAGCATCTACGAAGACAAGAAGTAGGACAATCTATGAAGATGCATGTTCTCCAAGCATTGGGGCTGGGGCGCCGAACAGGAGTGCATCCACCGGCGCGTAAGTTGACCAGAGCAAGAGCGATAGAACACATGCCTTTGCCCAGTAAGGTCATCCTTCCTTTGCAACAGCATATTGGCGCTTGTGCCAAAGCAGTAGTGAAGCGAGGCGATGAGGTCAAGGTAGGACAAGTAATCGCTGAATCCGATGGCTTTGTCTCGGCACCGATACATGCCACTATCTCGGGAACGGTAAAGCAAATCACCACCATAGCAAGCCCAATAACAGGGCAACCTGTCCCTGCAATAATCATTGAATCAGATGGAAAAGATGAATGGATTGAGCTTACCCCTGCTGATCCCCAGAATCTATCAAATGAGCAGATCCTGACAAGAATCCAGAATGCAGGGATTGTGGGGATGGGCGGAGCAGCATTTCCAACTCATGTAAAACTCAAGCCACCACCACAGAAACACATTCACACAGTGATTGTCAATGGAGCGGAATGCGAACCTTATATCACTGCAGATGATCGCCTGATGCTTGAAGAAACTGACAGAATCATCGCCGGCGTCAAGATTGCGATGCAAGTTCTCTCCGTGACAACAGCCCATATCGCAATTGAGGATAACAAACCACGGGCAATCGAGCGAATAGGCAGAGCCCTGGCTCAATTGTCTCCGCCCGGGAGAATAACTGTTGTCGCGGTTCCGTCAAGATACCCCATGGGCGCGGAGAAGACGCTCGTTAAGTCAATTCTCCATGTTGAGATTCCAGAAGGGGGACTTCCCATGGATGTGGGAGCTGTTGTTCAAAACGTAGCAACCCTAGCTGCAGTCTCTGACGCCGTAACGCTTGGAAAGCCGCTTGTTGAACGCGTGGTCACGGTTGCGGGTATGGTCAGCGAGCCAAAGAACCTTATGGCTCGCTTTGGAACAGCTGCGTCATCCTTGATTGAGCTCTGTGGAGAACTAGACACATCTGTAGACCAAGTGATTTTCGGTGGCCCAATGATGGGGATTGCGCAACCATCATATGACTCTCCAATAATCAAGGGAACAAACTGCGTGCTCTTAAAGAGAAGCGATTTTCGCGACGAACATTCATGTATCCGTTGCGGTCGGTGCATCGATAGCTGCCCCATGGGACTGATGCCCTTGATGTTCGTTAACTGCGACAAGAAAAGAGAATACGAAGCATTGCCCGACTATCACATCGCCAACTGCGTTGAATGCGGAGCATGTGCGTACAGCTGCCCGGCAAACATCCCACTTGTCTCCTACATCAAGAACGGGAAAACCGAATTGCGAAAGCGAGGGATAAAGTGATGGACAAGGTAAGCAAACTTGTGCTGTCTCCTGCTCCTCACCTACGAGGAAATGCCTCGATCAACAGAGACATGTACATTGTAACGTTGGCGCTCTTGTTCCCCTGTGCAGGGGCGGTGTATTTCTTTGGGCTGTATGTCCTACTCATGCTCGCTGTTGGAGTGCTGTGCACCGTACTGACTGAATACGCTGCCAAATTGATGCGCCGCCAACCATTCCACATGGACGGAAGCGCCATCGTTACTGGAATTCTATTGGTTCTGGTAATGCCCCCTCGCACGCCG
Source organism: Candidatus Bipolaricaulota bacterium (assembly GCA_030603215.1). Classification (GTDB taxonomy): domain Bacteria; phylum Bipolaricaulota; class Bipolaricaulia; order UBA7950; family UBA9294; genus JAUVYF01. Next base: position 5,988 of record JAUVYF010000013.1, read on the forward strand.
TTATGGATTATTGCGGTAGGAGCGGTGTTCTGCATTGCCATCGCCAAGGAAGCATTTGGCGGATTGGGGCATAACATATTCAATCCGGCGCTAGCTGGAAGAGCATTTGTTACCCTCTCATTTGCAGGTGCGTTGACCCGATGGATTGCGCCAGTTAGCTCATTCGTAGCAGATGGGGTTACTGCGGCGACGCCACTTAGTGAAGGATTTATCACTGCTCTCACCAACGGCGTCCCATATAAAGCTCTATTCCTGGGAAACGTCGCGGGCAGTGTGGGGGAGACTTCTGCTCTGCTGATCCTGATTGGTGGAGCAATCCTGCTCGCATTTGGCCTAATCAAATGGCAAGTACCGGTATTCTACATTGGCACAGTGTTCCTCTTAAGCTGGATCATGGGGCAGGATCCACTATTCCATATTCTGGCAGGAGGACTAATGCTTGGGGCATTCTTCATGGCAACAGACTATGTAACAAGCCCTCTCACCACCAGAGGAAAGATCATCTTTGCGGTCGGAGCGGGAATACTGGTTGTGGTGATCAGGGTGCTGGGAACCATGCCCGAAGGGGTCTGTTACTCGATCCTGCTGATGAACGCAGTTACCCCGCTCATTGACCGCTACGTACGTCCAAGGCCTTATGGGCACATGCCAACAACAAGAAAGGGGGCCTAAGGTGGGGACAAGAACCAATGGATTTTTCCCGGTTATTTTTCTGACGCTGATTGTGTTCATCTCTGTTGCTGCACTTACCCTAACAGACGCGATCACCAAGGATAAGATTGAACTCGCAAAGGAAGACGAAATCGCCAGGATGCTTATCACCTTATTCCCACAAATGGATGGCTTCACCTACGATGAACAAAATGACCTATACATTCCTTTGGCCGAGCAACAGCCACTTGGCCGCGCGTTTATCGCCGAGCAAAGCGGCTATAGCGGTGTAATATCAATTCTAGTTGGATTGGAACCAGATACAACACTGCGAGGGATAAGAATCATCTTCCAGCAGGAAACCCCGGGGCTGGGAGCAAAGATCGTCGAATCCTTCTTCCTTCAGCAGTTCCCGGGGCTAGCCGTGGACGACATCAAGCTCACAAAAAAGGGAGGAAAGGTAGACGCGATTACCGGCGCTACTACCAGTTCCTCCGCCGTGGTAGAAGGAGTAAGAAAGGCTATACTCGATAAGCTCAACCAGCTGGGGAGGGAAACCTAGATGCACTCCTTCACTAAGAACTTCCTACGAGGAATCATCCGCTCTAACCCCACGTTCATTCTCCTTTTGGGTCTATGTCCAACTCTGGCAGTAAGTACATCTTTGGATAACGCCGTGGGAATGTCTGTCGCGTTCACCTGTGTGTTGCTCGCTTCAAACATCATAATCTCGCTGATCAGAAATCACGTGCCCGTGCGTGTCAGAATACCTGTGTTTATCGTGATTATCGCAACATTAGTTACTATCGTCGATCTCATGCTGCAAGGGTTCATACCAGCGCTAAGCAAATCTCTGGGCATGTATATCCCGTTGATCGTGGTCAATTGCATTATCCTTGGCAGGGCAGAGGCATTCGCTAGCAAGAACAGCACAACTAACTCAATCGCCGACGCTCTAGGAATTGGGATTGGTTTTGCCTGGGCAATGATCCTTATCTCGCTGATCAGACAGCTACTTGGAACCGGCAAGCTTGACCTGTTTGGCCGTCATTTATTCACTGTGCCTGGCCTGGGAGATAACCCTGTAGCGATTTTTCTGCTGCCGATGGGGGCATTCTTTGTTATTGGCGTCTTACTGGCCCTGTTCAGATGGATGGGGGTGAGCACGGGTGAGTAATCTTATCGCCATCTTTTTCGGCATGGCTCTAGTAAACAATTTGGTGCTAGTAAAGTTCTTGGGACTGTGTCCTTTCTTCGGGGTTTCCAAGAAGCTCGGGAGCGCGTTCAGTATGGGGGTCGCCGTACTGTTAGTGATAGTTGTCGCGTCTGCTGTTACCTGGCCGATCTTTCATTTTCTCCTCATACCTTACGGCGCAGAATTCATGCGAACGGTAATCTTTGTCCTGGTTATCGCATCCCTTGTCCAGATCATCGAAATGACGATCAAGCGTACTAATCTCACCTTGTACAACGCACTTGGAATCTATCTGCCTCTTATCACTACCAACTGCGCGGTACTAGGAATTACATTTATTAATATTGACCAGGCCTACACCTTCTCCGAATCAATCATTGCCGCACTCGGAGCAGGGGCAGGGTTTACTCTGGTGCTTATCATTATGTCCGGGATTAGGGAACGTCTAGATATGGCAGACCCTCCTCTCGCATTTAAGGGAACACCAATCGCGTTCATTACTGCCATGTTCCTAGGTCTCTGCTTCTTGGCATTTAGAGGAATAATTAGATGAGCGCGCAAACCATGATCTCAGTAGGACTGTTAACCCTAGTCGGCTTCGTTGCCGGAACGGTGATCTTCCTGGCAAGCAAGTTCTTGCCCAAGGAGGATAAGTCGCTGGAAGAGGTGGCCAGGATCAAAGAGTTCTTGCCGGGTGCTGACTGTGGCGCCTGCGGTTATCCTGGCTGTTTTGCCTACGCGCAGGCAGTAGCTAAGGACCAGCAAGTGTTTGTGAATCGTCCTTGTCCAACGCTTGCCCCAGATGAAGAGGGAATGCGCAGGCTTGAGGATTACCTGGGGTTGAAGGCCAACAACAAGGTTGGCAGGAAAGCGGTGGTACACTGCACTGGAGAATCAGAAGCGCTTGCGGATTACAGAGGGATCAATACTTGCCAAGGCGCCGCGCAAGTCGCCTCTGGCCACAAAGAGTGCCCCTATGGTTGTCTCGGGTTAGGAGACTGCGTTGCAGTTTGTCCACCTGGAGCAATCTCGATCAACAATAAGAGGAAAATTGCCATCATTGATTGGGAAACGTGTATTGGGTGCGGCTTGTGTGTTAGTGCTTGCCCACAGAACCTAATCGAGCTCATGCCAGCAAATATGCCACAGTATCTAGGCTGCAACTACCAGGCGGCACGAGATATAGTGGGACGAAACCGCTGTCCGGATGGATGCATCCACTGCAAGATCTGCGTAAAGGTTTCTCAAGAGGGCGAGGTTAGCTGGGATGAGATAAAGGATCTGCCTGCTTTTGACAAAGAATGTTGCCTAACGGCGACAGCGGCAATCGAGAAATGTCCACGGCACATCATTAAGAAAACAGCAGCGTACAGGGGAGATGTTAGCCATCCGTGATTTGTCGTCAGCCAAAACCAGGCCCTCGTGGCAAGCTCAAGATAGCTTCGCATTACCTGATCTGGAGCGTGAGGAGCCATTATTGATGGCGGACTGCTGATGGCTGAAACGTAATTGCTGATAGCTTCCTCATTTATACGGCTTCAGCAAATGAGCGCTTCCCTACCTGAATTAGCAGTGGAGGGTCAAACAACAGGTCAAGATCGGCCGTTGCCACTCGCTTGTCGTTAATCCGCACTCCGCCCTGTGTAATCAGCCGTTTCGCCTCGGCCCGGCTAGTAACCATTCCTGATGCCTGCAAGAGATCAACAACCCAGATCAAGCCATCTTCTTTCACTAGTGAGCGATCAATCGCAACTCTGGAAACTTCACTAGGACGTTCGTGTCTAATGTGTACCCGGTCGAACTCATCTTGCGCGCGAATGGCAGCCTCTTCTCCGTGATACATGACTACAATCTCCGATGCTAGCTTACGTTTGGCATCACGCGGGGAAAGGCTAGCCACGGTTTCGTAAGAGACATCCGTCAGATAGAAGAAGTAATCTTGAACTAGCTCATCTGGAATTGCCAATAACTTCCCAAACATTTCACCCGGTCTCTCACTAACTCCTACGTAATTCCCCGCGGTCTGGCTCATGCCTCTTACCCCATCGATCCCAATAAGCAAGGGAACCGTAAGGATCACTTGCGGTTCCTGGCCATATTCGCGCTGGATATCTCGTCCGAGCAACAGATTGAATCGCTGGTCGTTGCCTCCAAGCTCAATATCGGCATGAATCGCTACTGAATCATACGCTTGCGCAAGCGGATAGAGGAACTCTAAAATACTGATCGGCCGATTGGCGGAGAATCGTTTCGAAAAGTCATCTCGTTCGAGCATGCGCGCAACGGTGTACTTGGAACTGAGAGCGATCACATCACTAAAGCCAAGTTTTCCCAACCACTCTGAATTGTAGCGGATCTCGGTCCTTTTCCCGTCAAGGATCTTGAACGCTTGCTCTTGATAGGTAGCCATATTGCGATTGATCTCTTCTGCGCTCATTAACGCGCGCGTGGAGCATTGACCGGATGGATCACCAATAAGTCGCGTGAAGTCACCCACCACTAGCACTCCGATATGCCCAAGGTCTTGAAATAAGCGCATCTTGCGAAGGGGCACAGAATGCCCTAAGGTAAGATGTGGGGCGGAAGGATCGATTCCCAACTTGACACGCAGTGGGCTTTTTGTTTTCACCGAACGTTCAAGTTTGCGGATCAAGTCATCGCGTGGGATAAGGTCACTTACGCCAGACTCGATCCTAGCCAGCTCTTTCTCAACTGCTCTCACATAGACCTCTTAGGTTCTTACTACAGAGATAATGCGGTCATCTTCAGCCAAATCGATCAAACGTACGCCGCGAGCGTAGCGGCCATAGGTATTTATCTCGCCGGCAATGATGCGAATAACCTTCTGCTCGGTGATGATGATAATCTCATCCTGAGCGCTGACAATTCCAGTTGATACCAACGGCCCCGAGTCACGGTCGATCTTGATTCCAAGAACACCTTTTCCTCCGCGTCCCTGAAGCGGGAAATCAACAAGTGAAACACGCTTACCATAACCGCGCTCAGTTACCATCAGCAGCTTCTTATCCATAGTAATATCACGGTCAATGCCACTCATCCCAATGACCCAATCGTCAACATCAAGCCTGATTCCGATTACTCCGTGAGAGGGGCGCCTGGTCAGTCGAACATCTTGTTCAGAGAAGCGGATCGTCTTACCATGGTGCGTCGCAAGGATCAATTCACCACTACCCATTGTGCCGGTTACATAAACTAAGCGATCATCGGGAGCAGCATTTAGAGCGATAATCCCGCCAGGATGTGCATTAGAGTAATCACTCAGCCGATTCCTGTTAACAATCCCCTTGGCAGTAGCCATCAAACAAAGGTGATTTTCAACCTCCGAGAAGTCTCTTACAGGGAGAATCGCGCAGACTTTTTCATCTTCTCCAAGCACGATTAATCCGCGCAGGTTCTTGCCAGAGGCGTTACGCCCTGACGAGGGTAGTTTGTACCCCTGTGTCTTACAAACGCGGCTATGATCGCTGAACACAAGGAGATCGTCACGAGCATTGGCAATAGCAGTACAACAGATGTAATCTTCTTCCTTAGTCCGCTGACCAATAACCCCCTTACCGCCACGCCCCTGGCTCTTGAACTCCAACTCACGCGGGGCATTAGCATAGCCGCGCTTGGTCACACTCACCATTAATTCATAATCAGGAATAAGGCTGAGGAAGTCAATATTCCCTTCCTCGTCCGTGATCAGTGTACGCCTTGCATCAACATGACGTTCAGCAATCTCTTGCAGCTCGCTCTTGATTGTCTCATCCAACAACACATCACTCGCCAGGATTCTCTCATACTCAGCAACCGCCGCAACTCTGTCCTTATACTCAGCGTCAATCTTTTCCCCTTCAAGCGCGGTCAACTGAGAAAGGCGCATCCTCAAGATGGCATCGGTCTGCGCATCAGATAGAGCAAGCTCCTCTTTCAGATTCACAGCGGCAGCGTTGGCATCTTTTGCGGCACGTATAATCGCGATTACGCGTTCGATACTATCAAGGGCAATACGGTACCCACTTAGAATATGTGCTCGTTTACGTGCTACCTCCATACGGTAGGTAGTTCTTCGACGTACTACCTCGCGACGAAAGTCAATAAAGCAGTTTAGGATCTCTTTTAGTGAAAGAGTGCGGGGGTTTCCATCGAGAATAACCAAGAAGAAAGCCGTATAAGTACGCTCAAGTTGCGTGTACTTATAGATTTGATTCAGTACAACTTCTGCGTTAGCCGACCTTTTTGTTTCTACAACTACTCGCAACCCGTCACGATCTGATTCGTCGCGTAGATCAGCTATTCCTTCAATATCTCCCGCTCGCACCTTGTTGGCAATAGACTCCACAATGGCTGATTTCCTCACTTGATAAGGGATTTCGCTAATGATGATTCTGCCATCTTCTATCATTGCCTTCCCGCGCAAAGTCATCTTCCCTTGCCCAGTACGATACATTTCCTCTATCCCCTGTCTCCCCATGATAATCCCCCCTGTAGGGAAGTCGGGGCCTGGGATATGGGTAAGGAGCTCTTTCACCGTTGCATGTGGATTATCCATTAGATAGATAATCCCGTCGATGAGATCTCCCAGATTATGAGGAGGGATCTGCGTGGTCATTCCAACGGAGATTCCCCAAGCTCCGTTCATAAGCAAGTTAGGAACCATTGCTGGGAGGACAACTGGCTCATCTAGCGACTCGTCGAAGTTCGGAATCCAATCAACTGTTTCTTCTTCCAGTTCCTTTAGGAATTCAGTGGCAATTGGCGTGAAACGTGCCTCGGTGTAACGCATCGCTGCTGATGAGTCTCCATCGATCGAGCCAAAGTTTCCCTGTCCATCAACCAATGGATAGCGATAAGAGAAAGGTTGAGCCATGTTTACCATGGTGTCATAGATAGCAACGTCACCATGGGGATGGAACTTTCCCATCACCTCTCCAACGATGCGCGCCGACTTCTTATGTGGTTTGCCAGGGCTGAGGCCGAGTTCATGGAGCCCATAAAGGATCCGTCGCTGTACCGGCTTCAATCCATCGCGCACATCGGGGATGGCTCTCCCGCGAATTACGCTCATCGCGTAATTCATATAAGACTCTTCCATCTCCTCTTCTATGAAAGTACGCTCAACCTTTTCCATGAAGGATATCTATTCCTTAGACAAGTTATGATTGATAGATTACCTAAATTTCAGATGAGATACAAGTTTCTGCCCATTTGCATACCCAATGGCAAGCGGGTTATTGCCCGAAGCATCCTCCACAAAGATTAAACCATAGGAACAAGAGATTGCTCCTCCTCGACCGATATTGATATCTTTCAGCAAGAACGCTGAAAGAACCCAGCATGCCAAAACACAGATGGGCAACTTCTGATACTCAGCGGCTTGAAACTTGCATTTCAAGCGCTAGATATGCTATGCTTTGCTTCGCTTCAGTCTAAATACTGACATAGGATATTTAGGCGCGGGGAGGTGGTCACTCAATCTAAAGAAAGGTCGATCGATACGAATCACAAAGTCAGTAAACTTAAGGAGGCAGAGATATGCTGTATAGAAAATGGCTAGTTGCTGTATTGACGGTCTTTGTCGTGCTTTTGATGGTCATTCCTGTTGCTCAGGCACAAACCACGATCCGAATCGCTATGGGGGCCGAACCAAGGAATCTTCTACCCAACAATACATCTGGAACCTGGGAGAGTGCCATTGGCGGTCAGCTCTTTGATGGCATGGTCGGGGGCGACAACCAGATGTATCCTATCCCTGGTGTGGCCGAGAAATGGGAGTACGACGAGGAGACCTACACATGGACGTTCTACCTCCGCTCGGGCGTGAAGTTCCACGACGGTGTTGAATTAACAGCCGACGATGTCGTGTTCTCATTCAAGGTCGTCTGTCACCCGGATTACCCTGGGGTTCGCTTCGGCAACTTCAAGAACATCGTGGGTGCTCAGGCTTATCACGATGGTGAGATCGACGACTTTGGGGAAGTGGCCGTAAAGGCCCTAGATCGCTACACGGTGCAGATCCAGCTCGATAGCATCCAAGCAACCTTCCTCTCTTATACCGCTGGCTCGGGTATTCTGCCCAAGCACATCTACGAGCCGTACTTTGAGGAGAACGGCTACGAGAAACAAGAAGGGGCAACGCTCGACCTTGGCTACCTCGTCGGCAGTGGCCCCTACAAATTTGTGGAGTGGGTTGCCGACCAGTACGTCAAGCTGGAAAAGTATGAAGACTACTGGAACCCGCGGGACAACCCAATTGCAACCGAGGGACAGAGCACAGCAGCTGGGATCGACGAGGTCTATTTCGTGATGATCCCCGACCCCGATGCCCAATTCCTCGCGCTGCAGGCCGGCAATATAGATGCGATGGGCGCCACAGTGGATCAGTACTTCGAAGCTGAGGCCAACCCAGACTTGGAGGCCATCCGGTATCCCTACCTGGTCTACGACTACTTACACTTCAATCTCGACGAAGAAAAGATCCCGCTGTTCCAGGACGTGCGGGTACGCCAAGCGATTGGCTACGCCATCGACAGGGATACGATGATTGACCAGGTCCTGCGAGGCCTCGGCACAGTCTGCAACGGCCCGAGCCACCCGCTGCGCTGGGATTGGGACGACGCCATCGCCGAAGCGCACCCCAACTTCGACGTCGAGCAGACCATTGCGCTAATGGAAGACGCGGGCTGGGCAATTGAGAAGAACGAAGACGGCACGATCAAGCGGGGTGCGTTCTGGACCAAGGGCGACACGACGATGGAGTTCGAGATCGCCACTAATTATCCTAATCCACGCCGAGCCGACATCTGCCAGATCCTCCAGCAGCAGCTCTTCGATGCCGGATTCCAAACCACTATCCGCATTCTGGACACCAACGCCTTCTACTATGATTACCTGATGGGAGGCTTCAAATTCCAGACAGGGGTGGCTGGATGGCGTATGGGCTCTGACCCAGATGCGACCTCGCTCTGGCACAGCTCTAGCTATCCCGATTCCTTCAATTGGCTGAAGTACATCAACCCCGAACTCGACATCCTGATCGAAGAGGGATTGCAGTACGTTGATTACGCAAAACGCAAGCCGATCTACACCGAGATCGCTCTCCAGCTAGTCAGAGATATGCCTTATGTCTGGCTCTGCTATCAGGACGGGACGTTTGCCGCTCGCAAGGCTATCGGTTTGACGGGCTTCTTTCCCTGCCATCCGCAGGGCTGGTGGATCAATCTCTGGCAATGGGAGATTGAGGCGTAAGAATAAATCGGTTTAGAGTTGCAGGATGGGAGAACCATTTGAGTTTTCCCATCCTGATTTCTTGCTTCAGAGAAGAGCGGACGAACCGTTCTTGGCCAAGCGCTATGTTAAGGAGGAAAGGCGGTGTTATCTTACGTCATACGGAGAAGCTTGGTATTGATTCCGACTCTCTTTGTGATCACCATTATCGTTTTCACTTTGATTCACGCTGCCCCTGGTGATCCCTTGGATATCTACCTTGATCCGACACTCGACCCAAGAGACTATGCGGAAGTTCGTGAGCGCATGGGGCTAAATCAACCCATTCACATCCAATATGCATACTGGGTTAGCCATTTCTTCACCGGTGACATGGGGATCTCGTTCAATTACGGACGACCGGTCTGGGAGCTCCTTAAAGTTCGGATTGCGCCAACTATCCTTCTCATGTCGCTTGCTCTTCTATCTGCCTATCTTATCGCCATTCCAATCGGAACGTTAAGCGCCATCAAGCAATACTCTCCCCTTGACCATACGGTAACGGCGCTCGCCTTTGTTGGGATTTCAATGCCCAACTTCTGGTTGGGGTTGCTATTGCTGTCCCTCTTCGCGGTCACGCTTGGGTGGCTTCCTTCCTTCGGGATGAAGGAACTGATTGGCGGGGGAGACCTCATAGACCGGATTAGGCACCTGATTATGCCAGTTATCGTCCTAGGAACAGCCTATATGGCCGGCATTACTCGCTACATGCGAGCTCAAGTGCTTGAGGTGAAGAACGAGGAGTATATCAAGACCGCCCGCTCAAAGGGTCTTCGCGAATACTGGGTTATCTCAAAGCACATGATGAAAAACTCCTTAATCCCCATTGTGACCCTATTTGGTCTTCAGCTTCCCGTTCTCCTGGGAGGGGCACTGATCACGGAACAGATCTTCTCCTGGCCAGGAATGGGGTACTTCTTCTGGCGAGGTGTAACAGCACGAGATTACCCGGTGGTGATGGCGATCCTTACACTTTCAGCTGTCCTCACGCTGTTAGGAAACTTCATAGCCGATCTTGCCTACGGTTTCCTCGACCCCCGGATCCGATACACTTAGAGGCAGGAGATAGCAATGATTCAAGAAGAGAGAACATTCACCAAAGCCGTACAATACCGGTCTCAAGGATACTTCGACATCTTTTGGCGACAGCTTCGCAAGAATCGAATGGCCATGGTCGCTCTCGGAGTGCTGACATTATTGTACCTCTCAATGCTATTTGCCCCTCTCATTGTCAACACTGTGGGTTATGATTATAAGAGGCCATACGTCGGCGAACGTAATGAACACCCAAACACCAGCCATCTGTTTGGAACCGATCACTTGGGAAGAGATCTATTCAGTCGCGTCCTGATGGGCTCAAGGATCTCTCTTACAATTGGCCTTGTAGCTGCAGCAATTAGCGTGACAATTGGAGTAACTGTTGGATCGGTTGCCGGATTTTACGGTGGATGGATGGATAACCTGCTCATGCGGGGCGTAGATGTCGTCATCTGCTTCCCATTCCTCTTCTTGGCCATCACTATAGTCACCATTCTTACGCCGAACTTCTTCAATATCATTGTGATCATTGCCCTTCTTTCCTGGACCGGAATTGCACGGATCGTTCGAGCGAACGTACTATCGCTAAAGGAACGAGAGTTTTTCATAGCCGCGCGCGCCATCGGCGCTGGGACATCGCGACTTATCTTTCGTCATCTTCTCCCCAACACTATGGCCCCGGTCATCGTCAGCGCAACACTACAGGTGGCAGGAGCAATTCTGGCCGAATCTGGCTTGAGCTACTTGGGTCTTGGAGTGCAACCCCCTACGCCTAGCTGGGGGAATATTCTTATGGGAGGGAAGCCCTTTCTCGCTTCCAACTTCTTCTATACCCTTTGGCCTGGTCTCATGATCTTCCTTACTGTGATGTGCATTAATTTCCTTGGGGATGGTCTCCGTGATGCGCTCGATCCAAAGATTGCCAAGCAACGTTGAGCTAGCGTCTCCGCGACGAGCTCTCCGAATCAGGCTAGGCATCCTTCTTTGTTTACTCTTCCTGTTCCCGGCAGAGGTAGCAATGGGCAACGAGTGGGCCCTTGGCTGGTCGAAGATGATCGCGGTCGGAGGAGTATCGCCTCGGTCCAGAGATCCCGTGATGCTGATGGGCCCTGAAGGAATACTCCATCTCCTCCGCGTTGCTGAGAGAGAAGGTGAAGCGGCGCATCTTCTACATCAAACGAGCGCTGATTTCGCGACCTTTTCCTCGCCTGTGACGATTCCTTGTGATTGGGAGTCGCCGCGCCAGCTCCAGGGGGCCATCGACGCCCAGGGACAGGTTCATCTAGTATGGATCGATCGAGCAGGCGACGCCTCCGGCGTCTTCCACTCGGTTTGGGACCTGCAATCGCAACGATGCAGTTCACCGGTTCTTATCTCATCTCCCGCCACCAGGATCGCCTCGCCACAATTGACCGTGGTTGAGGACGGCCGAGCGCTGATCGCTTGGGTCGAGGGCGTTGGACGGACCGACAGCGTCTACTTAGCCGTTCTTCGACAAGGATCACTAGAGAGGGAAGCGATCCTGCTCGGAGAACAAACCATTGGGATCAAGCGAATTCAGTTTGTTGTTGTTCAGGATAGGATCTGGCTGGCTTCGACTTCCTCGGGGCGGCTCCCCGAAGAGGAACACCTCGCGTTTCAGTCGTTTTCTCTCGAAGGTGTTCCGCTTAGTCCATACCATCCGGTGGGAACCCTCGCTGGAAATCAGCCTCGTGCCTTCTGTCTGACAGCCGATCCCTCCAGCAGTGAGGTGTACCTGGCCTTTGTCGGGAAGACGGAGGAGTGGGGAGGACGCTTCAATCAGATTCTCTTGGCCCAGTATAGCCTGAGTGAAGATCAGGTTGAGGTTCGTCCTCTGATTCAGCGAACGCACTATGTCGGCAGTCCTTGGATTATTCTAGATTCGCGGAAAGAAATCCACGTTGTATGGGAAGAAGGACTTAGATCCTTTGATATCTGGTATGGAAGGCTATCTTCCCTTCAAGGAGAACTCACAAGCGGTTGCCTCTCCCCCTGCGATGGGAGCTCGCATTTCTTCCCGAGGATCCAAGAGGATCCCCGAGGGGAACTCCACATCGTTTGGATCATGGTGGAACAGGAAGAAGGACAAGAGTACACCCTCCTTTATCGAAATACGGTGTACCCGGTGCCACTGAGTTTTTGGAAGAGGATTGGTCTTCCGGAAAAGGGGGCAGTCGCTGGCCTGCTGTACGGGTTGGTATTTTCGATGGTGATGGCCTCTTGGCTGGTCCCTCTGCTGAACTTGGGAAGCCTGGCAGCTGTGCTCGGGATCGTCCTAGCACTCAGGCGTTTTGTCATTCCTTCCCTGTTCCGGTCTTTCCCCACTCTGAGCCTTCTTCTTCCCTTTGCCATGTTGTTTTGCCTGTTTAGCCCGGCCAACCCACTCTTCATCAATCCCCCCCTCATCAGACTGGTCTCCTCCCCGCTCTGGTTCGAGGGCGCTCTCTTCCTTGGGTCGACCGTACTGGCTTTGTTCACGGTGAAGCTCTTCCGCATCGATCTTAGTGAGGGAGTTGCACTGGTCGGTGTACTTGTGTTTTGGACCGCTTGTTTCGCAGCATTGGCTACTCTCCCTGCTGTGCTACTGGGAGTGTACAAATGAAGACAAGACCTTGGAAGCGGGCTCTGATTTTCATAGTTGTCTTTTTCCCACTAGTTCTACTGTTCGCCCTTGCGCGGCTGTACTTCTCTGAAGTCTCGGTTCTTGAACCTAGCGGCGAACTAGGACTCAAGTTACGCTTGCTCATCTTGGGAGGAATGGTTTTGCTCCTTCTCTTCCTGAAACTAGGCAACCGATTGAGCGGTCGGAGAAACCGTTAGATAGCTTCGTTCTCGCCGTCGGTCAGTTGCACGTTCAGTGAGAAAGATCGCTGTAGGAAAGAGGCACGAACTAGCCGGAACCCCTATCACCCAACTGTCGGTTGAGATCACTTGCCATAGAGGAAAACAGCTTCTTCGGAGGCAACTAGAATGTCCAGAAACCCGTCACCATCTACATCGCCCAACGCCAGCGATCGAAGGCCATCTTCAACAGCGAGCGTCCAGAGGAGTGTCCCATCTGCGTCAATGGCGTAGAGGCTCTCCCGTGTGATGGCAATAGTCTCTAATCCGCCATCCCAATCAATATCACCCAACGCCATCATCACAATCGCTTCCTCAAGCGAGGTGGACCAGAGAATGCGATCCTCGTTAGCCGAGATTGCAAGGATCAGCCCTCGTTCAGCGACCGCTCCTCCAACGAGGATTTCGTCAACGCCGTCTTTGTCAAGATCACCAACTGTCAGCACCTGTGGGGAGAAATCTTCCTGCATGAGGGAAGCCCACTCTTTTCCTTCGCCAACCACTCTTGCCCTTGATGAGGGAGCCAGTCGGCCGAAGGGGTTAAGGACCACAATCCCTTCCATGAGGTAATCCGGCAATGGGCTGCCAATGGCAGTGAGAACCGGCCGCAATGGCTCATACTCACTCCGGAGCAGTGACCCCTCCGAACCCACAATTTGGAGAGCTCCGGTCGTGTTGGTGATCAGAATCTCCAACTCAGGCCCGGTGAGGAGGTTCCCTACCGCCAACTGGACCAGTCCTTTCTCGCGCGAGGTAGTCCAACGCATGTTCCCGTCCATATCCAACGCAATAAGCTCATCCGTCCCCCAAGGGGCGATGAGAATGAGCGGATTCTCCGCATAGAGGAAGGTCCAGACGATCCCTGTGCCCGCATGGCTTGTGTTCCATAGAGGGGTTCCTTCGGCGCTGAACAGACTAAGATAGGCATCTACGGAAGAGCAGCCACACTTCTCGTCTTCAACCAAGCGCTGCCAGACACATAGAATCCTCTTATTTCCATCCTTGTCGTACAGGACCGCAAGATCTGCCATTTGGGCACCTGAAACGGGAGGAGCTAGCGTGTAGAGAAGCTGCTCACCCTGATAGATATTGACGCCTTGGTTATGGACGATACCCCACTCGGGGAATCCGTCCCGGTTCAAGTCCGCAATGATCAGTGTCCCAATAACGTCTGGTATGGAAAGGCGCCACAGAAGAGAGGGCTGCGACCGGATTAATCCTGCTCTCCCGGTCTGGTACGAATTCCGCGGATCATGACCCGGCATCAGCCAGTCATCCCCACCCTGGGCGACCAGTCCAACGATCAGGCAAAGGAGCGTGATAATCATTACAGTCAGCAGCTTTAGCCGTGGTCTGAAAGCCGTTATGAAATGCTTCGCCTTGCTGTAAATCATCGTTGATACCTCCTTCAGACTGGATCAGACCTTCTCCCCGCTAAACAGGAACTTCACGGGACGGTTCTCCAGCCTGCTAAATGACCTTCGTCATGGCAAGCTGCCGTCACAAAGGTCCGAGACAGATTTCTTAAAAGTACAAGATTCTATCGTGGCCAGGCATGGCATTGGGACAAGGACCCCCACCACCGCATAACGAACAGCAGTCAGCGATGCAGATATCGTATTCCATCAAGCATGAGGATTCAGATCTTCCTAAGAAGATCGTGCAAATGATGTAGTTCTGATAGCAGTCTTCAAAACAATTGCTGAGGCAGCTAGCAACACCAGACAAGCTCAGAGCTGCCAACAAGATGAGAACCCCTACGACCCCAATTGCCGATTTCCCAACTTTCATCTTACAACCTTCTTGGCTATTAGTTAACAACAATACTACTCTTTCATTTCATACTTGCCAAGACACTCTCCCTTGCACGGCTGTACTTCTCTGAAGTCTCGGTTCTTGAAGCTAGCGGCGAACTAGGACTCAAGTTACGCTTGCTCATCTTGGGAGGAACGGTTTTGCTCCTTCTCTTCCTGAAACTAGGCAACCGATTGAGCGGTCGGAGAAACCGTTAGATAGCTTCGTTCTCGCCAATTTGCAGTACTTTGGCAGTATGAGGTAGTATGAAGCACCAAAGAATCAAGAGAAGGAGGAAGGAAAAACATGTTAAGCAAAATCGGGAAGAATGTTTGGCTAGGTGGATTCTTATTGGTTTTGAGCCTTTCCCTGTTCGGCTTCTCAGGGGAGCCTCTCCGGGTCTACGAGGCGGGCGGGACAAGCGTAATATTCATTGACAACACGACCGATCGAATCGTGGATTACGTTACAGTTAAGTTCGATCAAGCAGTCGTGTTAGATCACATCATGGTTATTGGCGGAGGAGAGGTACTCAAACTCAAGGATATCCTGGCCGATGTGAATATTCACGGCGTTTCACAGGCAGGAACGTACTGGGGGATTACTCTCCAAGAAGGATCAGGCATTGTTCCGGGAGGTACGCTCCAGATATATGTTGAACCTGCCGATGCCACGGTAACCTATTATTGCGTCAACTAACGCGAAGTTACTTAACCATTATAAGCAAGGCAAAGTGGGCCAATTACGCTCACTTTGCCTCTTTACTATCCATTCACTAAGATGGCTGAGAGCACAATCGTTCCCCTCGCATTAATCAGAGGAGATTGAGTGGTTTTGTGAATTCCCTCTCAATGATAGAGGAATTACACTAAGTTATTCTCCGTAAAGATCGAAGAAGCATAGTTTGCTTACTTGCGACAATCCCTTTGAATGTGCGAGATGTCCCTGCTATACTTGCCATTAAGAGATCAGACAACATCGTGGAGAAACGCAATAGGAGTAGTAGCAATGGAATTATTGAAGGTTGCATCTCAATCAAATCCAAATTCGGTGGCTGGCGCAATCGCTGGTGCGCTAGAGCAGGATGCGGCCGTAGAAATACACGTAATAGGTGTATGCGCGGTAAATCAATCAGTGAAAGCCATTACTATAGCCAAACGATTGATAACACAAAGAGCTAGCAGCGTTCCGCTTAAGGCCATTCCTGGATTTATTGAACTGGAGATAGCAGGCAGAGATAAAACAGGGATGCAGTTTATCATCGACAAGTAATCAGATCACTAAACTACAATATCATGCTAAAAACACTAGTTAAGCGCTCATTTGCCAAGGCATGGCACAAACTTGAGGATGATGAGAGGATAAACAAGAGGATTGCGGTAGTAGAAGTAGAACGATCCTCCCGGCCAGAATTCGGCGACTTTTCGTCAGGCATTGCGCTGGCCGAGGCAAAGAATACTACCCTTTCCGCTCACGAATTGGCAACAGAATTTGCCAATGCGCTGAGTACAGATATCACAGCGGAGCTCTACTCACAGGTAGAAATCGCTGGACCAGGGTTTGTCAATGTTTTTCTTGCTCCTTCATTAATCCACTCCGCGCTGCGGGAGATCTTAGAGATGGGTGATCGCTTTGGGTATTCAACTACCGGACAGGAAAAACCAGTACAGGTTGAGTTTGTCAGCTCAAATCCTACTGGCCCGCTTACAGTGGGGCACGGTCGCCAGGCAGTTCTGGGCGACGTGCTTGCTTCTCTATACACAACCCTTGGCTATAAGGTATCCCGTGAATACTACTTCAATGATGAAGGTCATCAAATTGACCTGTTGGCACAATCGCTATGGGCACGTTATAGACAAGAATTCGGAGATAAGACTAGCATCCCCGAGCAGGGATACCAGGGAGAATACATTGTCGACATTGCGCGTCAACTCGCAAAAGAGCCCGGCCCTTCTGTTGCAGATTTTGATGAGCAGACCGCTAATCGATTCAAACAAGAGGCAATCTCACGAATCAGCTTAATGATCAAGAATGACCTCGATCTACTTGGTGTGAAATTCGACTCTTGGTTCAGCGAACAAACGCTACATCACAGCGGAGAAGTAACCGCGGCACTGGAGGCATTGAAGGCATGCGGTGGCGTCTACGAACGTGAGGGCGCAATCTGGCTCAAGACTGAAGAAAACCAGGGAGTTAAGGATTCTGTTCTCGTGCGCGGCGATGGTCGTCCAACCTATCTCATGGTTGATATAGCTTATCATATCAACAAACATCGACGAGGGTTTGTCCATGTGATCAACGTACAGGGAGCGGATCATCAAGTGGAACAATCTTGCATGCGAGCGGCAATGCGCATACTTGGTTATCCGGAGGACTTCCTAGATTATGCTGTGCATCAATTCGTGAGTATCAGGGAACATGAGAAAATCACCAGGATGTCTACGCGTGCCGGAAAGTTCATTCTGCTGAACGATCTGTTGGACGAGCTAGGGCGCAACGTGGTCCGCTACTTCATGGTTGCGCGCAAACCAACAAGCCATCTAGAATTCGATATCGATCTAGCACGCACACAATCCCTTGACAATCCGCTTTACTACATTCAATACGCTCATACGCGTATTGCTTCCATCTTCCGCAGGGTCGGCTCACCCGCCTTGTCGCCACAAGTAGATCTCAGACCACTAGAGAAGAGAGAGGAGCTCGATCTTATCAAGCAGCTAGACCGATTCCCGGAAATGCTACAGCAGGCAGCATTCGAGTTCTCGCCACATCTAGTCGCAGACTACGCATTGACGCTCGCCCGCGCTTTTCACGCCTACTATGATTCCTACCGTGTTCTTGGCGACCAGGAACGTCTAACCACTGCCCGCCTAGCTCTCCTGCGTGGGGTGCAGATTGTGCTTCACCGTAGCCTACAACTTCTTGGACTGTCCATCCCTGAGGAGATGTGATGGCCTGGGCAGATCGGTTGAGGAATGGACTAGAGCGGACTCGAACTCAACTTACTGCTTCCATTACTCAGGTACTCGGGCAAAGAGGAAAGCTGGATCATGAGGAACTAGAAAAGATTGAGGAGATTCTTATCTCCGCTGACGTCAGCGCCCCCGTTGCCACAGAGCTGGTCGATGAGCTCTCCAGCTACAGAAGAACTGGGCCCATAGACAGGGAAGAGGTGCTTGCCATACTTAAAGAGGGGATCAAGAAGCGGCTATCTGGTCATGAACGATCACTTTCATTGCGCAATGACTCCCAGCCAACGGTGATTCTTGTCGCTGGAGTAAACGGCTCAGGAAAAACGACCACAATAGCCAAGCTTGCTGCACATCTGCGAGAACATGATCCCGCCATGCCAATCACGTTCGCGGCTGCTGATACATTCCGTGCAGGCGCGATCGACCAGCTCAATATTTGGGCGGACCGAGTGGATGCAGACATGATAAGACACCGTATCGGAGCCGATCCATCAGCCGTTGTGTTCGACGCAGTTGAACATGCTCGCCGCCGCGGAGGAGTGTTATTCATCGATACGGCTGGCCGCCTACACACCAAGCACAACCTGATGGAAGAGCTGCAAAAGATCAATCGAACCATCGTGAAAAGGCTTGGCCGCAAGCCCGATGAACGACTTCTAATTCTCGATGCTACTACCGGTCAAAATGGAATCTGCCAAGCCGCTTCTTTCCACATAGCAATTGACCTTACCGGAGTAGTTCTCACAAAACTAGATGGAACATCCAAAGGAGGAGCAATACTCACTATCCAGAAACAGCTGGCTATTCCAATTATGTACATTGGAGTGGGGGAAAGTAAGGATGATTTACACGAGTTTGTAGCCGATCAATTCGTGGATGCTCTCTTCTCCGCGTAAACAACCCGACCCCGACAGCGTTGCGTTACAGGCCGTGAAGGAGTTGATGACCTATTCAAGTGAAACACTAAACGACAACATGCGTTAGTTTTTCATGCAGTTTTCGCGTATTCCGGTAACAGCAAGGGTGCGCTTCATGGATTATTAGACAATTGACAAACTTATGGAGGTACAGCTCAATGAAACACATCTTTTTTTTCGGCAAAGGAGAGAGCGAAGGGAATTCCTCGATGAAGGAACTTCTCGGGGGTAAGGGCGCGAACCTTGCCGAAATGGCAGGACTGGGGATCCCTGTCCCGCCGGGCTTCACTCTATCTACCGAAGTCTGTCGTTATTACGATGAGCATGATGGCTCCTATCCCGATAGCCTGGGCAAGGAGCTTAAGGAGAACCTGTGTAAGCTTGAGAAGGCAACTGGAAAAAGGTTTGGGGATCCGTCCAATCCTTTACTTGTGTCGGTTCGCTCCGGAGCCGCGGTTTCCATGCCTGGGATGATGGATACTGTTCTTAACCTTGGCTTAACTGATGAGACAGCGAAAGGGCTCATCGCCAATGCCGGAAACGAGAGATTCGCATACGATTCCTACCGTCGGCTTGTGCAGATGTATGGAGATGTGGTATTAGGTTTAAGACCACAGAGTGAAACAGATATTGACCCATTCGAGAAACTCCTTGGCACGCTGAAGGCAAGGAAAGGCGTCAAGCTTGACACCGAGCTCGATGTATCTGACCTAAAAGAGCTTGTCGCACTCTTCAAGGCCGCGATTAAGGAACAGCTCCGGGTAGAGTTCCCTCAAGATCCAATCAAACAATTATGGGGAGCAATCACTGCGGTGTTCAAATCATGGAACAATCCTCGTGCAATCAAGTATCGAGAGATCAACGAGATCCATGGACTGATCGGAACCGCTGTAAACGTGCAAGCGATGGTGTTTGGAAACATGGGAGAAGGATGTGGAACCGGCGTAGCATTTACGCGTAATCCGGCAACCGGGGAAAACATATTCTACGGTGAATACCTACTGAACGCTCAAGGAGAAGACGTTGTCGCCGGAATTCGTACCCCTCAACCAATAGAGACTCTAAGAAACATTTTCCCTGAGGCATACAGCGAACTCACAGATATTCGCGAGAAACTGGAAGATCACTATCACGACATGCAGGATGTTGAGTTCACTATTCAGGACGGTAACTTGTATATACTGCAGACCCGCGCCGGAAAGCGAACTGCTGCTGCTGCCGTCCGTATGGCAGTAGAGATGGCGCGTGACGGAATGATAGGCAAAGAGGAGGCGCTCCTTAGAGTCACCCCCAAGCATATCGACCAACTCCTTCACCCTACTTTTGATCCACAAGAGGAACAGAAAGCCACACAACTAACCAAAGGCCTTCCCGCAAGCCCTGGCGCGGCAACTGGAGCGGTTGTTCTTTCCGCAGAAGAAGCGGAAAAAGCCGTACAACAAGGGGAGAAAGTTATTCTCGTGCGAGTTGAAACATCACCGGAAGATATCAGTGGAATGCATGTAGCTGAAGGGATCCTCACCGCCCGCGGAGGTATGACTAGCCATGCAGCGGTAGTGGCACGTGGAATGGGCAAGTGTTGTGTTGCTGGCGCTGGTGAGATAGCAATTGACTACAACGCGGCGACCATCTCTGTCGGCGGACATACTATAAACACAGGAGTTCCGATCAGTTTGAATGGGTCAACTGGAGCTGTCTACCTTGGAGAGATTCCAACAATTACGCCGGAGGTATCTGGGGACTTCGAGACTCTCCTTTCATGGGCTGATGAGGTCCGCCACTTGGGTGTGCGTGCCAATGCTGATACTCCACAGGATGCCGCGATAGCGGTCAAGTTTGGAGCAGAGGGAATCGGCCTCTGTCGCACAGAGCACATGTTCTTTGAAGAAGCAAGAATCGTCGCCGTACGAGAAATGATCCTTGCCGATGATGAAACCGGCCGCAGAGAAGCGCTAAGCAAACTTCTCCCGATGCAGAGAAGTGACTTTGAGGGACTGTTCCGCGTAATGCAAGAACGCCCCGTGACAATCCGTTTCCTCGACCCTCCGTTACACGAGTTTCTCCCTCACGACGAGGAAGGGCAGCGCGAGGTTGCGCGTGTGATAGGAGTATCGGTCGAACAAGTACGGGAAAAAGTCGATGCCCTCCATGAATTCAATCCGATGCTCGGCCATCGCGGTTGCCGGCTCGGGATCACTTATCCTGAAATCTCAGAGATGCAGGTACGAGCAATTATGGAGGCAGCGTGCAATGTTCACGCGGAAGGCGTTGCTGTCCTTCCTGAGATCATGGTACCACTCGTTGGAAGCGTAAAAGAGCTCATCCTACAACGTGAGCTAATCGAACACATTGCAACGGATGTGTTGGCTGAAAGAGGATTAACTAAGAAAGACATCCCCTACATGATTGGAACAATGATTGAGGTTCCACGAGCGGCGATCACCGCTGACGAAATCGCGCAGGAAGCGGAGTTCTTCAGCTTTGGCACAAATGATCTCACTCAGATGGGATGTGGATTCTCTCGCGACGATGCCGGCAGTTTCTTGAAGGACTACGTTGCAAAGGGGATCTACGCGCACGATCCGTTCCAAGTCCTCGACCAGAGTGGAGTGGGAAAGTTGGTAGAAATGGCATGTAAGCTCGGCAGAAAGACACGTCCTGATATCGAGCTTGGAATATGTGGAGAGCACGGAGGAGAACCGTCTTCCATTAAGTTTTGCCACAGGATTGGACTGGATTACGTAAGCTGTAGTCCTTACCGCGTTCCGATTGCTCGCCTTGCGGCAGCGCACGCGGCGCTTGAGAAATAACACAAGAGAACAACACCAGCTTGAAATGATCCGGGCCGGGCTCCTCCCGGTCCTGTTCATTTCGCAATAGCTGCTACGAGCAACCCGAGCACAACACAGAGGGCACAGGCAATTGCCGGGGTGCCAAGCCATCCGAACAAAACCCGCACAAGAACACGGGCATTGATTGTCCGCGTTCCTTTCACAAGACCGATGCCCACCACCGCGCCTACTACAGCCTGGGAAGCAGAAACAGGAACCCCTATCATGGCATACACATTTAGAGTAATTGCCTGTGCCAAGACTACAACTAGCGAAGCAAATGGGTCCAGCGGGACGATACGGCTTCCCACAGTGTGCATCACGTTCCTGCTAAATGTAAGAATCCCTACTGCAATTGCCATAGATCCAATCAGCGCAGCGGTAAACTTTGTAGTAACGCCAGCAGTCACGTAAACACCCGTTACATTAGCTATATTGTTTGCCCCAAGAGAATACGCGCCGTAACAAGTGGCAAGTGCAAGCCCCCAACGAATCAAGCGATCATGTGTAGAAAAGCGGCCAAGCGCAGTTGCTGGATAGAGAGAGGCAAGTTTGTAAGGAATATAGGCGGCGATTAGACCTCCAACCGGAGTAAGAATCCATGAGATAAATATCTTAATGAGTGGCTGAAAATCAACCCCTTCTCTAAGCAGGCTTCCCCCAATGATAGCTCCTACTGTTGCCTGTGTGCATGAGATTGGAAGTCCCAGGAGAGTCATCACGACAACTGTGCCCCCGGCAGCAAGCATAATGATGAAACTCGACATCAAGGTTTGTGTACTGATTGCTCCATAAGTGTCAAAGCCGCGGGTGCCGCTAAAGATGGCACCAAGGATGACAAAAAACGAAGCCAGGCCTGCTGCTGTCCAGAATCTTAGCGCCCTGCTTTCAACCGCTGGACCAAACAAATTGGCCGCATCGTTTGTGCCCAGCCCCCAACCCATAACTCCGCCTGCAAGCAATGTCCACATACTATGACTCTACCCAACCCTTATTTATCTGAGCCCATAGTCTATAGCTACAGACAGTCACATTTCAAGCAGTAGTAGTCTATTGCTGGCTTTACACTATCAGGATACCCAGCTATGGAACATCCTCGTAGCTCCTCGCGGTTGAGGCAAGGTAACCCAGAGAAAGACTCACCAGCTTAGCCTCTCGCAAAGCCGTAAAGAACGTTAAGGAAACCAGGAACAGGGTTCTGCTTGTGTAGTTGTCTTTAACTACCAACGGTCTGAAAGCTGATAACTGATAACTTTCTTTTCCGGTTTCCTCTGCGTCCTCTGCGGTAAAATGACTTAAGTTTTGGCAGTAAGTTGCCTTTGCTTTTAACCTTATTCTTGTCTTCCTCTGCGATCTCTGCGGCTTGAGTGAGTGAAACGAACGGGCGAGCTGATAGCTGTAATGCGTGATGTGTAACGTAGAGCCACTATTGCGCTGGATTCCGGGCCCAGCCGTGGACTCCAATCCAGCGTCCGCCGGAATGACGACGCATGCCGTCATGCCGGACTTGATCCG
>JAUVYF010000033.1 GCA_030603215.1 Candidatus Bipolaricaulota bacterium
TTTGGCCACTCAATAGTTCGAAAGTTGTCCACTACGGGGAGCCAGAAGATCGGTCGCGTTTTCGACGCGGTCTCTCTTCTGTGACAGTCAAGATACCTTCCCTACTCATGACTAAGCTACTACCTACTGGTCTAATTGCCAATCTTGCCGCATGAGACTCAGTAGAGCTCTTCAGATTACTACCTGGCGCTCATAGTATGGGTAGACCCCTCTAAGGATTGCTACATGAGAGCCTATTTAGCTTGCCTGCCCCTGAGGGCTCATCTATAAGTTATCCTCTTACTTGGCTCTCCATTATTTCCTTATAGAGCGCTAGGAGCTGTTTTCGAATTCGTTCATTGTCGAACTGGGTTAACAGGTTTCTTGACATCGACCGTCCTTTGTCAAGAAAGGCGGGATCCGTAGCCATCCGTTTAGTCAGAGCAATGAACTCATCCGTATTTCTTGCTTTGAGATACGGATGTTCGTATAGGTCGAGATATTCGGGAATGTCTCGGTAGATGACCGGCAACCCTGAAGCCGCGGCTTCCAGTGGGACCAGACCAAAGGTCTCTTGGTAGCTTGGAAAGAGTAAAAGGTCGGCTGCGTTGTAGATAGTCGGCATATCGTCTAACTCGAATACTCCAGGAAAGGTGACGTGTTCTCCCGCTGCACGGATCCGCACGTTGAGCCTGCGAATCCCCTCGGTCAACACACCAAAAGGACGCCCCCCGGCCCACAGGAAGAATAGATCTGGACAGGCCTGAGCAACATCGAGAAAGTCTTCGACCCCTTTTCGCCCCTCGAGTTGCCCCACCCCTAAAACCACGAAAGCACCCTCCGGTATCCCAAGTCTTTCGCGCCCCACCGCACGTAGCTCTTGCGAGGGCGCAAACTTCTCTACATGAATAGGGTTATAAATCTGAACAATACGGGTCTTGGCATTAAGGTCTCGAATCGCTCTCTCCACTGTCGGGGAGATAGCAATACAGACATCGGCATATGAATAGACGTGGCGCAAATACCAGCGTGCAAACGGCATAAGAAGCGATCCCATCGGAAGCGAACCTTTTATCGAATCTGGAATTATATGCGCGGTAAACACGCGCCGGCCCCGGTAGTGGCGGCCCTTCCAAAAATAATAAGGGCCGTAACTGTGTGCATGCATGAGGTCTCCCCAACCTTCGCCATTGACAACAACTTCAACATCGCTGTGGCGTTTCAAGAGCTCTACGCAATCCACGAAAGCGGTGTGCACTCCCTGACCCTGAATACCAAATGCTGTCTCAGATATCACATGAATACATGGGCGTTTCTTAATAACTGTCATGCAAACTATCCTTAAGTGTCTAAACTGATTTGGCTTGACTTACAGTATACTCAACTGCAGATTCGGAACCATAAAAAGGGGACAGGCTACTTTTTCTTTGGAGAATAGCCTACTCAAAAAGTAGCCTGTCCCCTTTTTCTTCTAAGCCACTGATTAACACAGATTAATACAGGTATTAGGTATTAGTTGTCGGGAAAGAAAGTTGTCGGTTATCAGCAAACAGCGATCAGCAATCGGCTCGCGATTCCTTACTCCACCATTCGACCAATCAACTACTCAAGTGGACGATCGCGTATCACTTCTATGGCTCTCCTGCTGTCGCCATCTTGCGAGAGTGCTTCTCTTCTCTCGATAAGGAGGGCGCGCAGCTTCGGGAGAGATTCTTCCATCGCCTCTTCTCCTGCACGGATCCCTTCTGCTGCCCGCATGTAGTTCAGTCCACGAGGAAGATTGGGATGGATGATCAAATCGGCCGGCCACAGGGTCAGCTTGAGACGCAGGATCTCCTGCTGGAAGATGGCTACCGCTTGGTTAATCACGTTGTACACCCCAGGCAGGGGCCTCTCTTCTCCCGTCTGCTCTCGGAATACATCATCAAGCAGTTCAGTCAGACTGCCGGGAATCCATGTTTGATTTGTCGCGCTTTCTTTGAGCCCTTGCCCCAAACGATCCCACAGGCTACGTCGATTGGCTGTAGTGGGATAGGGAGCGGGAACGATATCAACCCCAATGACAATGTCTACGTCAAAGTCCCGGCACAGTCGTACTGGCAACGGTTCTACCAATCCCCCGTCGACCAACAGATGTCCTTCCCAGCGCACGGGATGGAATATGCCTGGGATCGAGACGGAAGCGCGAATAGCGTCGACAAGTGATCCATGATCGAGAATCACAGCTTCACCTGTATCGATGTCACATCCCACTGCTGCAAATGGAACTTGAAGCTCCTCGATCTGTACATCGCCGAGCAATTGGTGTAGATACTTGAGCAATTCTCCTCCGGAACTCAGTCCTGCGCGGGGAAACGTAGGGAGGAAGCTTCGCACCACCTTCGGAAGGGTTGTGTTCAGCCACTCCTGTTCGATTCGCTCAATTAGAACCCCCGCTGCATAGACACCACCAACCATCGCCCCAATGCTCGAGCCCGTGACAGCAGAGATGGGAATCCCTTCTGCTTCGAGAACCTTCAGCACACCAGTATGCGCCGAGCCGCGTGCCCCACCCGAGGCGAGGGCCAACCCGATTTTCAAGTCATCAAGCTCGCTCGGTACTCGGCTCATCTGGTCCCTCCTTACGATTTCTCTTTGCGACCAAGTCAACGCCACGATGGCTGAGATAGATAATTCCGACACCGACAATGCACAACGATGATAGCTTTTGTAAGAGGGAAAAGGCAATGGCCCCATCGATTGGCAATCCCATGATGCCGAAGACGGCGGCGTAGGCCCCTTCCATGATTCCGATCCCTCCTGGGGTCAACCAAGAGAAGAGGGAGAAGACCGTGCTCAAGGCGAAGAAGAGGAGGAGTTCCCCGATAGAGAGGAGCCTTCCATAGGTGAAAGCAAGGAAGACAAACGGGGCAACCACGTTCATCCCAACAGACAGGGTGAGAAGCCCAGCGGCCTTCACGCTCGCCCGGCGGTGACTCGATAGGGCCTCGTTGACCTCCCCTTCTACCCGGTTCAGGCCCTCCTCCACAGATTGCGTCCATCCCCAGTGGGGAAGATGCTGCAGTATAAACGCAACAGAACGCGACGCCCACGTTGCTTGACGGACGATCCCCACCACCAGGATCCCGGCCCCAACCAGGGCCACCGCACCAACGGCGATGATCCCCTGTTGGACAGCCGCGGGAATCGCGCTCGCTTTTAATCCGATGATCCCTCCCGCGAGGAGCAGGGTCGCGATGATGATCAAGCAGAGAAGCCTCTCGATAAGGATCGTGGCGATAACCTCGTGACTGCGTCGCGTAAGCCCGTCGGAGGCGGAGAACACCCGCACCGGCTCACCGCCAAGGTGAAAGGACGGTGTGAGGTAGGTCACAGCGTACGCTCCAGCCATTACGCGGAAGGTCCGCCAAAAGGAGTACTCCACTCCATAAGAGCGAAGGAGCTTCCTCCATCCCTCGACTCCGAAGGAGAATCCAAGGAGGATAGTAAGGAGGAAGGTGAGGATTCCTCCTGCTCCGAGCGTGCTGATGCGGGCAAGTACGGCCATCGGTCGTGCGATCCACACCATGGCGATCAACAAGGCGAGCCCAAAAAGGGCAGAAATGAGGAAGACCCTTCGCTTTTTCCCCAGGATCCTCCGCGTTTGAACGCCACTGAGGTCTCCCCAGGTACACACCCTTTCCCAGATCATCCCTGCGCAACGCTTCGTCTGAGTTAATGAGGGGCCCATCTGTTATGCTTCACCATTCCGGACAAAGAAGGAGAAGTAGTCCGGTACGTTGGAGATCGGAATCCTCCACAGGTCCTTATTGAGCTTCCGCGCAGAGGTACACACGGTCAGGTCCTCCAGAAAGCGGACCTTTCCGCCCCGATAGAGCTTCAACCCCAACTGAATATCCTCCGAACGCCGGTAGTAGTGTGCATCCTTTGTAGAGCGAAAACCACCTACGCGTACGAACGCTTCCCGTTGTACCGCAAAGTTGAACCCCCAAAAGTGGGGAAGGTTGATAGTGCTTGTTGTCTGCTGGTAGAGGGTGGAGATGCGTTCAAGATAGGGAATGAGACTATTGATACGCGAGTCAGGGGAAGACCCACGCTTGAGATGAAATGGCCCGAACACCCCGCACAGACTCGCATTGTTCACAAACGCATGGTAGATCCGGGCTACCCAATCTGTTGGAACAATTGTGTCCGCATCGGTAGAGGCAATGATCTTCCCGTGTGCTGCTTCAAAGCCAGTTTGGCGAGCCCGGGCAATCCCGCGTTCCCTCTCCTCGATCACGTGTGCCCCGTACGTCCGAGCGATGGAGGCGGTCGCGTCCTTCGACCCATTGTCGACCACAATCAGCTCAAAATAGGGGAATGACTGCTGCCGCAAACTCTCCAAGCATTCCCCAATTTCCTCTTCCTCATCGAGTGCCGGAATCACCACTGAGATCTCAGTCCTCCTATGGGGTAGATCTCTCGATCCCTCCTTGGGGTCATGGATCACCTTGCCTCTAGGACTCATTTGCCCCCGCATCACCCGATCGGCTTTGGTTCCCAAGCTGAAGCCTTGATGGTGTCTCTCGTTTCAGCGCTCCATTGACGTACTCCTCTTGCCATACCGGGTCCAGCACTTCCGCGCAGGCCTCATCGTAGCTATGTAGTCCCTGGTAGTATTCGGGATCAGTCAGCGCTTGCGCGGCCTCCTGATTGATCGGCTTCCCTTCATACTCCTTGATCAACGGAAAGAGAACGTCGATGTGATCGCGATGCACACAAGGCATGATCAGGTTCTTCGTCTGTGCCGGTTCTGTCTTGTACCCATAGTTATGCTGCCAGTTGCGGATTCCCTTGAAGAAGTCGACCTCCATCAAGTCCATGATGGTCCCACCATTCTTGTAGATCTCGTGGATGTTCGCCCCCGCATAGGGGACAAAGACGCACGGCGTGACATCCCCGTTCCAGGTGATGTAAAAGTATCCAGCTTTTCTGCCAGCAGCGAGGCATCCATGAGTGGCTGTACCTGAATTCCAGAAATCCATAAGGAAAACCTTCCGCTCCGAGATCACTTGCCATATCCTCCGTTGGAGGCCAAGGCGTTGCTGCGGCGTCACCATGAGGGACAAGTCGTAGTTCGTTCCGATCGGCATGTACTGGAAGATCCAGCCGTACGTGGCTCCTTGCTCATCAAAGTAGAAATCGAGCACATCGTCTGAGAGGAGCTCATCACAGTTGTAGCGGGTAGCGGTCATGGAGAGACCGAACGGTACACCCGCAACGCGAAGGTTCTCGAAGGCATTCATCACCTTGCCAAAAACCCCTTCACCACGGCGTTCCTCTGTGGTTTTGACCTTTCCTTCGACTGAAATCGCCGGAGTGATGTTCCCCAGTTCTCCCATTCGCTCTGCGGTCTCCCTGTCGATCAGCGTACCGTTGGCGTATACGAGGAAGTACATCTCGGGGTGTGCTTCCACCATATCCAGGAGGTCCTTGCCCTCGCTCTTATACATGAACGGCTCCCCTCCGGAGATGACCACGAAAGACATACCCCATAGATCTGATGCCTCGTTCAAGATGCGGTCGAACGTAGAGAAAGGGAGGATACTTGGAGCCTCTTCCGTGCCGTCGTAGCATCCCTTGCAGTGCAAGTTGCAGGTTCGTGAAGGGCTGATAACGAGAAAGCCAGGGGGAGAGTCCCCATACCTCTCCTTGAATGCCTTCCCATTGGGGTTCTTTGCTAGTATACGTCTATGGGCGAACTCGATGACATGCCGAGCGGCCCGCTCAGAGATGAGTCCTTTTCTCAATGATCGATCGAAGGAATACAGCAGTCCTCGTAGGGTCAGCCATTCATCCCGTTTCATCCCCGGAGGGTTATTTGTGCGTTTCAGAAACTCCCAGAGCGCCCGATCTGCCAAACGAATAGCACTACCGCGGATCACGTTGCTTCGCATGAGCCCGAGCGCAGCGCCCTCAGTCTTTGTAGATACCCAAGCAGGAACCAGCTTTGTCATCTTTCTCTCCTCCGTTTCAATAATGCCCGTTAGTTATAGAACGAACGTTCGTTTTGCCAATTATAAGATAAATCAGGTCTGCTTGTCAAGCAACGAAAGGGGAAGCCTCCGTACTGCACGCATGTGGTTCATCGCCTGACGCACCTCCGCCACCGCTTCAGGGGGCACCCCCAAGGTCCCTTCTACCTCTTTTGTGGACCTTCCTTGTGCGAGAAGGACGAGTATCCGATCAAGTCTTGCATAAGAGATCCCCAGGGCAATCTCATCGGTGATCCCTGGGATGAGATCGGGGGAAGGGGGTTTGTCAATGATCTCTTGGGGGACGCCCAAGTAGCGGGCCAAGGCCCTCACCTGGGTCTTGTACAGGTGGACGATCGGGTCGATATCGCATGCCCCGTCGCCGTAGCGGTCGTAATGGCCCACCTCCCATTCGGTGCGGTTGGTGGTGCCAATTACCGCGTAGTTCAGTTGACTAGCACGTTGATAGAGCATGATCATGCGCATCCGCAGCTTGGGAAGGGCGAAACGCGCAAAGGAAAACTCCGGCCGCTCCGCCGGCGGTCCCAGGGAATGAATGAGGTAGGAGACCCCTTTCTTTTCCTTGAAGCGCTTGTAGAGCGCTCGAGCCAGCCACGAGCGTGCAAAAATACGGGGAATCGGGCGGTACACATCAAGGGCAGAGAGGATCGTGGTAAGATTGATCTCCTCTGCTTTGATCCCGAGGGCCTGCGCCAGTCTGCGCGCGTCTCCCATCGATCTTGGATCGGAGTCTCGTTCAGGGAGAATGAGGCCATGGACCTTGCTTGAAGTGAGGGTACGCACACCAAGATGGGCCACCACCGCCGAATCTACTCCTCCGGAGAGCCCGATCACCACTCCTTTTTTTTCAAGCTTTCCTAACGCACGAGCGATGAATGAAAAGATCCTCTCCGCTTCTTGCTTCGGATTGATGGCAAGCTGGCTCTCCGTCCCCATGGTTTCTTCCTCCTACTATCGTTAAACTCTACATCCTTCCGTGGCGTAGTATCGAGATGAGGAGCCAGAATCCCATTACTCCGGCAGCTAGGAAGCCTAGTACTCCAATTATCGGTATCCCGTAAATCTTGGGGGGAATATCAGCTTGTACGATGAGCGCCGAGCCAACGATGAGCGCTGAGAGTACAATGGCAAAAGAAATACGATTACTTATCTGCTCGTGCGTCTTGAGCATCGGGTCGAGCCCCTTGTGTTCGAACTCGATCCTTGTTCTCCCTTCCTTCATCTGGGCCAGGATCTCTCGCGCCTCCGCAGGAAGGTCGCGCAGCAGGACACTGAGATCGATCACCGACAGGTAGAAGTCCTTCGTCAGCTTGAGTGGGTTCAACCGCTCCTTCAGGAGCTTCTTCGCAAATGGCTCAGTGTGCGTCACCATATCGAGGTCCGGGTCCAATATTCTACCGACCCCTTCGATCGTGATGAGTGCCTTGGCGAGTAAGTAGAAATTAGGAGGAATCTTCAACCGGTGCTTGACGACCAGGCTCACCATCTGGTTTAGCATCACTCCCATGTTCACGCTCTTGAGCGATTGGTAGGAGTACTGCTCCAGTAATTCGCATATCTCGTACTCCAGCCTCTCAACGTCATCGATATACTGGTTCCGCGCAAGTTTAAGGACCGTTTTGGTGATCCCTGCCGCGTCCTGGTTGACGATCCCCACAAGGATGTTGCTTAGGGCTTCTCGGTGCCCAGGTGAGATTCCACCTATCATCCCGAAGTCGAGGAAGCAGACGACATTCCCCGGTAGAGCGATCATGTTCCCGGGATGGGGGTCGGCGTGAAAGAAGCCGTGTTCGAAGACCTGTTTGAGAACGAGGTCCGCCCCGCGGCTTGCGAGGAGCTTCGGATCGAGTCCCGCGTTGATAAGCGCCTCCGTGCTGGAGGCTTTTACGCCATCGATGAACTCCATCGTCAAGACCTTGTTCGTACTGTAATCGCGATACACCTTCGGCACGTAGATGGTACTTTCATTTTGAAAGTTTCTGTCGAAACGTTCGATTGCAGCCGCCTCAATGGTAAAGTCGATCTCCCTCTTGATCGAACGTTCGAACTCCTCCACAATGGAGACCGGGTGCAGGATATCCACCTCCTGTATATGTTTCTCCATCAGCGTGGCCAGATCGAACATGATCTCCAGGTCGGTCTTGATGATCTGCTCGATCCCCGGGCGTTGTACCTTGATGGCCACCTTTTCCCCGTTCGGCAAGAAGGCTTTGTGAACCTGCGCTATCGAAGCTGAAGCGATAGGGGTGCGGGAATACTCCGCGAAGATCTCAGAGACGGGTCTGCCGAGTTCCTCTTCGATGAGATTCCGCGCCTCCTCCTCAGAAAAGGAGGGGACATCGCTTTGGAGCTTCGCCAGCTCGGCGATCAGTTCCTGCGGTACAAGATCCGGCCTGTTGCTCATGATCTGGCCAAACTTGATGAATGTTGGACCGAGCTCCTCCAGTACCATCCTGATCCGTTCCCAGCGAGAAAGGGAGGCGATCTTTGCATCACCCCGCCCGGGGAGAAGCTTCCTACCACGGTCGATGTACCGTTCGAGGTTAGTGCGTGTAATAAGATCGCCAAAACCGTGTTTTACCAGCACCCGAATGATCTCTCGATAGCGGTTGATATGACGATACCTACGGCTCAAAGAGCCTATCCTATGTGCCATGATTGATCCATTTTACGATCATACCAGCCACGGAAGCAAAGGAGGGATGAGCGATCGCCCATCCCCCAGATTTGCAATTGCAGGAACTCGCCGCGCCCTCATGAGGTAAATGCTGCTGAGCCCTATTCCTTAGTCTCCATCTGGTTTTCTAGCTTCTCGATCCGGGTATTTAGGTTCTCAAGATCCTCCCGGGAAGGGATATTAAGCTTTTTCAGGGCATCCGCCACCGTCTTTTTCACCTCTTCTTCGAGATTCTTCCTCGCCTCCTTAGACTGTTTCAACAAATTCTCGACCAGCTTCCTCCCCTCTTCCTCGGAGAGCTTGCTCTCCTCAATGATCTTCTCGGCCAACTCCTCGATCTTGTCCTTCGTCAAGGAAGCGATCCCAATCCCTGTCAGAATACCTCTTTTCAGTAAATCCATCATGTGCAGCACCTCCTTTGTTAGTAACTATTGTTGCGCGTTTCTGCATGCGATGCCACCTTCCGCTTTACCCCAAATTGAATGGAGCACACTTATCCAGACTGATTGCAGCGGTGAGATCAGACAACTCATGCTCCAATGGTACGCAAGAGATCTTGACTAACCCGACTATATGGCGTTACGTGTGCCTAGGTATCCACAGCCTACTCATTATGAAACGTCGTTACTTGCCTTTTGTACCGATTTCTCCAGCGTTCTTACACGCTTCTCCAGTTTACTGTATTCTTGGCGTGAGGGAAGATCTAGGCCCGCACAGATGTCGTTTGTCGTCTTCTTAACCAGATCGGTTAGCCTCTGGCGCGCCTCTTCAGACTCATCCAGCAGCTCTTTTGCTAGCTTTCTACTCTCCTCTTCGGTAAGTTCATTCTCCTCGCAAATTCTCTCTACGACTTCATCGATCTTATCCTTGGCGACTAAACCAAGCCCAACACCAGTTAGAATAACCCTTTTCGCCAGATCAAGCATCATTTGCCTCCTTTGTTCTCTTATTCTCTTGCGTCTCGACAATGTTACCACTTTTTGCCCTGCAAGTAACTGACCCTCTTTAAGGTTCAACCCCCGTTCAATATGCCTCTCTATCTCCTGGAGAGGAACCAATTCAGCACGTTGCTGGTTCAGCAGCCACACTTGAGACGGCCAACAACATTATCAATCCTACTGTATCAACCCTACTGTCAAGACAACGTTACGCATCCGCTTTCCTTTCTTCCTGTCCGAGGTGCAACCAGAGCCAAATGGATCTGGCCAGTTCCTCGGGCCCTTCCTTCATGAATAGGCCTGCCGTTTCATCCTCTCCCAACGCCCGCAGGCTCACCGCCTCTACCATCCCCAAGATCGTGTAAGCCGTTAACAGTGGTTGGCACGATCGAATCTCTCCTTTGGCGAGCCCCTCTCGGATGATTCCAGCAATATATTCTGCCACGTCACTGTAAAGGTCCTGGACCCTTCGTTTTGAAACAGGACTTGGGTCAAAGCGTTCGCGGAAGAAAAGCCGTGCAACATCGCTATTTTCGCAGAGGAGGTCAAAATGCAGCGCTATAATCTCCTGGATCTGTTTCTGTAAAGACAACCCTTGTGCACGAAGCACATCCAAGGCCCGCTGACGGCGCCTGATCTCCTCTCGGACGATCGATTCCAGGATCTCTTCCTTGTTCTTGAAGTGGTGATAGATCGCTCCGATCGAGACCCTGGCGACCCTAGCGATCGCCCGCATCCCTGTTGCGGCGAACCCCTCTTGTGCAAAGAGCTTCTCGGCCGCTTTGGTGATCCTATCTTCTAATTGTCCGTGTCTTGTCATGGCAAGAAAAGTATAACGAGCGTTCGGTTTCTGTTCAACCGTCCGTTCCTGCATTAACAACGACAAGGCAGACAGCTATCACCTAGCAAGCACCATAAGAGAGTGCTGTTGCGGGAGACCCGCTCCGAACCAGGCGACGCTTTCGAATTAATCGGCGGCTTCACAAAGACCTTGAACCACTGATTAACACTGATGTACACAGATTGATGCTTGTTCACAAGAATGGACTTTTCTCAAGTTCATCCGTGGTTATCCGTGTGCATCCGTGGTTAGCTGTGTGCGTATCGATGCATGGTTAGTGTTTATCTGTGGTTCTGGGAATATTGAACCACTGATCAACGCTGTGGTAGAATCAGCTTCGATTGTGGAAGTGAGCGAAGAAATGAAGACTGCGTACTTTCGCTTCTATGCAGAGCTAAATGATCTGGTCCCTTTTGGGAGCCGGCGGCGGACTATCGCCTATCCCTTCTATGGCTCTCCTGCCGTCAAGGATGCGATCGAAGCGTTGGGGGTACCGCACGTAGAGGTTGATCTCTTGCTCGTCAACGGCCGCTCTGTGGACTTTGCTTGTCGACTCAGATCCGGCGATCGCGTCGCCGTGTATCCGGTCTTCGAAACCTTCGATATCACACCGCTCGTGCGGCTTCGAGAGCAGCCACTGCGTGTTATCGCCTTCATCGCCGACGATCATCTTGGCAAGCTCACACGCCTGCTACGCCTGCTAGGATTTGATACCATCGACTCGCACGGCTCTACAAACAAGGAAATCGTGACAACCGCAGCCAGCGAGAAACGCATTCTCCTCAGTCGTCATCGGGCGCTACTCAAGTGCAAAGCAGTCACCCACGGGTACCTGGTGCGGTCCGACGACCCGCTTGAACAAGCCCGTGAAGTCGTTCGCCGCTTTGATCTCTGGGCTCAGGTTCAGCCGTTTAGGCGGTGTATAGCGTGCAACGGCCTCGTCAATGCGGTTGGCAAGGAAGCGGTAGTTACCCAAATCCCTCCAAGAGTCGCCGCGTGGAGAGAAGAATACTTCACCTGTTCTGATTGCGGGAAAATCTATTGGCGTGGCACACATTACCCCAGGCTACAGGAGAAGCTTGCGCGTATTCTTGATACTGAAACACCTACATCTTAGGCTCTGTCATCGGAGCGTAGTCATGGCTACACAGTGTTCCTAGACGCAGTTGAGCCAAATAGGCCAATCGCGCACCACAACCTCACCGGCAATCTTGTTCTGGCCGAGTCCCTCTCTACAAACAGCTGATACCCTTCAGATTATCTTAGGTATCGATGCGGCTCCCCAAACCCTTCTTGTTTGCCTTTTCATATGCCAATAGAGCGATCGCCGTATCCTGCACCCCTACACCAGTGAGATCACACACTGTGATTTGTTCATCGGATTGGCGGCCGGGATTCTTCCCCAAGGTCATCTCTCCCAACTCCACGATGTGGTCATCTCTAGAGATAAGCCCTGCATCCAGGCCGTGATGGAGTTCACCCAAGCGGAAGCACTGCGACTTACGGTCACAGGCAAGGAGATCGGCGCGCCTTAATACCTCAGGATAGAGCTCCTGTTTCTCCTCTATATCTGATCCCATAGCGGTAATGTGAAGCCCCGGGTGAAGCCAATCAGCCTTTATGTGTGGCTCGTGTGACGGTGTAGTCGTCACAACGACCTGGCTTTCCCTAATCACTGTTTCCTCATCCCTTGCCTTGATCACCTTTACGCCAAGCAGTGGCCCTATCTCCTCTGCGTAGCGATCAATCTCATCAGAGACAATCCCGTAGACAATAAGTCGGCGGAAGTTGCGCACAAGTTTTAGGCCTCTCATTTGGTAGCGAGCCTGCGATCCTGTTCCGATAACACCGGCTGTCTCAATCTCTTTGGGTGCGAGATAGCTGGCAGCTATTGCTCCGGCCGCTCCCGTCCGCACGCTGGTCAGGTAGCCATTATCCAGCAAGACCGCCTCCGGAAAACCGGTCTTGGTACTTATGATCACCATCATTCCACTGCCAGTCGGCAAACCTAGGTCAACATTATTGTAAAATCCAGCCGCTATCTTGATGGCAAAACTGTCCAGTCCACGCACATAGGCAGTCTTAACATCCACCTCTCCATTGTTCTCCGGTATGAGAATCGCCAGTATAGGGGGTACAGTAGCATTTCCTGCAGCCAAGCCAGAGAAACCGTCAGCAACAGCGTCAACCGCCTCTTGATCTAAGTCTACACACCTTCGAATCTCAGCTTCCGTCAATATCGCGATGCTCATCATAATCCTCCTTTCATTTGCTAGACGGGACCGCCTCCTCGCCATATTCATTAGCAATCTGTAACAGCAGAGGAATATCGATGTTGCCTCCACTGACCACGACCGCGACCTTACCGCTAAGCCTACTGACTTTTCCAGACAGCAGGGCTGCAATCCCCACAGCTCCTCCTCCCTCGACAACAAGGCGGTGTTTCTCCAAGGCAAACGCAACCCCCCGAGCGATTTCTTCCTCCGAAACAAGAACGGTCTCATCAACGTATGTCTGGCACATGCGAAACGTGTAGCGGTTATCAAACGGGATTCCTCCCACCAGCGCGTCAGCAAGACTCGGTTCCTCCTCCATCTGCACGAGTTTTCCTACTCTTAAGCTCTCAGCCATGACTGGGCCGCGGTCCATGGAGACACCAATTACCCTAATGGCAGGGTCCGCTGTTTTTAACGCCAGCGCCACCCCAGATATCAACCCCCCTCCCGAAAGAGGCACAAGGACTGTTTCGAGGTCAGGGAGGTCCTCCAGTAGTTCCAGCCCGATCGTACCCTGACCGGCGATAACGTCTCGATCATCGAAAGGATCGATTCGAGTCAATCCGCGCTCTGCTTGGAGTTGTGAAGCCATCTCGTCTGCTTCGTCATAATCCTGACCACCTACCACGACTTCAGCGCCATAACACTTGATCCCCTCTACCTTGTTTATTGGGACACGCTCAGACATACACACCACTGCCCGAATACCCAGCCGCTTCGCAACATGGGCAACCGCGCGGCCATGGTTCCCACTAGAAACAGTGATGACGCCTTGCGCTACTTCTGTTGCTGTAAGGGTGCCAAACCGATTGCTAGCGCCTCGAATCTTGAAGGCGCCCGTTTCCTGAAGATTCTCGAGCTTCAAGTACGCGGGCACACCAAGATGTTTCGTGAGCACGGAAGATTGAACTAACGGTGTCCGCTTTACAATCGAGGCAATCCTTTGTCTAGCGGAAAAGACATCACGCAGTGTTACACCGTGGCCACTCATTTGTCCTCCTTCTGGATTTCCGGTCCTGCCAATCCGTCTACTAATCGCACCTTTATCGCAGCTCAGATACTAGCTCGCTGATGAGATTCAGCGCTGGCAACAAACATTCCTTATCTACTCCGTAACCAATTCGAATATAGTGATCCAGGCCAAAAACATCTCCTGGCACAACTAGCACACTCTTTTCCTGAAAGAGTCTCGTGACAAGTTCAGTCGAATTGACCGGTAAGTTGTAGTGGAGGAAAGCCATCGCGCCAGCCTTAGGAGGAACAAGTCTAAACAGGTCGTCGTGTTCCCCGATCCACTCGCACAACAGGTGTAGGTTCTCATTAACAACATCCTGGCCACGGTTTAGGATTTTCTCCCGCATCTCGGGCTCCAGGGCAAGATATGCAAGATGGAAGCTGATCGTGCTCGCGGTGATGGTCGAATAGTCATGGTATCCCCAAGCGCTCTCCACAAAATCCTTGGGTCCCACAATCCAACCAATCCTTAAACCAGGCAGAGCAAAAGCTTTCGACAGGCCGCTAATGACAAGAACTTTGTCGTATCGTCCCCAGAAGGTTGGCGTTCGCTTCCGGTCCAGTTCTGCCCCTCGATAGACCTCATCGGAGAGAATCCATGCCCCTACTTCCTTGGCAAGACACACGATTTCAGTCATTGCATCTTCGGTCAATACCGCGCCGGTTGGGTTGTTGGGATTGCAGACCGCGATCATCTTCGTACGGGAAGTAACAAGCTTCTTCAGCTGATCCAGGCTTGGGGCCCAAGCAAGGTCTTCACGGAGATGAAATGGTTTGACGGTTGCGCCAAAGGCATCCGCCAAACCGTAGATCTGTACATAGTTTGGCACCATGTATACCAGGTCATCCCCCGCGTCCAGGGCACTCCAGGTCGCAAGGAAATTTGCTTCGGCAGACCCACTAGTAACCAAGATGTTCTCTATATCGGCTCCAGGGTATAGGAGACTGATCCTATCCCTGAG
Organism: Candidatus Bipolaricaulota bacterium; assembly: GCA_030603215.1. Classification (GTDB taxonomy): domain Bacteria; phylum Bipolaricaulota; class Bipolaricaulia; order UBA7950; family UBA9294; genus JAUVYF01. The sequence goes on from JAUVYF010000033.1 coordinate 14,726, forward strand.
AGGGGCAGGCCCGTT
>JAUVYF010000085.1 GCA_030603215.1 Candidatus Bipolaricaulota bacterium
TATGATGATTTGAAAAAAGCGACTGATCTTGCCAAACGAATGGTTGTCGAGTATGGAATGAGCCAAAAGCTTGGCCCAATAAGCCTCGCACGTGATCATGTTGATGTGTTCCTTGGTGAAGAAATTGTGAGGAGGAATGAACATTCGGAAGACCTCTCCTCATTGGTGGACAGTGAAATTCGTTCATTGATCACTCGTGCCTATCAAAAGGCTAAACGACTTCTCACTATCAATCGCTCTGTGCTCGATCGACTAGCTAATGAAGTCCTTGAGCAGGAAGTAATTGCTGGAGATAAGCTCGATAACTTGTTCAAGGTACTTATCCCTGTCGTAGCTGCCTAATGCCTGAATCACAACGGCGTGTCACAATCTTGGGTTCTACGGGGTCAATCGGCTGTCAAACGATTGATGTTATCGAGCGGCTTAACAAGCAAGGTCACACATTTTCTGTAGTAGGGCTTTCTGCTGGTAAAAACATCAATCTTCTCAGCCAACAGATCGATCGTTTACATCCATCAGCAGTATGCATCAAAGAAAGATCAAAGGTTCCAACACTGTACAAGAGATTCCCCCACTTACGCATTCTTACGGGAGAGGAAGGACTGAAGAAAGTCTGTAGGATGGATGGAGTCGATCTGGTCGTCAATGCCCTTGTGGGAGCGGTTGGTCTTGGCTCCACTCTAGAAAGCCTCCGGCTTGGCCGCACTGTTGCTTTGGCAAACAAAGAGAGCCTGGTAATCGGAGGAGAACTGGTAAGTGAACTCTTGACCAAGTACAAAGGAAAGATCCTGCCAATTGATAGTGAGCATAATGCTCTCATGCAGTGTTTGTGGGCAGGCAAGCTGGCTGAGGTAGTCCGAGTGATCATTACCGCATCAGGCGGACCATTCTTACATACACCCGCAAAAGAGCTCGTTCATGTTCGGCCAGAGCAAGCCCTTGGACACCCCACTTGGTCGATGGGCAAGCGAATTAGCATTGATTCTGCGACGATGGTTAACAAGGGCTTCGAAGTAATCGAAGCTCATTACTTGTTTTCGCTTCCCTACGAGAAAATCGACGTCATAATCCATCCGGGATCAGCAATTCACTCATTTGTTGAATATTGCGATGGATCTATTCTTGCTGAGTTGGCAGCACCGGATATGCGCATCCCTATTCAGTATGCCTTGGTCTACCCTGCTCGTGTGGAGACAGGGCTTCCCCGACTTGATCTTGAGAAGATAGGGAGAATAGAGCTTGAGGTGCTGTCCCGAGAGCAGTTTCCTGCTTTCGTAACCGTTCTCAGCGCCGGCCAAATCGGAGGAACCGCTCCTGCCGCAATCAATGCGGCTGATGAGGTGCTTGTAGATCGCTTTCTGAAAGAAGAAATTCCATTTACCGCGCTTGCTGAAGGGCTTGAGACGATTCTGTCTCGACACATAGACAGAACTGTTGACACCAAACAAAAGACTGACTTTTCTGCGATCCTTGCTACTGACAAGTGGGCACGGGAGGAGGCAAGGGATCTATTTCTTTGATGAGAAACGGCTTTTTGCATATAATTTTCAATCCTGAGGCAGGGGGGAGAAGATGGCTATTACTGATCGTGATATAACATCGTGCTTGGAAAGCATAATCGACCCGGAACTTGGCATCAGCATAGTTGAGCTTGGTCTCATCTACAATATCCAGATTGACGAGAAGAAAATCAGTATTGACATGACCCTTACTAACCCCAGGTGTCCATCTGCGGCAACGTTGGCTGGAAACGTTGAGCAAGTGGTCCGAGAGAAATTTGAAGGGATCGAAGTGGAGGTTAGCTTCGTTTTGGATCCGCCATGGACTTTGGATCGAATGTCTGAAGCGGCCAAGAAACATCTTGGCTATGATTGTTAAACAGCCCGGCGCGCAATCTTTGTCTGGACAAGCTAGCCCCTCTTGCCCATCCACATGAGCCGCCACAATCCACTTAGCCTAGCATAGATCAGGTAGGAAACCACTGCAGCTGTAATTGGAATAACAACCTTCAACAGCAGTGAGGTTTCTCCTGCCAGTGATCTAGTACACCAAGAAACAAGAAAAACTACTGCCGTCCCTCCTGCGATCTTTAGCAGGTTGACAGCTAGTTCACTATCCGGGTGAAACTTTCGCCACAGGAATGCTCCAAGTACGGCTGCGTTGACACACCCAGCAATTGAAGTCGCGAATGCCAATCCTGCTTCACGCATTGGCCCGACAAGCAGTAGGTCAAAAGCGATGTTTGCCCCTACCGCGCAAGCAGATGCAATAACCGGAACAAGCGTCTGACTGCAGGCGTAGAAAGCGCGTGTAAAAATGGATACCAACCCATAGAAGAAAAGGCCAATCAAGTAAAAGGAAAGCACGTGTGCTGTGCGTAGTGTTGCCGCTGGGGTGAAGCTTCCGTGTTCAAACAACAGGCGGATGACATCACCACCAATCACGTACAAACCAACCACTGCGGGAAGAAGCATGAATGCAGCAGCGCTTATTCCTTCACCAAGATGTTTCGAGAACCTGTCATTATCTCCGTGGGCAAGAGCAGCTGAGAAGCGTGGCAATAAAGCACTTGCAATACTTATCGCGAACATTCCGAGCGGGAGCTGAAATAACCGCATTGCGTACTGCAGCGATGAAATCCCGCCCTCTCCCAAATGTGAGGCAAGTTTGTTGTCTACCAGTAGATTGATTTGAACAACGGCAAGCCCAAGAATGGCAGGTGCCATCAATCGCGTCATCTTGCGAACGCCCGGATGCAATGGAAGCAAGGTAAAATGAAATCGAAACCCCGCCCGGTAAAGAGCGGGTATCTGAATTAGGAGTTGTCCGGCGCCGCCAATCAGTACTCCGAATCCCAGCCCAAAAATCGGGTTAGGCAGGCGAGGAGAAAGGATAAGCGCCCCGGTGATCATCCCCAGGTTGAATAGAACTGGGGCAAGGGATGGCACGAAAAAACGACGATATCCATTAAGTATGCCCATGAACACCGCCGAAAAACCAACAAGAGCAATGAATGGAAACAACAAACGGGAAAGACTTATGGCTAAATGAAGTTCTTCCTCGGCAAATCCGCTAGCTAAGAAAGAGAGATAGGTCGGCGCGAACAGAATCCCTGCAGCAACAACTATTGGGAAAAGAAGTAGCAGGAGTGAAAGAACATTGCTGGCAAAACGGTTTGCGTCTTTGTCCGCAACTAGTGAGTCAGTAAATACGGGAATAAATGCTGTGGATAGAGCGCCTTCTGCAAGGAGTCCGCGGAGAAAATGAGGGAGAAAAAACGCGATCAGGAATGCGTCATAACTACTGCCGGCACCGAAACGATCCGCTATTGCCACATCGCGAAACAGTCCGAATACACGTGAAATCCCGGTGGCCAGCGCCATTAGTAGAACATCGCGCGCCAGGCGTTTCATCGATCGTCGGGAATAAGAAGGAGGCCAGCGGCAACTTTTCCTCCCGCTCCAATTTCCCAGTAGGTTGCACCTTCCTTGAATACGAGGGAGCTTGAATGACCGCCATCGAACGCTATGGCATTCTTTATCCTTACTGGCAGACTGTGAAGTATTGCCAGTAAATCAGCAAAATCTGCTCCAACTGATCCCGTGCCCTTTACTACCGCAAGCAAGATCAATCCGCCATACCAGTCGGTTGCAAGGACGCTTCGGCTCGCAAGCCCATTGACCAATGGAGAATTGAGACTAAACGCTTCCTTTCTGGGATCGAGAACATCCTTGCCGTCAAACATTAGAAGCGGCCCTGCGCTGACTGCATCGGTAACAAGTAGACCGCCTTGATCGAGCACGTGTTCGATATTCACCTCATCGGAGACACCAATCATTGCCAATCTGGAACAGGCAGTTCCGCTTGCCACAATAAGTGTTGCGGAGCTGTCTCGTGCTATGTACGGACTGTCTTCTGCTGCTACAACGCGATTGGAGCGCACCTTGAGAATTCGGTATGACTCTAGGGATCCTCTACTAATATCACCTGCGTAGCCTGGGGTGTAAACAACTATCTCATTTGACTTGATTGGCCGATTTACATCATCAACAATTATCTTCTCCCCGCCCACTCGCAAGAACATCGTAATGGTAGGATTGAAAAACACCAAGTGTCCGAAGATATCAATGCCAAGAGCTCCTCGCCGCTCGTAGTTAGAGCTCTGCACTTCACCGTTCACAATCAATAATCCCACCGGAATGTTTGTCGCGGTATCAAAGAAATTGGTGTTGATCGCCACAGGCGCACCGTGGAATTGTGCTATATCTCTTAGGTATGCAAGGTTGCCAACTCCATTGTGGGGAATGGCGGGGGAAAGTTGGTAGTGGTCGCGCCAGCTATCAATGTACAAGTAGTTGGTTCTTACTGTCCCGTGGCCGAGATCACTTTGGATCTGATTGTAGGTAATCCAAGGTAGGATTTCTTCTTTCTCTTTAGCCTGCGATTCATGGTCGAAAACAAGCGATAGTGAGTACAGACCTGCTGAGCTAAATCTCTTGAGTTGGGGCAGGTAAGCACTGGAAAAATCGATTGTTAGCTCCACAGTTTGGTTCTTTCCTTCTCGCAACTCTACCGAACTGATAGGCCCCTCGCTGAAGGCAAGCCATTGTGAGGCAGCAGCAAGAGAGCAGTGATAGAAACGAAGACGGATCCTTCCACCGCCTGCTTCTATTGTTCTGCAGGGAACAAAGCTATCGAAACGCACCGTCACCTCATCGGATGTTGGATCAAAGGAAGTAAGAGATACTGGCTCAGTTTCTACATAGATTTCCTCGCCAATTGTGTGTATTCGCGCGCCGGTGAGCTCCGCAAGTTCTGTAAGTGAAACATAGGCAATTCTGTTGCGGACAAGGAAGTGTTCCACTGGAAACAGTTTCCTTCCCTTGCTAGAACGTGTAGTAATAGAGGTGTCCTGATCGACATATGATGCTTCTAAGCCAACGACACGACCGAACTCAAGCAAGGGAACCATCACTTGCCCGGCATCTTGGAACGCTGGATGGAGAAGGATAACTTGATCGCTATTCACCCATAGAAGCACTCTATCACTAGCCGCAATAACAGTAACAAAGACACACAACAGAGCAATCCCAGCCAAGCATGTGCTTCTCATTACAGGTTAATCCTCCCCTACCTCCTCCCTGTCAACACGAATACGAAGCTCTGCTGAAATATCCTTGTACAAACTGATTGGCACCATGTGTGGGCCAAGACTCTCAATAGGACGCTCCAACAGAACACGTGAAGCCTCAATGTGTTCTCCTAGCTCTTCTTCAATTCTCGAAACAATCTCCTCTGCTCGCACAGAGCCGTACAATTGATTATTATCATGGGCTTTGCGAGCAAAGATGAAATGACAGCCACTAAGGGCATTGCTCAGGCGAATAGCTTTAGCTTCTCGCTGTTCTATTTCCACTTCATGTGCTAGCTTTGCTTTTGCGTAGCGAGCAATGTTGTGCTCCGTTGGCGTAACAGCTAGCCCACCAGGAAATAGGTAATTTCGCGCATAACCATTAGCAACATCTACTACTTCTCCTACATGCCCAAGCGACGAAATAGTCTCCGTTAACAGTACTTTAGTGATGTTCATCACCTCTTTTCATTGTTGACACAAATTGTAGTCTACGCTTTGTGAAGCGTCAAATCGCACTATATGGCTTTGCTTGTGTGTGGTATACTTGAAGTATTGATATGAACTGGTTAGAAGAATGGGAGAAGAAGAGGGATCGAGTGCTAGTGATGGGGGTGCTGAATCTCACTCCGGACTCATTCCATGACGGAGGAAGCTATCCAACACAGAAGGCGGCAGTCAACCGTGCCCTAGAGATGGTGGAGGAAGGAGCGGATATCATCGATATTGGTGGTGAGTCAACCAGACCGGGTGCAGCACCTGTCTCCGAGCGTGAAGAGCTGGGCCGTGTTCTGCCAGTAATCAAGGGAATACGCAAGCAAAGCGAGATCATGTTATCCATTGATACTACCAAGGCAACGGTTGCTGCCGAGGCAATTGCGTGTGGCACAACAATCGTGAATGATATCAGCGCTCTTAGATCGGACCCGGGGATAGCTCGCGTAATAGCCAGAAACAAGGTCTTTGTTGTATTGATGCACATGCAAGGAACACCAAGGACAATGCAACACGACCCTACCTACGATGATCCTGTTCGTGAGATTAGTGACTTTCTCCAGGAACGAATTAAGATTGCCCTAGGAGCTTCGATTCCTTCCCGGCGGATCATCGTTGATCCTGGAATTGGTTTCGGAAAGAAGCTTGAACATAATCTGGTCATTCTACAAAACCTGAACAGATTTGCCGCACTTGAAGTGCCAATACTTATTGGGCTATCCCATAAATCGTTTATTGAGCAGATCCTCGGCTCAAGCGCTGAGGACTGCTTGACCGGTACGATTGCCGCTAATGCGATCGCCGTAGCGAATGCGGCCAACATCATTCGCGTGCACGACGTGAAAGAGGGGAGAAGAACGGCTGACATCGCCTGTCGTTTAC
>JAUVYF010000026.1 GCA_030603215.1 Candidatus Bipolaricaulota bacterium
GGAATCTGCGCAATGGTTTCCTCTACTTCCTTCATTGCTTCGTCGAAGGACTGCTTCCCTAACTCTACAACACGAAAGAACTTGTCGTGGATGTCCTTTTGTTGTTCGAAGAATGTGGGAACAAGAAACCCTGAACCCATGAGAGATCCCATTGAAATCAAAAGATTTGGAAACCTCCTGCTCGTTGGTTAGAATATGACTAGTATACTGGATTATCTTCCAGATTCCATTTCAAGCATTGGAATCAAGGTAGTGGTTGTCGAAGGTAGGTGCGTATATAGCGATGGTGAACTTAACGTACTACAAGACCTACAGCAGCGATGTTCATGCAGCTGTCCAAGCCAAGCGAAAAGGAAGGTAGTGAAATGATTAGAGTTGATCCAGGATTGTGTTCAGGGTGCCGGCGATGTGAAGTAGCTTGCTCGTCTGGCCACTTCACGGGCATGACAGGAAGATTGCTTTCGCGGGTTCAGGTGGTAAAGATAGAGGAGATAGGCGCTGATGTGCCGGTGATCTGTCAGCAATGCCACGAGCAGTATTGCGTCGATGTATGTCCCGTGCAAGCCCTCCGAATTGGTGATCGTGGTGAAGTCCTGGTAGACATAGAGACTTGTACCGGTTGTGGCCAGTGCGAGAAGGCCTGTCCAATCGGAGCGATCCACCTGGTCGACCAGCACCCGTTGGTCTGCGACCTGTGTGGCGGTTCTCCGCGCTGTGTAGAGGCCTGCACCATGGACGCTCTCTCGTTCGAACCAGAGAGCTCAGGGGTGGTCTTGCTGGCAGGGATTGACACTGCTCTCCTCAGCGAGAAGACAACACAAGACAAGGCTTACCACTACGGCATTGCTGTGGTCGAAACGCTACGAAAGGCGTGGGTAGCAAGTATGGCAACCGATCGAGATTCCGATCGCTAGAAGAAAAGGGAGAAATATATGTTTGGATATGCCGGGAATTGGCTAGAGGTTAACCTCACTGACCACGGCGCGCAGTCCCATCCACTTGACTTAGACTGGGTCAAGACGGTCATCGGTGGTCGCATGATGAACACATGGCGGATGTATGAAGAGATGACTACCGGGGTCGATCCCCTGTCTCCGGAGAACACGGTCTACGTTGGAGTCGGACCTTTGACCGGTACGCTCCTTCCCACCTCTGCGTATACTACGGTATCAGCTCGGTCCCCACTTACCGGCCTGATCGGGGATGCTGCAGCTGGCGGGCACTTTGGGCCAGAACTGAAATTCGCTGGCTTCGACCAAGTGGTCATTCGGGGCCGATCAGAAGAACCATGTTACCTGCTGATAACCAATGAGAGAGTAGAAATTCGCTCTGCATCTCATCTCTGGGGCAAGGACATCCGTGAAACTCACCTTGCCCTCCTGAAAGAGCTACAGGATCCTCAGATCCAGGTAGCAGCCATAGGCCCGGCTGGTGAGAACTTGGTGAAGTACGCAACAATTGCCACCAATATGGCCGGACGAACCTTTGGGCGTACCGGTATGGGTGCAGTATGGGGTTCAAAGCATCTAAAAGCAATCGTGGTCCGGGGACGAACACCTATCTCTGTTGCTGATCCACAACGGTTTGAGGCTATCTGTCGTGAACTTCACAGACGGATCATCGAGCATCCGGAATTTCAGACGCGCAAACGCGTAGGAACTACTATGCTTGTCAACAGCCTGAATCTCCTCGGCATCCTTCCTACACGCCATTTCCAGGAAGGGGTCTGTGAATACGCTCACAAGATCAATGGCGAGATTCTACGTGAGCGATACGTTACCAAGAACAAAGCCTGTTACAACTGCAACGTTCACTGTTCACGCTACATTCTCACACCCGATGGAGAGGGAGAAGGACCCGAGTTTGAGCCTCTATGTAGTTATACGTCCCGCATCGGGAATGCAGACCTGCGCCGCGCCCTTAAGGTCATCATGTTCATGAACCGCTATGGTGTTGACGCGATCAGTTCAGGCGAAACGATCGGCTGGGCAATGGAGTGTATCGAAAAGGGGCTTCTCAATGCAGCTGACTTTGACGGGATCGAGTTTCGTTTCGGAAATATGGATGCCGTGGAGCAAATTCTCGATCTCATTGTAAGGAGAAAAGGGATTGGCGACCTGTTCGCTGAGGGAACACGCGCATTAGCACAACAATACGGTGGTAGCGCTGAGAAACTCGCGATGCATACCAAAGGGCTCGAGATCATCAACGGTGATCCGCGCGGTCTAAAGGCCTATGGGCTTGGATACGCAGTAGCTTCACGAGGTGCGTGTCACCTGCGAGCGGATCCATTCTTCGAGCTGACCGGCCGGTACGACGAGGCAATGAAACGCTTTGGGACAGAGAAAGCAGCAATGCCGTTCGAAGAGGAAGGGAAACCCGCGCTTGTTGAGTACAGCGAGCGAAATTGCCTTCTGCTCGATGCGCTCACGATGTGTAAGAACGTGGGGCAAAGCATGGAGATCATGAATCCTGATGTAGGCGCTGAGCTGCTGCAAGCGGGGACAGGAATGACCTTTGACTCGGGGGAACTGTCTGGTATCTTAGCCGAGACACGTACTATGGAGCGCAGACTGAATCTCCGCTTCGGGTTAGATCCCAAGGACGATACCCTTCCGTCCCGCTTCAAAGAGGAGGGGCTTCCAGCCGGACCAGCAGCCGGGCAGATCATTCATGTCGACGCAATGGTAAAGGAGTTCTATCGGATCAAAGGGTGGTCAGTGGAAGGGATCCCTCCCACTGTCTAGTGAGAGGTGTACAGGATCTAGCCGCATAGGTTCGGGATCAGATTAGGGACTGATGAGTTGGTTGGCTATATGAGTCTGATTGTGAGCTGGAAATGGCCGAGCTGGCGCAGGAGGAGTTATGGCTATCTCGCCCGAATCAACGTTATCTCAAGAGTCGTTGACAGACTCCAGAGCGCTAAGTAGACTGCGTGAGATAGTTAATGTGGTAAAACTTTAGCACAGAGAACTACGCATATGTCATGCTACACAAGAGCAATCCAGTGCTTGTTTCGCCTATTCGTGGGAGGGGCTAGGCTTGAAGCCCTTATTGACTAATAAGCCTTTCTAAAAGGAGTTATGATGACTGCGTTGTTGGGAAAAGAGATTGTTGCAGAAAAACACAGACAAATTGAGAACCTTATTGGGTCCGCGGAGTTCGACCTTTGGCTCATATTTGCGCGCGAGGCAGGGGATCCGATCTCACCACTGGTGGTCGGAACACGCTATGTGGGTACAGCGGCTTTTCTGTTCACAAAGAAGCGGAAAATAGCGATCTGTGCAGACTACGACGCATTAGCCCTCAGATCAATGGAACTATTTGACGAGGTTATCCCTTACTCTGCTGGTATCAAGGAGCCCCTCACCAAAGTGCTAGGCAAACTGCAGCCAAAGCGGATCGGGGTGAACTTCTCACAATCTGATGATTGTGCCGATGGCCTAAGTCACGGGATGTATCTCTTCCTGGAAGAGCTTGTGAGTGAAGCGCTTTCCGAGGTGGAACTTATATCGGCTGAACGATTGGCGGCCAGCGTTCGCGCAAAGAAGACCCCTGAGGAATTGCGACGCCTTAAGGAAGCAATCCGCATCTCAGATGAAATCTTCAAAGACATGATCACATTCATTAAGCCAGGCCGGACAGAACTTGAGATCGGTCGGCGATGCAAAGCCCTAGCAGAGGAGAAGGGCGCCAGTCTTGCGGAAGATTCGCTACCGATTGTTGCCACCGGAAAGGCTGGGCTTGGTCACCGTGGTCCGAGCGAAGCATCCGTTACTGCTGGAGATGTTGTAATCATTGACATGGGCATCTGCTATCAAGGGTACACTTCCGATTTTGCCCGGACTTACTATACACCAACACAAGGCGGTACCGTTCCTGATTCTTTGCTCTACCGCTTCGAAACCGTGCGAGATGCAATCGCGCTAGCTGCCAAGATGATCAAGCCCGGAGTAAGAGGGTATGAGCCCAAGGAGGCAGCTGATGAATTCATCCGGCAGCGTGGCATTGACCCGCCCTTATTTGGCTTAGGCCACCAGGTGGGCATTGCTTGTCACGATGGAGGATTGAGTCTTGCACCTCGCAGTCCACGGTATGCGGGGCGGATGGAGCAACAGATTGAGGAAGGGACAATCTTCACATTGGAGCCGTTCCTCGTGCCCAAAAAAGGGGAACAGGCTTTCCCGATTGGCGTCGAAGAAATCATTCGGGTCACTGCCAATGGATGCGAATTCCTAACCGATCTACAGCAAGAGATATGGCTAACACACGACTGAAGAACAAGGAGGTGATCGATTAGCGCACAGAGCTGCAAATTGGCAAGTTCTCGACCAAGTCTAATAGATTAAGGAGGGTAACATGAAGCGTTTCATAATTGGTTTGGTCCTACTACTCGTAGTTTGCTTTGTGTCTGCAGCAGTTCTCGCCCAGCAGGAAGGTGGCACGTTTACTTTTGCGCTGGCCAAAGATGCGGTCAACATGGACTACATTGATGGGGATGACCACTCGTCAGGGATAATTCACAACTTGATCTACGACCAGCTCGTTCAGTACGATCCGTTTGAACTTCTACCCGCCCCGGAACTGGCAAAATCATGGGAATGGGAAGATGATGGGGTTACCCTGACAATACACCTGGAAGAAGGTGTCCAATTTCAGAACGGGGAGCCGCTGACAGCAGAAGACGTTGTTTATTCATTCAATCGAGTTCTTGATGAGGCCAGTGCAAGCCCGATGCGCGGGAAGTTTGTGGAATGGTTGGATCGCGTTGTTGAGGTTGATGACCACACTGTTCAAATCATCTGCCAGTTTCCTTTCCAAGTGTGTTTCCTGTACATCGCCGAACTCCACATTGTCCCGAAAGATCTTCTCGATGAGATTGGCCGAGAGGAATTCTCCAAGCATCCGATTGGGAGCGGGCCGTTCAAGTATGTAGAATGGATCAAAGGCGAACGATTGATTCTCGAGCGCAACGATGACTACTGGATGAAAAAACCCTATCTAGAAACAGTCATCATGAAACCTATTCCGGAGTTGACTGTTCAAGCACTTGAGCTTGAGACAGGTGGGATCGACCTTGTAACGGAGATGGCTCCTGCGGATTACCTACGATTGCAGAACAGACAAAGTCTCCAGTTCTTTACGACTTCCGGTTCGGCGTACTATTATCTTGCGTTCAACTTGGCCAAGGCCCCGATGAACGATATCCGATTCCGCAAAGCAGTCTACCGTTCAGTCGATTTGACCGGAGCGGTCGGGGCAGTGTTCCAGGGTGGAACAGCTCAACGAGCCTACGGAGTCTTGCCGGAATCCTTGTGGGCAAGCGACTATGATTACCTACGCGAGAACATCGCTCTGGAACCCAGCCTCAATGAGGCCAGGATGCTGTTTGAAGATCTCATTGCGGATGGTGTAATGCAGCGTGATCAGAAGATTGTGGTTTGGACACCGACCGATGACACACGCCGCAGCCTTGGTACTGTCATCGCCACGGGAATGAAGCAAGCCGGGTTCAATGTGGAAGCACAACCCACGGAATGGGGCACGTTCATTCCAGTCTTGCTGCGCCAAGGAAACCCCGAAGGCGAATGGGATATCATCATCCTTGCTTGGACGGGAACCTCCGATCCTGATAACTACCTCTATCCGTTGTTCCACGGCAGCAACGCCATTGTAGGAACAACTTCCAACCTGGCCTTGTACAGCAACTCTGCGGTTAACGTGTTGCTCACCGAAGCGCGGCGTGAGGTAAATCAGGAGGTTCGCGAGGAGCTGTATGTAGAGGCGCAGCGGATCATTCTCTCAAGCTACGTACAGATCCCGGGGTTCTTCAAGCTCACGATCCACGCAGCGGGTCCACGGGTTCACGGATTCGTTCTTGACCCCCAGGAGTACGTTGGCCTGTGTAACCAGTGGAGCAACGTGTGGGTGGAGTAGAAGATCCCTATACCTGATGCTAGAAATAAGGGGCGGCGCTGTGCGGCCGCCCCTGTTAGAAATTAGAGGTATGCGTCCAGGGTGGTGAGTAAGGATTGGCAAGTTATCTGATACGCCGGTTGATGCAATCTCTGTTTGTCCTCTTTGTCTTGAGCATTCTGATCTTTGGAATCCTCAAGCTGGCGCCGGGGAACATCGCTCAGATCATGGCTGGCATCGGAGCCAAGCCTGAGGACATCGCAAACCTGGAAGAGAAACTCGGATTGAATCAGCCATTTCCAGTTCAGTATTGGCGTTTCGTGCACGGGTTCTTTACCGGGGACCTGCGATCCGCGGCGTTTAATGACCCCCTTATGACAGTTATGTCGCGTAAGCTGGTCGCGTCGCTCGAACTGGGAGCAGTGGCCATCATCCTCTCGGTACTCCTGTCCATTCCCGCTGGTATCATTGCCGCGGTCAAACGGAATACCTTCTGGGACTATAGTGTAACTATGTTCGCGTTGGCCGGGATTTCGATCCCCGTTTTCTGGATTGCCTTATTGCTCATGATCATCTTTGGTGGCTGGTTGAGAGTGCTTCCGATCAGCGGTCGGGGTGCAGATATCGGAGGGCTTTCCATCCTTACCGCAGATGGCTGGCGCCACATTATCATTCCCGCTGTTTCCATGGCATTGATCCAGATGGCAATGAATGCCCGGCTAACGCGGTCGTCTCTTCTGGAGGTCCTCCAGCAAGATTACATCACGACTGCACGATCAAAAGGAATCAGTGAATTCATGGTGGTTGTGCGCCACGGGTTGCGCAACGCGCTTATTCCCGTTGTAACCAATATTGGCCTGATGACACAGGTGCTGTTCGCCGGAGCGATTCTCACGGAGACGGTGACTGCATGGCCAGGAGTTGGTCGACTAGTATACCAAGCGATCATCATGCGCGACGAGCCACTCCTGTTTGGGTTGACAATCGTAATTGCGATCTTCTACCAGTTGACCTACCTTGCAGTTGACCTGTTGTATGCATACCTTGATCCGACAATCGTCTATGACTAGCTCTCGGCATATCTCAGAATTCCGGACTCTGATAGTTGCTTTCCTGTTTCCTTGGATTCATCTTCTCAGTCAAGGGCAGAGGAGACTGGGTATTCTATTCCTGCTATTCGAAGTGCTAAGCAGCTACGTCCTCACTCACGGAATGCTACGCTCAACAACAGATGCCCTCCTCGCTCCGTATGAAGGCCTGAGCATTCTCGTGGCGGTTATCCTTATCGATATCATCGGCCGATTTCTCTGTGTAATCTCGGCAACAAGAGCGCGCACTCGATCATACATGGAAAGTTACTCACGTATCATCTCACGGAGGCTTTCACGGGACCCAAAAGGAATTCTTGGGCTGCTTGTCCTCGGTGGATTCGTGTTTCTTGTGTTGGTGGCCCCCTTGATTAGCTCAGATCCATTAGTGATGAACTTCGGTGCAGTACTGCAAAAACCTTCTGCCACATACCTCCTGGGAACCGACATGTATGGACGGGATGTGTTCAGTCGGATTGTGTACGGCACACGGTACACTCTCGGGATCGGTGTAACAGCAACGGTGTTAAACATTCTACTGGGGGCAACGCTTGGCTTGGTAGCAGGTTACTTCCGTGGCGTTATTGATGCCATACTCATGAGAATCCTTGAGATTCTTAACTCAATCCCCTTCTTGATGCTCGCCATTTTGATCGTCGCCATGTTCGGTTCGAGTACATCGTTGCTCATCGTTGTCCTGTCGGTGTTCGTACTGCAGCCAGCCCGGATCGTTCGGAGTCAAGTACTTGAGTTACGCGAGAAGGACTATGTTAAGGCGGCAAGAGCCATTGGGGCAACCCCAATCCGGATCATCTGTTGCCACCTCCTGCCAAATACCGTGGGCACACTGCTGGTTGTTGCCTCAATTCGCGTTGGACAGAACATTCTTTCTTTGGCTGGTTTAAGTTTCCTTGGGATGGGAATCACACCACCAACACCGAGTTGGGGCTCGATGTTACAGGAAGGACGTTCAGTAATCCTGCAATGTCCCTGGTTGGGGATCTTCCCAGGTATGGCAATCTTTACCACGGTCCTAGCGTTTAATCTTGTTGGGGATAGCCTTCGTGACGCGCTCGATCCAAGGTTAAAGCTATAGAATAGCCGTCTGAGGGTTGTCAGCGGTTGAGTCAATACACAACCTTGACAGCCAAACACCCATCACTTATGATAAATTCTTGCGGGTCGTTAGCTCAATTTGGCAGAGCAACGGACTCTTAATCCGTCGGTTGCAGGTTCGAGTCCTGCACGACCCATATGTTGTCCGCGCTAGAAATTCGGGTCGTTAGCTCAGGGGTAGAGCACCTGACTTTTAATCAGGGAGTCGCTGGTTCAAATCCAGCACGACCCACTCTAATTGAAAAGACGCGCCTGAAATCCTATAATTATTTTTGTGTCTGTCCCCATCATCTAGCGGCCTAGGATACCGGGTTTTCATCCCGGCGGCAGGGGTTCAAATCCCCTTGGGGACACTGAACTAGAGATTTGCGACAAAGTAAGTGCTTGAGCTATAATGGGCGAGTAGCTCAGCTGGGAGAGCATCCGGCTTACATCCGGAAGGTCACAGGTTCAAGTCCTGTCTCGCCCAATGAGTTCTCGTGTATCGGGGGCGTGGTCTAGCTTGGTTTAGGACGCTGGATTGTCACTCCAGAGATCGCCGGTTCAAATCCGGTCGTCCCCGCTTGCAGGATATGCCGAGGTAGCTCAGGTGGTAGAGCACGGCCCTGAAAAGGCCGGTGTCCCCAGTTCGAGTCTGGGCCTCGGCACCATTATCCTCCTTGACTGGGGATTCTTAGATGAGCTATCCAATAATAATATGATGAGGGGAACAATGAATGAGAGTCCCTTAACTATCTGGAAGCAAGTGCGTGAGAAACTACAGGGAGAGATTTCACAAACGAGCTTTGAAACCTGGTTTGCCAATGCTCGTCTTCTAGAACTTAAAAACAATTCACTACTAATCGGTGTTCCGACCAGTTTCTACAAGGGCGGCATCGAGCGTCGCTATCGTAGCCTGTTAGAGGATATAGCATCTGAGGTTTGTGCAAGGCAAGTCACTATCACGCTCCAAGTTACCGACCAAACATTATCCACGCCCGATCCGCCGAAGCTTGATCCCTCCACTACTTCAACGCAGCTGCATAGTACGCTCCCACTCAATCCCGATTATACATTCGAACACTTCGTGCGTGGAAACAACAACCATCTTGCTTACGCCGCCTCACTAGCCGTTGCTGAAGCGCCCGGAAAAGCGTACAATCCTCTGTTTATCTACGGCAGTGTTGGGCTCGGGAAAACCCATCTGCTGCAGGCAACCGGCAACTTCATCATATCCTCTGGAGCCCCTAAAGCTGTTGTATATACAACTTCCGAACGGTTTGCTATAGAACTAATCAATTCAATCCGCAATAATACTACATCCTCCTTCCGTGAGAAATACCGACGCATCGACCTATTACTGATCGATGACGTACACTTCCTGGAGGGAAAGGAAGGTACACAAGAAGAGCTATTCCATACCTTTAATGAGCTTTACGGAAGTGAGAAACAAATCGTACTCTCCAGCGATCGTCCTCCGGAAGAGCTTTCTGGATTACAGGAAAGATTGGTCTCGCGGTTCCGTTGGGGATTAGTTGCTGACATTCAGCCGCCTGACTTGGAGACACGAATCGCGATCTTGCGAGAAAAGGCAAATAGCCGTGGACTCACAGTCGATGACGCTATTCTGGAACTCATCGCCAGCCGCATCTCCTCCAATGTTCGTGTCCTCGAAGGTGCATTAGTAAAGGCCATTGCTTACGCTGAGCTTGAAGGAAAAGAGCTGACACCAAGTAACCTAGAAACGATGCTTCCGGAAGAAGGCAAACGAAAACCGCTGAGCATCGCTCACATCAAAGAAGAGATAGCCAATCGTTATCACCTCAAGCTACATGATTTGGAGGGATCAAGCAGAAAAAAAGAGATCTCTCAACCACGACATATTAGCATCTATCTCGCGCGTGAAATGACCAATCATTCCTTTCCCGCAATTGCAAGAGAATTCGGGAATCGTGATCACACAACAATCATGCATTCCTACATGAAAATCAAAACTCTAATTGAACAAACCCCACTCTTTCATGGCGAGATTAAGGACATTCAGGAAGACCTAAATTCACGGTTTCGTACCAGTTAGGCAACAATGCCCTAGTATCATGCTGTGGAAAACCCTGTGGGAAAGTGGAGCAAAATGGGTAAAAAACACTACTTTACTGTGGAAAAGTCTTGTTGACTTTCAGTGGTGGATTTCTCCACCACCCATATCCACTGGTTTTCAACTGTTTCACCCGTTTTTCCACAGGGTTTTCCACAAGTTTAGCCAGGATACAGAGGGGCGAACGATGGGTTTTCCACAGTGAAGTACTTGCCTACAACTACTACTGAGGTTTAATTAATGAACTGGGTAGAAACAGTACTAAAGAAGAATAACTTGTGGAAAGACTACTGTTACCAACAAACACTTCTTTTGTGGGATGAGGTGTGTGGTAAGAGAATTGCTACACTTACACGAACACAACGTTTTTCTAGAGGGACACTGTGGATAGAGGTTCCTTCCCCCTCAATAGCGCATGATCTGTCGTTACTTGGCGACAAATATATCAAGCGAATCAACGAGCTTGCCGGGAAAGACATTGTGAAAAGGATTCGTTTTGTGCCGGGGAGATTTGCGAGGACTCAACCCGTAAGCAAGGATCTTGGTAGGCTCTTGCCGGGTGATCGTGCTAAGGCACATACACTGTTTGCTCAAGTGGCGGATCCAGGATTGCGTGAGCTGTTTGAACGCTTCTATCTTACGACTCGCAAGCGGGAAGAAGTGCAGCTGGTACGAGGGGCAAAACGCTGCTGTTACTGCGGGGTTGTCTTTAGCGGTAAAGGGAAGATTTGCCCTGGATGTCGTTTCTCTGGGATTGCGGATAGCGGCTCAGCAGACTAGAATAATACATCTATGTTACATTGCAGAGGTACAACAATTATTGGTATTTACTCCGCAGCCGAACAGCGTGCTGTAATTGCTAGTGATGGACAAGCTACGCTGGAGACGACGGTTATCAAGAGTAGTACGAAGAAAGTATATCGCCTGTATAATGATCGCGTTCTTGTTGGATTTGCCGGCGCGACCGCGGATTGCCTTACCCTGCTGGATAAACTTGAGGGAAAGCTTAGTAAGTATGATGGACAACTGCGGCGAGCCGCGGTGGAAATGACGAAAGAATGGCGTACCGATCGAATTTTGCGCCAACTGGAAGCAGTCTTAGTGACTGTCGGCGAAGAAGGGATCTTGATGATCTCTGGTGCCGGCGATGTGCTCGAGCCAGATGAGGGAATGATTGGGATTGGGTCCGGTGGCCCATACGCTTTGGCAGCAGCCAAGGCAATGGTTTCCGTGTCTGATCTGTCGATTGCGGATGTCGCGCGCAAGTCACTCGAGATCGCGAGCTCAATTGATATTTACACTAATCGAGAAATTACCTTGGAAGAAGTTACTTGGTAGAAAGGAAAAAATGGGTGAGTTGGTTGAAGTTTCTTGTAATGGGGTCAGCGGCTTGACACCAAAGCAGATTGTTGCCCAGCTTGACAAGTATATCATTGGTCAAGGGAGGGCAAAGCGCGCAGTGGCAATTGCTCTACGGAATAGGATGCGCCGTCAGCTGGTCGAAGGGGAAATCCGCGAAGAAATTAAGCCCAAAAACATTCTAATGATTGGGCCAACAGGTGTAGGAAAGACCGAGATTTCGAGGCGGCTAGCACGGCTTACCAGTTGCCCATTTGTCAAGGTAGAGGCAACCAAGTTTACGGAAGTCGGCTACGTTGGCCGTGATGTGGAGTCGATGATTCGCGACTTGGTTGGTGTGGCAATTGGTATGGTTCGTTCAGAGGAAGTTTTACGTGTGGAGGAGGAAGCGCAAGGGATTATTGTAGAGAAGATTCTTGACGCGTTGCTGCCGATCACGGAATCGGATGAAGAACGTAGGGAGAGCGTGGGTAAGACGCGTGACAAGCTGCGCAGCAAGCTTGTCGCTGGTGACCTTGAGGAACGGTACATTGAGATTACGATTGAAGTACAAGTGGTTCCTCAACTGGAGATTTTCAGCCAAGATAGTGGAGATCAATTGGGTATTGATATGGGTAATATACTTTCAGGGATTCTTCCATCCTCGCGAAAGAAACAGCGTGTGCAGATCCGCGAGGCAAGGCCGATCCTGTTCGAGCAGACAATCGACGAATTGATCAGCATGGATGATATACGGCAGCAGGGACTACAACTGGCCGAAGAGATGGGGATCATCTTCTTGGATGAGATCGACAAGATTGCCGTCAGTGGGCAGGATGAGGGAAGTAGTCCTGGGGTATCTCGTCAAGGAGTGCAGCGGGATTTGCTACCATTTCTTGAAGGAACTCGTGTTCGTACTCGTTATGGGGCTGTTGGTACCGAGAATATTCTGTTCATCGCTGCTGGCGCATTCAACATGTCGAAGCCATCTGACCTCATCCCTGAATTACAGGGACGCCTGCCGATTCGCGTGGAACTGGATAATCTCAGTGCCGCGGATTTTCGGCGCATTTTGTGTGAACCAAAGGATGCTCTTACCAGACAGTACGAAGCACTTCTTGCAGTAGAAGGGGTTGAGCTCGAATTTACCGAGGATGCAATAGTGAGAATCGCGCAGATCGCGTATGACCTTAATCAAACAACGGAGAACATTGGCGCGCGACGATTGTCTACCGCGATGGAAAAACTTGTAGAAGAGATATCGTTTGCCGCGGACGATAAGCGCGGCAAGAAGGTTGTAATTGATGAGGAGTACGTGGTCACGCAGCTTGCTGCAATCGTTGACGATCCCGATCTGTCACGTTATATTCTGTAGCTAATAACAGCTGATTTCACTCGATATTCTCATTAGTTGGTATGGTTCATTGTGGGTGGGACATTGCTTGGAGGTACCCGTATGATCCATGTTACTTTGCCCGACGGGCCAAAGATGGAAGTTTGTCCTGGCTCTATGCTTGTTGAGGTTGCGCGCTTGATTGGGCCGCGTCTTGCCCAAGCCGCGGTTTGCGCGGTTGTCGATGGTGAGCTTCGCGATCTACGTGACACTGTACACAAGGACTGCTGTTTAATGTTTGTTACGCGTGGGTCAGCGCAGGCGATGGAAGTGTTACGCCATACGACAGCGCACATTATGGCTCAGGCAGTGAAGAGATTGTTCCCTAAAGCAACCTTGGGGATTGGTCCAGCAATCGAGGACGGGTTTTACTATGATTTCGGTGATGTTGAACCATTTACTTCCGAACAACTTCTTTCGATCGAAGCGGAAATGAAGAAGATTGTTGGCGAAGCCTTGCCTATTAAGCGGATGGATGTGAGCAGGGATGAGGCACGCAAGATCCTTTCCCAATCGAACGAGCCGTTGAAGCTCGAGCTTCTAGAGGACTTAGAACAACAGAGGGTGACCCTGTACGAGCAGGGCGAGTTCGTTGATTTATGTGGTGGGCCGCAGCTTCAGAATACGAGTGAAATCAGGGTAAATGCGTTCAAGCTGATGTCGGTTGCCGGCGCGTACTGGCGCGGCGATGAAGGCAGACCAATGCTGCAAAGGATTTATGGCACGGCATGGGAGAAGAAGAAAGAGCTTGACACTTACCTGGATAAGCTCGCCGATGCAGAGGCACGTGATCATCGTAAGTTGATTAGAGAACTTGACCTTGTTAGCTTCCACGAGGAAGCCGGGGCGGGATTAGCGTACTGGCATCCCAAGGGTGGACGGATGCGGGTGTTGATCGAGGACTACTGGCGCAAGCTACATTATGAGGGCGGTTACGACATTGTGTTTACCCCTCATATTGGTCGCGCGTGGCTATGGGAGACCTCGGGGCACCTTGCGTTCTACAAAGACGGCATGTACTCTCCAATAGATGTTGATGGTCAGGAATACTACCTGAAGCCGATGAACTGCCCGTTTCACATCATGATCTACAATTCACGTACTCGTTCCTACCGTGACTTGCCATTGCGATGGGCTGAGCTTGGCACAGTGTATCGACATGAGCGCAGCGGCACACTGCACGGTCTGCTGCGTGTGCGGGGCTTTACCCAGGACGATGCGCATATCTTTTGCACTCCTGAACAGATCGATGATGAAATCCTACGTGTCCTCGATTTTAGCTTGAATCTGTTGCGTGGTTTTGGATTCAACGAGTTTCGGTTTGAACTTTCGGTGCGTGACCCAAATACCCCAAAGAAGTATGTTGGCGAAGATTATTTATGGGAGCAAGCTGAGGCTTCTCTTGTCGGGGCTCTTGACATCAGAAAGTTGGCCTATGAACGGATGGAGGGCGAGGCAGTCTTTTACGGACCCAAGATTGACATCAAGATTAAGGATGCACTTAATCGATCATGGCAGTGCACAACGATCCAATTTGATTTCAACCTGCCGGGACGGTTTGATATGAGCTATATAGGCGAAGACGGCAAACAGCATCGTCCGTACATGATTCACCGAGCCCTGCTAGGCGCCCTGGAGAGGTTTTACGCACTATTAGTGGAGTATTACGCGGGTGCATTTCCGGTATGGCTTTCGCCAATACAGGCAGCCGTGCTTCCAGTGACAGAACTGGTTAGTGATTACGCGTGCCAGGTAAACAGCACGCTGGTTGAGGCGGGAATTCGTGCCGAGGATTGGAGTAGTCATGACCGTACTCTTAGCTACTTGATTCGTCAAGCACAGCTTGAGAAGATTCCTTATATGCTCATTGTGGGAAAAAGGGAAGCAAAGGAAGAAAACGTTTCTTTGCGGCTCAGAAACATGGAAGATCTTGGCCCGCGCCCACTATCCGAAGTGATAACTATGATAAAGAACAAGATCGACAACAAGGAGCTGTTATAGCGGCTCACTCCTCAGATAGCGGGGAACCAATAGCGGGAAATGTCTCGGCGCCATGGGGTATCACAAGAACACGATAATCCTTGCCAAACCGTTTGCGGGCCGCGTTAAGTACCTCTACCGGACTATCCACGGGCTGTAGGAAGAACCGCCGTGCAAAGGAATGATCCGCTTCAGAAAGAAGATAGATCTCTGCTCGCTGTAGGTCGTTAGCGAGATAGAGCGCCTTATGGCCACCTAGCTTAAACCCTTCCCTGGAAAAGATATCAACGACATCCTGGGGATGCTTAGAGCGGATTGCCCAATCAGTAAAGACATCATTGCCCGCTCCATCGGGGCATGCGGCAACAAGAAGAATCATGCCTCCACGCTTGACAGCCTTTCCCGCGTTGTAGAGAGCTTTGTACGACTGATATAGATCAATATCCTTGGGGTGTCCACCAGCAGAGACAACCACCAAATCGGCGCACTCAGATACGGTTACCCGAAACAGCGAGTCCCAGAACGCTCGACCAACGGCGTGTGCTTCTTCTACGTCACCGATAACCACTCGTCCTACTTGACCCTGTCCATCTAGTACACAATCCACGATAAAGTCAACACCAACCATCCGCGCCGCTTCGCTCATCTCTTCACTGATGGGATTTCCTTCATAAACACAGGCCTCACAGCCAGAATCCATAAGCTGCGCGTGGTTCTTTTCAATTGTCTCCCGCCCAGCCACACCAGGAAGTATGTTCTTCCGTCCACCGGAGTAGCCAGCGTAGTAGTGTGTCCCAATATGGCCAATGGTCACCACTCGATCAGCCTCGACAACATGCCGATTGAGAAGGATCGGTGTGCCCCGTTTGCTTGTCCCTATCTGTAGTAAATCATTATCACAATCATGGATCTCAACCCTAAACCTGTCCAATAAATTGCCGAACATTGCTTCCAGTTCTTCCTTCATGGGAGGCCTGTGTGTCCCCGTAGCCACGATCAGAATAACGTCGTCTGGCCGTACATTAGTGTGTATGCGTTCCCAAAGCAGCGAAAAGATCTCTCGGGTTGGGGTAGATCTCGTATGGTCCGTAACCACAAAAACAACTCTTTCTCCTGGTTTGATGAGTTCTGCTGGGTTTTCAATCCCGATGGGGTTCTTCCACGCGTGTTCAAATGCCCGTTCAATCGTGTGACCTGGCACATGCCTTCCAGCGAGAATACCTGCCAAATTATCTTCAGGGACATCTATTTCTAGTAGACTCTCCCCATAGGGCAGTTTGATATGTGCCATTATCTATCTCCTTTACACGCAACCATTGTAACCCTCGTCAACAAAGACTCAAACCTTGCGGTAGGAATTGATAGTAGCTAACATCTCCAAGGAAAAAGAGGAGGGAGTATGCGAAAGGGATTTCTCACATCGGAATCCGTAACGGAGGGGCATCCGGATAAACTCGCCGATCGGATTTCAGACGCTGTATTAGATGCTATACTAGACAAAGATCACCACGCCCACGTTGCCTGCGAGACCTTTCTTACTACCGGGCTGGCGCTTATTGGTGGGGAAATCTCCACAGGAGCATATGTCGATATTGATCAGATAGCGCGTCGCGTAATCAAAGATGTTGGTTACAACAAGATTGACTATGGGTTTAACTACCTTGACTGTGCCATAATATCAACGATCAAAGAACAGTCACCGGATATCGCTGCCGCGGTAGGAACAACCAGGGATGTCACGGACATAACGGGTAAAGATCCCTACAACGTTATCGGCGCCGGGGACCAAGGGATTGTTTACGGTTATGCGTGTACCTCCACGCGGGAATTAATGCCACTTCCAATAATCCTCGCCCACCGACTAACAAAACAACTATCCCAACTGCGCAAAGATGAAGCGCTTCCTTACTTGCGACCGGACGGGAAGTCACAAGTAACGGTCGAGTACAAAAATGGCAAGCCGATCCGCATCGCCACAGTCCTCATTGCCGCTCAGCATGACCCCAGTGTTCAGCAAGAAACCCTAGAACAGGACATGATACAGCAACTAATCCGCCCAGCTCTTGGTGACTGGATGGATGAGGAAACGGAATTACTTGTCAACTCCTCAGGGCGTTTTGTAATTGGAGGACCGGCATCGGATACAGGCGTAACCGGTCGTAAGATCATCGTTGATACCTACGGAGGGTACGGATCCCATGGAGGCGGAGCATTTTCAGGGAAGGACCCAACCAAAGTTGATCGCTCGGGTTCCTATATGGCCCGTTATATCGCCAAGAATATTGTTGCCGCCAAGCTAGCAACAAGAGTAGAAGTCCAGATTGCCTACGCGATTGGCCGTGCTGCCCCGCTTGCGGTGAACTTGAATACATATGAGACAGGGATTGTGCCAGACGAACAATTGACCAAAGCCGTCCTCAAGATATTTGACCTGCGACCTGGCGCCATAATAGATCACCTGAAGCTACAACGGCCGATATACGAGTCTTTCTCTTGTTATGGACACTTCGGGCGAATTGACCTCAATCCTACCTGGGAGCAAACCGATCGCGTTGAGACGCTAAGGCAGGCACTTCCTCGCCCTGGAAAGATCGCGTAATGGGATGAGACGGCGTTCATAGGGTTCGTAGAGCTCGTAGAGTTCATAGGGTTCATTGAGTTCATTGAGTTCGTTGAGTTGAAAACATAGTCGAGAGTCGAGAAAAGGCAAGTTAAATAGTTGATTGGTTGAATGGGAACAAGGGATTTGTATGTGCCGATCACATGACCCAATGTAGGGGCAACCCTTGTGGTTGCCCTCGTATTGACCGGTACGACATCGTGGTCCGACGCCCCCACAATCGATCCATCATCGGACAACGCGACATCATGGGCAGG
>JAUVYF010000020.1 GCA_030603215.1 Candidatus Bipolaricaulota bacterium
CTCGGCGTGGATTGTCCACTCCTTGTTGGGATCGAAGATGACCAAGTCCGCGTCCGAACCGATCGACAGGGTCCCTTTTCTTGGGTAGAGGCCATTTATCTGCGCCGGCCCTTCGCAGAGTAGGCGGGGGATCGCCGTGATGGGGATTCTGCCCTTTACGACCCCCTCGGAATACAGGAGGGGCAACAGGGTTTCCACGCCGGGAAGTCCGTAGGGTAGATCCAAGAAAGATCCTTGCCACATCTTCTGTTTCCGCGTAAAAGGACAGTGATCGGTGGCAACAAGATCGAGGGCGCCATTTACTAATCCCTCCCATAGCTGTACCTGATCCTCTTCCATGCGCAGGGGCGGACTGGCGGAGAAAAGATGCCCGTCCTTGCGATTGTAAACATTCGAATCGAGGAGGAGGAATTGCGGACAGGTCTCTGCGGTGAGTCTTGCTCCCTGTTTTCGGGCTTGCATCACCGCCGCAAGACCAAGTCCTGAGCTGACGTGAACGAT
Source organism: Candidatus Bipolaricaulota bacterium (assembly GCA_030603215.1). Taxonomy (GTDB): domain Bacteria; phylum Bipolaricaulota; class Bipolaricaulia; order UBA7950; family UBA9294; genus JAUVYF01. The sequence goes on from JAUVYF010000020.1 coordinate 502, forward strand.
GTGCACCTTCGCTCCCGTGAATTTAGCAATGTTTGCCACTTTGCTGATTGCTGTTTGCTCACAGATCGAGGGACGTGTTACTGCCAGATTTGCCATGTTGGCCTGCTCCACCGCGCTCATCTGGTTAAGGATGGAATTGATGATTCCTTCATCTTCGCAATGAACAAGCGCAGTGCCATTAAGCTTGGCTAACACTCGAAAAGCGTGTTGCAGATCGTCTGCGTCTGACTGTCTGCCTGAAGCCGCGTAGGCTGTGTAGAATTTGAAGGTCTTCACGCCAAGCGCTATTGCTTCCCTAATTTCTCCTTCGCGACTCGGGCTCCACCCAATAACTTCTGCATGGAAAGAATAGTCAACTCCCGCGGGTTGGGCGGCTTCTCTGCGAGACTCGATGTCCGCGGGGATCGTAGTTTCCTTGGTTCCGACTGTGAAATCAACGATCGTTGTTACCCCACCACAGGCAGCGGCACGTGTGCCGGTGAAGAAATCGTCGCTCGATCGGGTCCCTGAAACTGGGAGTGCCATATGGGTGTGAGCATCAATAATTCCTGGGAAGATCAGTTTCTTCGAGGCATCTACTTCTTGTTTACTGCTAATTTCTCCTTCAAATGCCGCAATTTTTCCCCCATCGATTGCTAGGTCTATTTGCATCATCCCGCGAGGAGTGACAAGTGTTCCGCTTCTGATTACAAGGTCATGCATTGTGTCTCTCCTTGATAGTTGGTCAAGCTGTATGATAGCATTACCGCTATCGATCAACAAGTGGAGCAGGTGAGTACTTAGGAATACCGACATGCAAAATCAACTTTAAGGAGGATGCGATGATCGATCTGAGGGTCAACAAAGAACAATTGAAACGAACGGCAAAACGAGCTTATGATCGGGGAATTATTGCTCCTACGTTTGCACAAATGAAGGATCCTGAGAAGATTCCGGAAAAGATCAAGGAGCGACTGAACAGCATAGGCCTGTGGGATCTGCACGCGCTTAACCTGTTTCGCATAACCTGGAACAACGAGCCAGTGAAACACGGTGGGGGATTTGGTGGGGTGAACTACATAGAGATTCCACCTGAATTAAGTGGGGTCAAGGCGCGAATCATATCGCTTGTTGGAAAGTGGTTTCCAACTGGATCCCACAAGGTGGGAGCTACGTACGGATGTCTTGCCCCTCGTTTGGTGACCGGTCAGTTTGACCCAACCTATCATCAAGCAGTTTGGCCGTCCACGGGCAATTACTGCCGTGGTGGTGCTTACAACGCCCATCTGCTGTCATGCAAATCGGTTGCCATTCTCCCTGAACAGATGTCTCACGAGCGATTTGAGTGGCTATCCAAGATTGCTGGTGAGGTAATTGCTACTCCCGGCTGTGAGTCAAACGTGTGGGAAATCTTCCAGAAATGCAAAGAGCTTGAAGCCACTCGAGAGAATATCATGACTTTCAACCAATTCGATGAGTTTGGAAACCACTTGTGGCATTATGATGTGACCGGACATGCTATGGAGGAGATTCTACAAAAGGAATTGGATAGGAACGGCCGCTACGTAGGGATTGTGTTGACCAGTGGATCATCTGGCACACTTGGGTGTGGAGATTACCTAAAGGAGATCTATCCAGCGAGCAAGATCGCAGTAGGAGAGGCACTTCAGTGTCCTACGCTACTACTTAACGGATTTGGCGGACACAGAATCGAGGGGATTGGTGACAAACACGTTCCTTGGATTCATAACGTACGCAATACAGACATGGTTATCGCCATTGATGATCAACCTTGCATTAACCTGATCCGCCTGTTCAATGAGCCAGCGGGAAAGAGCTATCTAAGCAAGCAAGGGGTAAAGGATGGCATAATTGAGCAGTTACCACTACTTGGAATCTCCAGTGTGGGGAATCTCCTTGGCGCAATCAAGTTTGCTAAGTATTACGAACTCACCGATAGAGATGTCGTATTGACTACATTTACCGATTCAATGGAACTCTACCAAACTCGCTTACAGGAAGAGGAAGAAAAACATGGTCGTTACAGCGAACTCCAAGCCGCAATAGATTATGATCGTAGTTTGATGGGGGTTGCTACTGATACTATGGCCGAGCTTAGCTATCGGGATCAACAACGAGTACACAACCTGAAGTACTACACCTGGATAGAACAGATGGGCAAATCGGCCGAGGAATTGGATGCCCAATGGTACGACTGGCCCAAGTATTGGGATGACATCCATAATCAAGTCAAACAGATCGACGAATTGATCGAGGCATTCAACAGCGAGGTAGGTTTGCTAGAAGGGCTGTAGAGAAACGGGCATTTGTTGGGACAAGAGATAGTCCTGGTTGCCCGCAAATCGACTCAAAGCGGTGGGCTTTTGCTTATTGCAAGCTTGCATCTTGACTATCTAGCGACTATGCTAAACAAAACATTAAAACCTATTGAGGTGATTCCTGATGACAACCCAGGATAAGCTGACGACAACCTTGCACACTGGCACGATTAATACTCTTCTTATTGTCCTTTTATTTGGGTCTCTGTGGGGTGTAGTAGAAGCACTGTTTGGTGGGCTGCTTCACGTTATTCTTCCTCCGACCTATCAAGGGAAGATTATGATTGCGCTGGCGGTGGCACTGATGGCAATTGCCGTGCGTCAAACACGAAAGCCCTGGATCCCTTTCGGGATGGCATTGATCGCTGCGCCACTCAAGCTGTTTTCCGCAGTTGTTTTCAGCCTTCCTGTTTCTGCTCCCGCAATACTCAACCCGGTTTTCTCCATCCTTGCACAGGGAGCTGCTTTTGCGCTTTTTGCTATTGCTGTTGAGGGCAAGCGCTGGCCGGTTACACTTCGTTTTGCTCTAGCTGGCGCTGGAGCAGGGGCATTGCAGTCGCTTCTATTTGCTGGGCTAGTGCGCGGACCCGGTCACTTACTCTATCTTCCGTTGACTGCGATTAGGGAACTGGGCACCAAATTCCCCTATTGGTCCTTGTCGCTTAGTGGGATCGGAAATTTCCTCAGTACTTCTGTTCCCTATTCTGCGCTGGCCGCTGGCGTAGCAGGAATGATCATTGGACTGGTTCCTGTTCGTGTACATACAGGCTTTAGGCCCGCGTTCATGCTTGCTGGGAGTGCGTTATGTCTAGGGATCTTCTTCCTCGCCTCCTGGTTTATCTGAGACATAGGAAGGAACATTCCTGCATTATTATTAGTGGTGAGGTTGGTGCCGGTAAGACACTTGTCGCCAAGCAGCTTGTGGCAGCTCTTAAGAGGCTAAACATCGTAGTTGGTGGAATTCTCTCTCCGCGGATCGTCCAAGACGGCGTAACAATCGGTTACACAGTCTGCGACCTAACAAGTGGCGAGGAGCGACCATTTACTGCATTACACCCTCCTGGCATTGTCGTAGGCAGGTTCTTTATTGACCAGCAGGCCCTGGATCTTGCCCGTCGAGCAATAGAAGGCGCGGCCCGAAATGCGCAGGTTGTGTTCGTAGATGAGGTGGGACGCCTTGAACTACAGGGCGCCGGATTGGCATCAGCTGTGCATACACTTCTCAACTCGTCAGCTCTTCCTGTTCTTCTCATCCGCGACTCATTTGTTTCAGCTATTGTGAAAACCTTCTCCATCAATCAATATATCCCTTACCATATTTCTTGAGGATTGGCGCCCTGGTTCCGGTGGAACAATAGCTTATCGAAGGGGTGTTGCTCGGGTGAAATGGGCCGAATGTACAGCAGGTCTTGAAAGGAATGGAAACGGCTCACGGCACATTACTGAATTGGAATCTAATCTAATCGATACCATCAGCAAGCTAGTTTAGCGGAAGCGTTGTGAAATTCGAAGCCTCTATTTCTTTTTCTCTTCTTTCTCAGCATACATCCTGCGGTCTGCCATTGCTAGGACCTGTTCCATCGATTCTGAGCCCTCAGGTTTCCAACAAGCAGTGCCAATAGATACTGTAATCGAGAAATCTATGAGCTTGTTCTCTTTGTTTTGGTCAGCTATTGCTTTAGTGATCCGTTCCTTTACAATGTCCGTTTCGCCATTCGTCGTTTCAGGCAATACAAGCAGGAACTCGTCCCCTCCATAGCGGATCACAATATCAACATTACGCAGTTGAGCTTCTAGTAACTTAGTCGTCTGTTGCAGTACACGGTCTCCTATCTGGTGACCGAACCTATCGTTTATCTCCTTGAACCTATCTATATCAATCATCAAGAAGGCGATACCATGACCATAGCGCTTGGAGCGAGCGATCTCCCCTTCGATGACCTGGGTGAAGTAACGACGATTGTAGAGACCGGTTAATGGGTCACGGATGGCCTGTTCTCTGAGCTGTCGTTCTAGGTTGATCCGCTTTATTGCTTCGTAGGTATGGCTAAGCAATAGGTTGAGTAGATGCGCATCCTCCTCGGTAAAGGCATCGGGTATTGTAGAGACGACCTGAAAAACACCGATATCACCAATCGGTGCACTGATCCCGGAGCTGAACTCTTTCCTGGTAGGGGCTGCAATGGGGACCTCATCCATACTGCCAAAGATGGTAGTCTTACCGCTGCGGTAGGTCTCTCCTGCCAGGCCTCCTTGTTCAAGCTTAGTCTCTCTGCTTGCCCCAGAAGGTAGTTCTGAAGAGGTAGCCTTGACTATCAACTTGCCTTCTTTCACGATATCCAGGGAGGCGAGTGAGAAGCTGAGGATCTTCTCCGCTGCTTCGATAGTCATATCATATACATCCTGTGCGGTGTTGGATGTTTCAAGTTGCAACGTAACTTCATACAAACGCTCAATCTTCTGTTTTGAGTCTTCTAAGGACTTTTGAGCTCTTGCTCGCTCTGTAGTATCAATGATAATTGACAGAAGGTGTGGCTGGCCATGGTAAGAGAAGCGTGTTCCACGCAGTTCAATGTCGAATTGCGTTCCATCCTTCCTGAGATTCACTGAATCAGCGAGAAAGTGACCGTTTCGTTCTACATTTTTCTTGAAATTAGAAAAACCATGGAAATAGTCAGGATGGACAAGTTTCTCTGCGGGAAGACCAACAAACTCATCATGGGTGTAACCATACATTTTGCAGGCTGCCGGATTAGCCTCCATAATCCTTCCATCTAAATCGAAAACAAGCACTCCGTTAATAGTGGCGGCAAAAATGCTGTGGTAGCGCTGCTCGCTGTTCTGTAGGGCTTCTTGCGCTTTTCTATACCCGATGGAAAGCCCGATTTGCCTGCCAATAAGCTCCAGCACCATCAGATCTTCTTTGGAAAACGCTGCCTCATTTTCGTAGTCGCGAAGCACTAGGATGCCGATGATATCGGCCTCAGCCCTAAGTGGAATCCCGAGCCAAGTCTGAGGGGTGGCTCCGGTGGCTTCTATTTCCCCAGCATGTACCATGTGTTCAATTTCTTCGTGGCTTAGAAGAACCGATTCACCCTTTCTGACAACGTAGGCAGTAAGTGATTTACCTGCAGGGAATGCACGGAATTGATCATTAACATCCAACAGGGAAAGCGTATCGGTTTCTTTACTGTAGAGGGCAATGAAAGAATCTTCCCAACGCAAGAAAGGAGCGAGTTGTTCTTTGGCTGTGTTGAACAACGCGGCAAGACTTGGAGCCGCATGGGCAGCCACTGCGATTCGATGTAGCGCTTGTTGAAGCTGTTCCATGCGAACTCGTTCTGAGATATCCGTCAGAATACCCTCGTAATACAGCGTGTTGCCCTTCTCGTCACGGGTAACGTAGGCATGCTCAAGCACCGTCAACGGGTGACCATCTTTACGTTTCAGCACAAACTCAATCCCAGATATCCTTCCTTTCTTTTCTAACTCTCTTCTGTAGTGGTCTCTATCTGCGATGTTCAAATATAGGTCATGAGCATCAGCGGTTAGTAGCTCTTCTGCTGAGCCATAACCAAGCATGCGGACAAATGCTTGATTAACTGCGATGAACTTGCCACTGGGTGTGGTCTGATATATGCCACTAGGCACATTCTCATACAGGCTGCGGAGTCTCTTCTCAGAACTTCGTAGCGCCTGTTCTACCTGCTTGTGTTCGACAAAAAGCCCCAACTGGCTCGAAACGGAGTTCAGAATTCGCAGGGCTTCCTTGTTGTAAGCCATCTTGTCCGTATAGCTTTGCACCACCAAAGCACCAACCGTTTCCTTCTTTGCTTTTAAGGGGACTCCGAGCCAAACCTTGGGAGTAGTTCCGTGGACTACCACCTCTCCAGTGTGAACCATCTCCTCGATTTCTTCGCCGGTTAAGAGTAGCGGAATCCCTCCTCTGATAAGATGGCCAGTGAGTGATTCTTCTGCAGAAACGGCGACCAACCGATCTCTTTGGTCGGCAAAATAGGGGAAAGAGATCGCGTCGTCTTCTTTGTCATACAGCGCAAGAAAGAAGTTCTTGGTGTTCAGAATGGAATCGAGTTTCTCTTGGATTACCTTCGCTAGTTCCGAAAGGTTCTCAGCGCTAAGCAGCGCATGTGAAATGTCATAAAGCGCCTGCTGGGTCTTGTCTTTTGTGCGCTTGCTCGATAATGCCACTACAGTATTCCCCCTGCAAACGGGGCGTGCCAATCCTAGAAGCGATGCGCGTTCCTGTTGATGCAACTCCACGTTCTATGCAAACTCGCCCTCGCCTTCCGCAGTTGTATCGCGGTACTTTCGCCATTCATGTTGTGACTTCTCGCTTGTCATCTGCGCAGCGATTGCTCCCCACTATTTTCGCTTTTGTGTGTTCTTCTTTTATGCAAACATCACCATCATTCTACAGGATTATCCTTCCAGGACAACTATTGATGCTGGGCCTCACCAGTTAAGCTTGTCTATTGCTCATGGTTATTCTATTATTCATTCTCCATACCGTAAAGGAGCAAGATCTAAAGATGATCATTCGCCAGCTAGCAGTTGAGGATTATGACGCATTGGTTGCTTTGTGGGAAGAAGCCGGCCTCTCTTATCGGCCAAATGGTCGGGATTGCCGAGAAAAAATTGCCCATGAGATAGCCGGAACAACTGCAATCTTCCTTGTTGCTGAGAGCAAAGAGAGAATCATAGGAGCAATTCTCGGTACTCATGATGGTCGCAAGGGATGGATCAATCGACTTGCCGTTGTTCCGAGCCACCAACAGCAGGGGATTGCCACTGCGCTTGTTGCTGCAGTGGAGAAGCAGCTTAGCGATTTGGGGATAGAGATTGTTGCCTGCCTGATTGAGGAGTGGAACAAGGACTCGGCTGTGTTTTTTGGCAAGTTAGGCTATCACTGTCACTCGGGTATCCATTACTACTCTAAGCGAAAAGATGCCGCAGTGTAAGAGCGCTAGGGGCACAGCATGTCGCGCTCCTACAACCTGCATTGCTCTTCTCATTCTTGTGCGAGGTGGTTGACGCGAACGGGCTTGAAAACCGCATCTAGTTGGGCATCGTAAGGAGTAGACGAGCAAGAAGATCACCGATTACCTGATAACGATAGTCGGCAGTCGCTCGAAGATCAGTTATTGGTGAAATGCACTGCGGTATGATGTTTCTTGCCTGTTTGATCAATTGTGGTGTCACCCTTCTACCAGCGAGCAGAGTTTCTAAGGGGTATAGGCGAATCGGGAGTGGCGCAACTGAACCAGCAGCAAGACGTATCTCATCTATTGCATCATCCTTCATTCTCAAGAGTGCCCCTAATGAGGCGATTGCGATAGTGAGCGCTTTACGCCGCCCAACTTTGTGAAAGAATAGTGAGAAATCGGGGTCCGGAATTGGAACGCGAATTCCGCTAAGGAACTCTCCTTGTTTGAGAACTGTCTTTCCTGGTCCGCACAGAAAATCCTCGAGTTGGACACGGCGTTCTCCTGCTGGATTTGCGATGATTGCTTCAGCATCCAGCAACAGGAGAGGAATGGCACTGTCTGCTGCTGGCGAGGCATTAACTAAGTTCCCTCCAATGGTTCCTCGATTCCTGATCTGAGTGGAGCCGAGCTTGCGAAGTGCCATGACAAGTATCGGAATCTGCTCACCAATAATGGCCTCTTCAATTATCTGGCTGAAGGTTACAGCAGCGCCGATTTCAATGCACCCGCACTTTTGTCGAATCTCGCGAAGTTGATCAAGGTCAGAGATGTCAAGAAGGGTCTTTGCAGACAGGAGTCCTTTGCGCATCTTTAAAACCAAGTCGGTTCCTCCACAGAGGATCACTGCTCCAGGGTTTTGTAGAGACTGGAAGAGTTCCTCGACAGAACCAATCTTTACATATTGTTCATCCACGCTTCTTTTCTCCTAGTGTTTCTAATCGATCAATATCCCTAACCGTGCCTGGGTCATCTACTTCCACCTCGAGCAATTGTTCCTGATGCTTGGCAATGAAATCCCGCGCGCCGATATCCCCTGTTAGCGTTGCGATGAGCTCCTTGGAGCAAGACTTGTGTAGGTATACTGGGAATCCCCGCCGGCCACGGTAGTGCGGGGCTACAATCAGTGCTCCTGTGGTTCCTGCCGCAACCACTGTCTGGATTGTACCTGAGCTAATGTAGGGCATATCGGCAAGAAGAATAAGAAAACCGTCTGCTCTCGGAGATAGGGACTTGATTCCTACTCGCAGAGAACTCGACATACCCGTTTTGAACTGTTGATTGATCACAACTCGGCAATCAGAAAGATCGATAGTGTTCATGATCTTATCCGCGGCATAGCCAAGAACGACAATAGTCTGTCTTACGCTTGTTTGCTTCACTGCATGGACAACTCGCGCCAGCGCTGGTTCGCCATCAATCAAGAGAAGAGGTTTGATCATTCCCAAGCGCTCCCCTTTTCCGGCAGCAAGCACAATTGCTTCAATCATTTGCCGCCTCGCATTAACTGAGCCGCATAACGTACCGCTTCGAGAATCTTTAGATAACCGGTACAGCGGCACAAGTTTCCCTCTAGAGCGGCGAGAATTTGTTCATCAGTCGGATCGGGATTCTTCAGCAGGAGCGCGTAGGTTGACATGATGAATCCAGGCGTACAGAAGCCGCACTGAACGGCTCCCTTCTCCACAAATGCCCGCTGTATGGGATGAAACCCGCATTTATGCCCTTGATCCGCAGAGGAAAGAGAAACAGACTGGCTCAATTGGGCCAATCCTTCAATAGTCAGTAGTTCTTTCCCATCAACTTGTGGAGCAAGAACAAGACATGAGTTTACCGCGCGGCCGTCGATAAGAACGGTACACGCTCCGCATTCCCCCTCTCCACAACCTTCCTTGGTTCCAGTATGGTGCAGATCTTCGCGTAGCAGGTCAAGGAGGCGAGTCTCCGCATCAACCTCGACCAAGATCTGCTTTCCATTGAGAGTGAAGCGTATCTTCATAGATGTTCCTCCACCGCAATAAGTGATGGTTCAATCTCAATTGCTGGTTCTACTGCCTTTCGTGCGGCAACAATGTCCTTCAATCCATTTCCGGTCACCATGACTGCAACTCGCCTTCCGGAAAGCTCTCCCTTGCTAACAAGCTTGACCATTCCGGCAAATGGAGCAGCGCCAGCTGGTTCCGCAAACACTCCTGTCTGTCGAGCCATAGTCAAAATTCCCGTGATGATTTCTGTGTCGGTTACAGTAACGAAATATCCGCCGTTTCTTGCTACGTAGGTCACAGCTTTCACAATATCGCGGGGCTTTCCCACATTAATGCTATCAGCTACGGTTCGTGCTTTTACGTCTTCAATTGGGACCTTTCCACCATTGTAGCGCTGAAACGCTGTTGCCACCGCGGCTGCTCCTTCGGCCTGTACTCCAATTACCTGTGGTATACGCTCGATCAAGCCAAGAGAATGAAATTCCTCAAACCCCCTGCAAATCCCGCTGATTACTGAACCATCGCCCACACCGACAAGGACAACATCCGGAACCTTCCAAGAGAGCTGTTCCGCGAGTTCGAACGCCCCAGTTTTCTTACCTTCAACCAAATAGGGATTGAGCGCGGCCGAACGATTATACCATCCGAATGTTTCGGCGGCCTCAGAGGCAAGGTCATAGGCAGTATCGTAAGAACCATCGACAAGAAACACCTTGGCTCCATAGACCAGCAATTGAGTAACCTTTGCGGCTGGAGCGGTCCGTGGCACGAAGATGATGGTTTGCAGGTCGGTTGCTGCGGAAAAACCTGCGAGTGAACTGGCAGCATTTCCTGTGGAGGCACAGGTAATCACGCGCTTGTGTTTTTCTTGCGCCTTAATCACTGCTACTGAACTTGCTCGGTCCTTGTATGACGCAGTTGGATTTTGGCCGTCGTCCTTAATGAACAAGGCTTCCAGGCCGTAATGTGATGCTAAACGAGGGAACTGATAAGTTGGAGTGAAGCCAACACGGAGTGGTTGGATGAAGCGCCGATCCTTGATCGGTAGGAGAGGAAGGTATCGCCACATTGTGTGCTCTCGATCATTGCTGAAGTAGTGCCTCGTAAGGATCTTCTTCAGCTTCCTGTAATCGTAGACGATCTCAAGCGTTCCGCGTCGCTGTCCACAGCTTGGACATGTATACTCGATCTCATCCACGTTGAACTCTCTTCCACAGGAGATACATCGAAGCGCGCTGATGTTGCCCATCGTTAAACACTCACCTCATGAATAGAAATGGTAGAGAGGCAGTCATCCCTCTAAGGATCAATGCCATCTCAACCAGTTCTTTTAAGGAAAACATTCCCGTAAATGCCTTGTTCAGAGTCATGTCTCTTATCACAAAATCAGGCGATAGGTTAATGCAAACATTCGCATTCTCAAAAACCAGCAAGCCATCTTTGCTTGAAAGCTTCATTTCCTTGCCTCTCTCTCGCCTGAAAATACTGTGTCCTTCGATGTAGAATGCATTATCGCTTTCCTGGTCGAAATCTTTCCTCTGCAGAAAGAGTCGCGGTTTTTCAAGGTAAGGCTTGCCATGATGGACACAGAAAGTGGCACAATTTCCGCACTGGTTGCATAGATCATCGACGTGAACGATCTGCCTGGATTGCTTGATATCAACTATCTCTTCTCCGGCCACTCTCAGTCCATTATTGTTGCAGGAAAGCTGGGGCAGCATCAGATTAACCGGCGAGACAAGATAGACGTAATTGGCGCGATTTGGACAGACTTCCACGCATTTATCACACAGGCTAGAACACTGCAGACAACGTGCCGCTTCATGGTGTGCTACACGCTCTGAAAGGGGATGTTCAACCAGCTCAAAACTATTGCGTCTGTTAATCGGAATGGTCTCTGGTCGATGCTGTAGCTCCTTTCTGGCCCTGATACTCTTTAGGTGAATGATTTCATCTTCAAGAAGTTCGGTTGGCTGGGCGTTTCTAGGATGATTGACCGTATCTCTGTACTGTTCTGGTCCAATACCTAGCTTGCTTAAGATTGCTCGTGCTGCTCTTGTACCATCGGCACATGCTTGGATAATCGTTGATGGGCCACGTACCGCATCTCCGCCGGCATATACATTGTTCAGTGAGGTAAGTCCGGTCTCAGCGTCAACCATAATCGTCTTGTTCTTGCCAAGTGAAATAGCGCTATCCTTAAGGAAAAGGGTGTCAGGGCGTTGACCAACAGCAATAATGATAGAATCAGCCTCAATCAGGTATTCGCTTCTCTTAATAGGGATCGGTGCCTTGCGGCCATTTGTGTCGGGACTCCCCAGTCTGTTGCGCACACATTGAAGCCCACACACTCGGTCGTTTCGTAGTGCAATCTTTGTAGGAGAAGCGAGCTCTTGTAGCGTGTTTCCTTCTGCAAGTAGCTCTCTTATCTCTTCTTGTGTTGCCGGCATCTCCGCTTTCGTACGCCGGTAGACGACGGTTACCGATCTATCCGTGATCCTTCTCGCCGTTCGCGCCACATCTATTGCTGTGTTGCCCCCTCCTATCACCAGTACTCTCGATCCTAGATAAGGCTTCTTCCCCTGTGCTATCTGTTCCAGGAAGTCAAGGGCAGTGAATACGCCATTGCCATCCATCCCGGCAATGCTTAACTGGCTATCTTTCTGGAATCCCGTAGCAATGTAAACTGAGTCGAATCCTTGGTTCAGAAGGTCACTTGGCGGCCCGCCAATAGGATGTGAAAGCTCAATGTTGACGCCCATACTTATGATTCGATTGATGTCCTGTTGAACGATGGCCTCCGGCAGTCGAAAAGCAGGGGCAATAGATAACATTCCACCCGCTATCTTCTTTGCTTCAAAGATCGTCACCTGAATACCATTTAGAGCAAGGAATGAAGCTGCTGCCAGCCCCGAAGGACCACTCCCGATGATTGCCACGCTGTGCTTCGTTTTTCTTGATGGAGAAATGCCGACACTTCCATGCTCGACAGCAGATCGTTTGAGGGCCCTGATTGCCACAGGCTCATCGTAGTCATTTCTGGTACAGCGAGTTTGACATGGGTGAGTACAGATGTAGCCAGTGACACCAGGTAACGGATTGTCGGCAAGTATGAGCCGAAGCGCCTGATCGTATTCTCCCCCGGCAATTAGCCCGACGTATCCCGGTACGTCCTGACTCACTGCGCACTGCTCTATACAAGGAGCAGTGATGCAGTCAAAGAGCCCCAACCCCGAGCTAACTTTGGGTGAACCAAAAACATGGTAACTCTTCTTATAACTTGGGGCTTCAAGGGCCTCGCTAGCCGCATCTTCTAGGTTAACAAGGCTATTCACTGCGAGCTCAGCCAGGCTCATTGAACCCTGCTTATTCATCTTTGATCTTAGAACTTCCAGGTACTGGAGCAGCCGGGAGTAACCACCGGGTTTTAGCAGGTCTGACGCCACGGTAACTGGTCGAGCCCCACACGCAAGGATTGTGGCGATGTTAAAGGTATCGGCTCCTCCCGCGTAAGAGATGCTCAACTTATCATCAAGTTCTTGGACGATCTTATAGAATAAATTGATGGTGATGGGGTACAGGGCGCGACCAGACATGTACATCTCATTGCCTGAGAGGATCCCTTTGTGATTTTGGACGGGTAACGTATTACCTAGCTTAATGCCAAAGGTTAGCTTCTGTTTGGCAGCAGTTTTTCTGAGTGCTGTGATCAGTTCTATCGCCCGGCCATATTGCAGATCGTTATCAAACACAGCGTCAGGAATATTGATGTCATCAAAACCAAGAGCATCATGAAGAATATGCATGACGGCCTGTTTGCCAAGCAGAGTGGGGTTCATCTTGACTACGGTATGTAATCTTCTTTCCTCTAACAGGTAGCGCGCGATTTGTTCGATTTCCCCAGGAGGGCAGCCATGCATAGTCGATAGAGTAACGTTGTTCGTAAGTTGAGATGGAATTTCGATGTCGGCAAATTCAGGAAACTCATGCTCAAGGCTTGACCTGATTCCATTGATCTCTTTGGAGCCGTCAGCCATCTGATCCATGAAATGGGTCATGCCAGGGCTTTTGATACCCTCTAGGTCGTAGCCAACACTCATGTTGAAAATCGTGCCAAAGGGAGCCTTAGTTTCGAAGCCAAGCACCCGGCGAAGGATATGAATCAGCACCCAGGCCTTGATATACTCATCAGCGGATTGCTCCAACGTAAGCTCTTGTGACCACTCCACGTTATAACCCTCATCCTCCATGTCAATGCATGGACGAGGGATTTCCAGCCTATCCATAGTCTGAACGGTCTTAAGTTCGATGAAGCGACCGCCGGAAAGCCAGCTACAAATGATGTTTCGGGCCAATTGCGTATGTGGCCCCGCTGCCGGACCGATCGGGGTAGCCAGGTAATGCCCAAACATGTCTCTGGTAGCGTAAATCTCATCTTCCTGAGGGAGATAAAACAAAGAGCGGTGAATCCCAAAGATGGACTGCTTCAGCTGAAGTTCCCTCAGAATCCAATTTAGCAGAACTTTGAAAGGTTGCCCTTTCATGGTGTCAGGCATCCTCTGTCTCCCCCCAACAGCGATCATGGTGAGCTTCCATGCTCACATTAAGCTGCTCTTTGCCACAGCTTCGTCGCTTCTTCTTGAGCGTGAGCGTAAATCTTTTCCTCGTCAAGGTCGACAAACTGACCATCTTTCAGGATCGGTTGTCCGGCAACGAGAAGATCGCTTACACGAATAGCATGAACCGCAAGGCCGAACAGCAAGTGACCAAGGATGTTGCTCGCAGTGATCGGTGTGGGTGAAGTATATTTGACAAGGGCGATGTCGGCGGTAAATCCAGTCGCGATTCTACCAAGCTTGACTCCAAATACCCGCCTAGCAATCTCTTGGTTATTATCGTACAGGAGCGCATGTAAGCTGGGGAACCCTGCGGCAAGAGGATCTTGCCTTGCGTGTTTCTGTAGCAGAGAGGCGGTAAACAGCTCTGAGAGCATGTTTTCACCCACTCCGTCGGTTCCCAGCCCGACTACGATTTCACGATCGAGAAATCCAGCCAAGTCAAAAGTGCCAACAGCATTGTTCATGTTCGAGCGTGGGTTATGAACCACGATTGCGTTACTGTCTGCGATAAGGTTCTTTTCTTGTTCATCGATATGCAGACAATGCGCAAGGATAGATGTTTGTCTAACAAGCCCAAAGTGGCGTAACCGCTCCACTATACGTACTTTGTATCGTTCTAGTGAGATTCGTTCGTCCTCTGGGCCTTCAGCAACGTGAATGTGTACCCCCGAGTCATTGGGCAGAGACTCTGCAACGTGACCCAGGGTTTTATCAGAGAGAGTAAATGCTGCGTGTAGACCAAACAACCCTGCCGCTAGCCGATTGTCACTAACTTGTTCGGACAAGAAACTCTTGTTCTCAGCGATGCCCTGTTTGCAGATCTCGGGCCCGTCACGATCGGAAACTTCGTAGCAAAACGCGGCGCGTAGGCCAACTTGATCGCAGACCGCATCACGCAAAACTGCCAGCGAGCCCAGAACAGCGTGCGGGCTTGCATGATGGTCGATTAGTGTTGTCACGCCACAGCGGGCTGCCTCCATGGCTCCTACAGTTCCACTCACGCGAATCGATTCTGAGTTAAGCGCCTTATCTAATCGCCACCATAATTGTTGGAGGATTTGAGTGAAAGAATGAGGCGCGTAATTAGGGAGAATCATGCCTCTCGCGAGGCTGCTATACAAATGTGTGTGTGCGTTGATAAGTCCGGGAATGGCGAGTTTTCCTGTTCCATCAATTCGTTCAACGTTGGGAGGAAGCTCAAGGTTTGCTGCCTCTGTTCGAGTGAAAACCTGTTGGATTTTCCCTCCATCAATCAAGATTGACCCGCGGTCAATCAACTGATCGCTGCCATTCCAGATGGTCGCCTTCTCGACTAGTAGTTTCATTATCTCCCCGGTATGTGATATAGAGTGAAAGTCCCCAACTAACGATTAGCAGCACTATAACTGATTGGTTTTGTTTCGGCAAGGCGGCTACAGCTAGCAGCTACAATCATGACAGCTAGTAAGATTAGCGATAACAGCTTCTTGGCTTGACAGGCGTCTAATATTCAAATATATTAATAACATCTTCTGATATGTGAGCGTCGCCTCATAACCTTGCACCAAAGGGAGTATCCCTGGCTACAAGAGTTGAACCGTCGGTTAAATATGTTGTGGAGCTGCGGGGAATAGTGAAGCGATTTCCCGGGGTGGTCGCTAGCGATGGGGTTAACCTGGGTGTGCGACAGGGAGAAATTCACTGCCTTCTTGGGGAGAATGGAGCAGGGAAAACTACCCTAATGCGTATTCTTTACGGTTTCTACCAGCCGGACTCTGGCGAGATCTTGCTTAGTGGTAAGCCCGTTAAGATTAGCTCTCCTAGTGTTGCTCTTGCTCACCGCATTGGCATGATTCATCAGCATTTTCGTCTTGCTTCCACCTTGTCCGTAGAGGAAAACGTCATTCTTGGAGTGGACGAAGGGATGGGTCCGTTCTTGCGCCTTGGGAAAACACGAAAAAGGATTGCTGCGATTACCGAGGAGTATGGTTTGTCGGTCGACCCCAAGGCCAAGGTCTGGCAGCTGTCTGTAGGCCAGCAACAGCGAGTAGAAATCATAAAGGCATTGTACCGTGAAGCCGATATTCTGATCATGGATGAACCAACAAGTGTGCTTACTCCGCAGGAAGTTGACCAGTTGTTCACTACCCTGCGCATACTGGTCGACGATGGACTTACCATCATCTTCATCACTCATAAATTGGACGAGGTGATGCAGGTGAGTGATAGGGTAACCGTGCTGCGTCAGGGGAAGCTTGTGGCTACGCTTCCTACCTCGCAGACAGACAAACCATCTCTGGCTAGGCTGATGGTCGGACGAGAGGTGGTATTCCGGCTGGAGAAGAATCCCCCACAACAAGGTGAAAAGCTGCTGGAGGTTGATAGATTGCACACGTTAAGCGATCGGGGACTTCCGGCCTTGCGCGATGTATCGTTTGAAGTCTATGGTGGTGAGATCCTTAGTGTGGCCGGCGTGTCGGGAAACGGTCAGACGGAGCTAGCCGAGGTGCTCACAGGGCTGCGGAAGGCGACCAGCGGACGGATCCTCCTTGGCGGGAAAGACATAACGAATCGCTCCGCCCGCGAGATAACCGATGACGGGGTCGCCCATGTCCCGGCTGAGCGGATCAAGATGGGGACAGTCAGCAACATGAGTGTCCGCGAGAACTTGATCCTAAAGGACTACCGCCATCCGCCCTTCTGCCGCGGGATCTTCCTCAACTACAAGAAGGCCGAGGCGAATGCGCAGCGGGCAATGGCCGAATATCAGATCGCCGCTCCGAGCGATAGTAGCGCAGCCAAACTCCTCTCCGGCGGCAACATACAACGGATGGTTTTGGCTCGCGAGCTCTCCGGAAAGCCGCGCCTGATCGTTGCTGTTCATCCAACTTACGGCCTTGATGTGGGAGCGACCGAACAAGTAAGGCAAGTGCTCTTAAGGCAGCGGGAACGAGGAGCGGCGATCCTCCTGATCTCCGAGGATCTGGAAGAGGTTATGGAGCTTTCTGATCGGATCTTGGTGATGTTCAGCGGCAGGGTGATGGGAATCCTCGATGCGGAAGAGGCAGAGACTGGAGAGATCGGTCTGATGATGGCCGGAGGACGACGCGAAGGAGTCAGGCGGTGAAGAAACCCTCGCTATTCAGGGTAGAGCGAAGGCCGGTCGTACCGGGACATGTTGTGGTGCTTGTATCTATTCTTGCGATCTTTGCAGCTCTAGTAGCTGCGGGGATCTTCTTCGAAGCCTATGGTATCTCTGCCATTCGTGCTTACCAGCTTATCGCAAAAGGCGCGCTGGGAAGCAAGCTTGGCCTTGCGGAAACCGTGCGCCGAGCAATTCCGCTCCTGCTATGCGGGGTGGGACTAACTATCGCCTTTCGTGCTCTGTTCTGGAACATCGGCGCTGAGGGGCAGCTTCTTTTGGGAGCAGTGGCCGCAGCTGGTGTAGCCCTGTTCTCCGGTCTGCCCGATGTTCTGCTCTTGCCAGCGATGTTCATTGCTGGCTTCCTGGCGGGCGCTCTCTGGGGATTGATTCCTGCCGTGTTGAAGGCGAGACTGGGAATAAACGACGTTATCACTACCCTGATGATGAACTATATCGCAATCTACCTCGTTGAGTGGCTCATCCACGGTCCCTGGAGGGGGCCATCGATGCGTGGGTTTGCCTATACTGATAAATTCCCGAGCGCAGCGATCTTGCCCACTATCTCCTGGACACGTATTCACTGGCCGACTCTTCTTCTTGGGCTTGTTGTTGCGGTTCTGGCCTACGTGTTGATTGCCCGTACCCGAGCCGGGTTTGAGATCCGCGTGGTTGGGGAGAATCCGGAAGCGGCGCGCTTTGCCGGCATAAGTGCCTTCAAGACAACCCTCCTTGTAATGATCATCTCCGGAGGACTGGCTGGGCTAGCTGGTGTGGGGGAAGTGGCCGGGATCCACAGAATGCTTCTGGGGCCGACCCGCATCTCAATGGGGTACGGATATACAGCGATCATCGTCGCCTGGCTGGCACGTCGAAATCCTCTGGCAGTGATTGTGACTTCGCTTCTGTTCGGGATAATTATGTCTGGAGGAGACGTCATAAGGGTCTCATTAGGGCTTCCATTTCAGGTAATAAATCTGTTTAATGGACTGATCTTATTCTTCCTTATCGGAAGCGAACTCCTTATGCACTACAGGATATCCTTTTCGTTTAGGAGGCAGTAATGGGCTGGGAAACATGGTTCATCGTTACGCTTTCTCGCACGCTTGCCTACGGAACACCACTTCTTCTAGCGACACTCGGTGAGATCTATACTGAACGCTCCGGTGTCCTAAACCTTGGTGTCGAGGGGATGATGATCATGGGGGCCTATGCCGCCTTTTCCACCGCCTACACTACTGGGAGCCCGTGGCTGGGGATCGTGGCGGGAGCCCTTGTCGGTGGCGCCTTCTCATTGATCCATGCCTTTGCCAGTATTACATTGAAGGCAAATCAGGTTATCTCCGGACTTTCCCTAACTATGCTTGGTTTGGGCTTATCAGGGGTGCTGGGACGCGGCTGGGAAGGGAGGCCTCTCCCAGCATCTATTCCCGAGATTACCGCTCCCGGCCTCTCCAAGATTCCCTTTCTGGGACCGATCTTGTTTGAGGGGCAGAACCTGATCGTCTACTTTTCAATCCTTCTGGTTGTTGTGATGTGGTACATTCTCTACCGGACGCGGATTGGGATTGCAGTTCGAGCAGTGGGAGAAAACCCAGCTGCCGCAGACTCGCTAGGAATTAGCGTTAATAAGGTGCGGTATCTATGTACCATTGTGGGCGGAATCCTTGCTGGGATGGCCGGTGGGTATCTATCGGTTGCCTATCGACCGGCGTGGACCGAAGGGATGACAGGAGGGATGGGATGGATCGTCATTGCGCTGACGATATTCGCCTTTTGGAATCCAGCTATCGGCATGCTGGGAGCCTATCTGTTTGCCGCTCTGTACCATCTGTCATTCCGACTACAGCCATGGGTATCTCCTGAACTGTTAAAGGCGATGCCGTATGCGTTTGCTATTATTGTCCTGATCGCCATATCGCGAGGGACACTACACAAGAAAATGGGAGCACCAGCTGCGCTGACCTTGCCCTATAGTAGAGGTGAAGAATAAACTCTGATTGAAAGGAGGTGAGAGGAAAAAAGAGAATCTTCAGAATTAGAAAGAAACCAACAGGAGGAACAATGAAAACTAGGTTTGTTTTGATAGCGATTGTATTGTTGGCCCTCGTCTTTGGCTTAAGTACGCTGACAGTGGCCAAAGAGTATATCCCGGGCAGTTCGCTCAAGGTGGGGTTCATCTACGTTGGGCCGATCGGCGATTTGGGGTGGACTTACGCCCATGACGAAGCACGGAGAATCTGCGAGGATGTCTTCCCGTGGCTGGAAACAGTCTATGTAGAGAGCGTCCCCGAAGGCGAGGAAGGACTGTTCATCGACAAACTGATCCTTGAGGAAGACTGTGATGTTGTATTTACCACGAGCTTTGGCTTCATGGACGGAACGCTCGACGCGGCACAGCGTCACCCGGACAAGATCTTTGCCCATTGTTCCGGGTTCAAGCGGAACGCCAACATGATGACCTACATGGCCGACTTCTACCAGATCTACTACCTGAACGGGCTCATGGCTGGAGCACTCACCAAATCACACAAGGTTGCCTATGTGGGTGCATTCCCTATTCCCGAGGTGAAGCGTCACATGGACGCGTTCGCCATCGGAGTGCAGGAGGTTGACCCTGAGGCGGAATTGCATGTACGCTGGATCTACGAGTGGTTTAGCCCCACGGCCGCCAAAGAGGCAACCGAAGCTTTGATCGCCGATGGGTGTGACGTCTTTGCATTCACTGAAGACTCACCTACGGTTGTGCAGGTTGCCGCGGAAAGCGGCCTGCCGTCCTTTGGACACTATTCGCCAATGTATAACTTCGGCCCCGAGCACGTTGTCTCCGGACAGATCGCACATTGGGAGGCAATCTACCTCGACTTCCTAGCTAAGGTCTACGCCGGCGTGTACACGGCGCGCAACCTGGCTGAGGTCAACTACTGGTGGCTGCTGAAAGAGGGCGCGGTGGAGATAGGTGCCAAGCCGGGGATGCTGATCAACCCCGTGCACGAGGATGAACTGAGAGCCGTCACTGTTAATGACCCAATCCTAGGAACGATCAATGTTTGGGACTTGGTAATGAAGCGTCTTGAACAGATGTCCGATGCGTCGATGGTTGTTGATCCGTTCCAGGGTCCGGTCTACGACCGTAAGCTGAACCTGCGTGTCCCGCAGGGCTTGCGTATGTCCGAGTTTGAGTTGACCACCATGGAGTGGGCAGTCGAGGGCATCGTTGGCCCATGGCCCGGTGAACCGTAGAGAACCAACCTTAGGTGGCTACCCTCAGCAGAGGGTGGCCACCCTCATAGGATCACATGAATAGAAGAACACCTCGACAGGATACAACACGCGAACTGGTTGCCGTAGTGATGGGGCGCCGGCCCGCCGATCTGGTCATCCGCGATGGCCGATGGGTTAACGTCTGCTCTGGTGAGATAATTGAGCATACTGATATTGCTATCCTGGGAAGCAGGATTGCCTACTGTGGTTCCGATACTAATTCTATGGTCGGCGAGAAGACAAAGATCATCGAAGCCGAGGGCCGTTACCTAGTTCCCGGCTTACTTGACGCACACATGCATATAGAAAGCTCGATGCTCACGGTCACCCAGTTTGCGCGAGCAGTTCTGCCTCATGGGACAACTGGAGTATTTGCCGATCCACACGAAATCGCTAACGTCCTTGGACTTGCCGGCGTAAGGCTGATAGTTGATGAAGCAGCAGCAACTCCGATGCAGGTCTATGTTCAGGTTCCCTCTTGTGTTCCAGCGGCACCTGAACTGGAGACCGGTGGAGCACAATTTGGACCCGGAGAAGTGGCTGAGGCAATGAGTTGGCCGGGTGTGATTGGCTTGGGAGAAGTCATGAACTACCCGGGTGTTGCCGCCGGGGATAGAAAGCTGCATGCCGAGATCGCAGAAACGCTGAAAGCAGGATGTATTGTGGGTGGTCATTACGCTTCTTCTGATCTTGGAAGAGATTTTCACGCCTATGTTGTTGGTGGTCCAAGTGATTGTCATGAGGGAACACGAGTGGAGGATGCAATAGCCCGCGTACGACAGGGAATGTATACCATGCTCAGGCAAGGTTCAGCCTGGCACAATGTTGTGGCTCAACT
>JAUVYF010000126.1 GCA_030603215.1 Candidatus Bipolaricaulota bacterium
TTTGCCCCGGGAAACTGGAGGCAGGCGCTGAGATGGGTTAAGACTGCAGGCTACGATGGCGTTGAGCTAGCGATAACCAACCCGGCCAGGATCAATCCTGATACGACCAAGGAGGCTCTTGAATCTGAGGGCCTTCGACTCCTTTCTATAACCACCGGTCAGGCAGCGGGGCTGGAGGGGCTATCCCTCTCTTCTCCCGATGAGAAGGTTCGCCGACGGGCGGTGGAGCGTATTCAAGCACACATGCAGTTCGCCAAGTCCTATGGTGCGGTCGTAATCGTGGGGTCATTGCGCGGTGCAGATGGCGATATGGAACTACTTCTCGAATCCCTACGTGAATGCGCGACCTATGACGCTGAAGTCAGGGTTGCTCTCGAACCACTGAACCGTTACGAGTCCCGTCTGGTGAACACAGCAGCGGAAGCGCTATCGGTCGTGGAACGCGTGGGTGCGCAGAACCTGGGACTTCTCCTCGATACCTTCCATGCGAATATCGAAGAAAGGAACATTGGACAAGCCTTCCAGGATACTGGAGAAAGGCTCTTCCACGTTCATCTTGCCGACTCCAATCGCTTCGTCCCCGGGTATGGACACCTGGATTTCGCGCAGGTGTGGGATGCGCTTGATGCAATACGTTATCAGCAAGTGCTAGTACTCGAAGCACTTCCTGAACCTACTACAGAGGCCTTTCTGAATGCACCGGCAAGACTGAGAGGAGAGAGGGAATGACAATTCATGATCTTCCTGCGGAGTGGCGAATCTATGAACAGTCGCTTCAGAAGGAAGGTGACGCTGTCTTCTGCTTGGTGAAGCGATCGGATGGGGAGAAGGCGCTCTATGTCCAGGGAGAATCTCCCTTCTCCAGAGGCGAACCCTTTGCCAACGGGAATCTCTATCGGCTTACTCCGCAGACGGCGTTTGATCTCGCGCAGGTATTTTCGTGGTTGGCCCCACAGTGTATCCCTGCCGAGCGGCCTAGCTTCGGATTCGGTGACCGGTTGGGACTCGCCACCCCGGGACACATCCGCGCCGTTCGGGGGACCAGCGCATTCCCGGTCTTCGCTCAACAGTCGGTACGGGAGAACAGTCGCACTGGATGCACGTTTGCCGAGGTTCTGGCAAGTGCGATCTTCGGCGCATTTCAGGAAGGATACAACGGCGGATTTGGCGCAGATGCCGATCACCTGAAGCGAGTGGAGGATGCACTTGAGGCGGCGGAAATCGGGTACACGTTCTTCACCTGCGATCCGTCAGAACACGTGGTCAGAGTGGACAAAATGGGAGACGAGGAACTGCGGCAAAGGTTCTCCGTCTTAGACTGGGCCGATGAATGGAGACAACAGTACCTCGATCGTCCGTTTCCGATCGCGAAACTTGGTGAACTTCGATTCACCGAAGATACGCTCTTCCGCGCCGCACTCAAGTATGGCGCTGCAATCGAGTTTACCGATAGGATGTATCGTGGACTCACCGAGCGCCTTTCTCGAAAGTTTGACTACGAGGTCTCTGTTGATGAAACTGATTTCCCGACGAGCCCGCTCGAACACCTGTTTGTGGTCCGTGAACTGCACCGGCGAGGGGTGGAGTTTGTGAGCCTTGCCCCGCGGTTCGTCGGGGCGATGGAGAAGGGGGTGGACTGGCAGGGTGACCTTGATCAGTTCAAGCGAGAGCTTCATGCCCACGCCGCTATCGCTGGCTCTTTAGGAAGCTATCGGATTAGCCTCCACTCCGGCTCGGACAAGTTCACCCTGTATCCGTTCCTGGCAAAAGAGACCAGGGGGTTGTGGCATGTGAAGACTGCCGGTACGAGTTACCTTGTTGCCCTAGAGGTGATCGCACGGAATGATCCCTCCTTCTTCCGCGAGATTGTGCAGCTGTCGTTGTCCGCATTTGCCTCAGACAAACAAAGCTACCACATCTCTGCTGACCCGGCGCGTATCCCGCCACTTGATACTGTTTCAGATGATGACCTTGCACAGCTGGTGGCAAAGCGTGATAGTCGGCAGGTGCTGCACGTTGGATTCGGCTCCGTTCTTAGTGAATTGGGAGATGAACTGAATGAGATCCTTGCTTCCCACGAACAGGAGCATTACGCTGGTCTCGCGCGCCATCTCGCGCGGCACCTGCAAGGATTGGAGGTGAATAATGAACGAGTATAAAGGAAGAGTTGCTGTCATCACTGGTGGGGCAGGCATCCTCTGCTCGGCGATCGCCGAAGGGCTGGCGCGAGAGAACGCAAGTGTTGTTCTCCTCGATATCGATGAGACGAGAGCGGAAGAAACGTTGGCCCGCGTGCGCGCGGCGGGGAGCGATGGACTGTTCATCAAGACGAGCGTCCTTTCCCGCAATGAGCTAAACGATGCGACAAGACACACGGTTGAGACATTCGGACGTATCGACTTCCTTGTGAACGGTGCCGGAGGAAATCGTCCGAAAGCGACGACCAGCGCAGAAGTCCCCTTCTTCGATCTGCCGGAAGAGGCAATCAGGTTCACCTTCGACCTTAACTTCATGGGAACATTCTTTGCCAGTCAGGCTGTGGCAAAGGTAATGGCTGAGCAGAAAGGAGGATCGATCGTGAATATCGCATCGATGAACGCGATCAGACCGCTTACCCACATCCCGGCCTACTCCGCGGCCAAGGCAGCCGTAGCCAACTTTACCCAGTGGCTGGCGGTGCACATGGCGCAGGAATATTCGCCTCGCATCCGCGTAAACGCGATAGCCCCCGGCTTCTTCCTCACCGCGCAGAATCGGTTCTTGTTGAAGGATGATGATGATGAATTGACCGCGCGTGGTCGACAGATCATCGACCACACACCAACGGGGCGATTTGGAACGCCGGAAGACCTGATCGGTATAGTTAACTGGCTGTTGTCAGAAGCGGCTGAGTTCGTCACTGGAATCATCGTACCGATCGATGGAGGCTTCTCCGCGTACTCTGGAGTGTAGGAGGAGAGATGAAGAACGTTGTCATAGCACAGTCGGGAGGTCCTACCGCAGTGATCAATTCGTCCCTTCTCGGGGTGGTGGAGGCTTGCCGGAGCTATCCGGAGCGCTTCGGAAAGATCTACGCTGCCTATCATGGGATCGAAGGGGTTCTTAAGGAGGAGTTTCTCGACCTGTTGGGACAGCCTGAGGAGGAGCTTGCGCTGCTACGTACCACGCCGGCTGCTGGAGCGATCGGAACCTGCCGCTACAAGATAACACCGGAACAGATCGAAGATCTGGAGCGAATTGTTGATGTCTTTCGTGCGCAGAGAATTGGCTTCTTCTTCTATATTGGCGGGAATGACTCCATGGATACGGCAAATAGGGTGAGCAAGCTCGCGCAACAGAACCGGCTGGATATTGTTTGCGTCGGTGTTCCAAAAACGATCGACAACGACCTTGGCGATCAAGAATTCATGTT
This sequence comes from Candidatus Bipolaricaulota bacterium, assembly GCA_030603215.1. Lineage (GTDB taxonomy): Bacteria > Bipolaricaulota > Bipolaricaulia > UBA7950 > UBA9294 > JAUVYF01. Next base: position 3,413 of record JAUVYF010000126.1, read on the forward strand.
GATCGACCATACGCCAGGGTACGGATCGACTGCGCGGTACTGGGCGCACATGATTCGGAATCTCAACGAGGAGAATCGTGGTTCGTGTCGCTCTGATCCGGTGTTGGTAGTGCAGGCAATGGGGCGGCGGATCGGCTTCATCCCGGCCGCGGCGCGCCTCGCCGACCCGGAGCGCGAGATGCCGCTACAAATATATCTTCCCGAAGCTGAATCTACTCTGCCAGAGCTCGCAGAAAACGTGAACCAGGAACTGCGGCGCTCCGGACGCGTAATCGTCGTGGTGAGCGAGGGGTTCAACGTGGGGAACCTTGGAGAGAGTAGAGACTCGTTCGGGCACACACAATTCAGCGCAGGCGAGACGTCGGTGGCACAAATTATCGTCAACTACCTCAACCGAAATGGGTTGGCCGTTCGTGGCACAGCGCGTGGGCAGATCCCGGGGACAGACCAGCGCGATGCGATAATCTACGCCTCCACGGTTGACCTGGAAGAGGCCTATTCGGTTGGATGGCAGGCAGTGAAGATCGCCGTTACGGAAGGCACAGGCCATATGGCGACAATCGTGCGTGGTCCGGGATTGGACTATG
>JAUVYF010000089.1 GCA_030603215.1 Candidatus Bipolaricaulota bacterium
GTTGTCCGATGATGGATCGATTGTGGGGGCGTCGGACCACGATGTCGTACCGGTCAATACGAGGGCAACCACAAGGGTTGCCCCTACATTGGGTCATGTGATCGGCACATACAAATCCCTTGTTACCATTCAACCAATCAACCAATCTCGTACTTAACTGCTTCACCCAACGAAGTCAATGAACCCTACGAACCCTTGTTCCCATTCAACCAATCAACTAATCAACCAATCAACTATTTAACTCGCCTTTCCTATTCAACCACTCAACTATTCAACTCGCCTTTTTGTTCTTGACCCTTCTTTGTTTGTCCATCGGTCTTGCCACTCCGCATTTCGCAATCCGCAATCGCCTCCGCACCTCCATACCTCTGCGCCCCTGCTCCTCCTCTCCTCCGCAATCTACTGTCTCTGCGCTCTTCTTTGTTAGCCTCGCTCTTAATAATCGCTTTCCAGGTAGCCTTCGATGAATCGCTTGAGATCGCCATCAAGCACTGCGTCCACATTTCCCGTTTCTATGTTTGTGCGATGGTCTTTCACCATTCGGTAGGGATGAAGAACATACGATCGAATTTGGCTTCCCCACTCAATCTCTTTTAGGGTTCCCTGAAGTTCCTCTAGCTTTCTTGCCTCCTGCTGACGGAGGAGTTCAGCTAGGCGCGAGCGGAGGACCTGCATTGCTGTCTCCTTGTTTTGACGCTGGCTTCGTTCGTTCTGACAGGAAACAACGACCCTTGTTGGGAGATGAGTGATTCGCACAGCAGAGTCAGTGACATTGACGTGCTGTCCTCCAGCACCGGAGGAATGGTAGGTGTCGATGCGTAAATCCTTGGGGTCAATCTCTAGCTCCTGCTCCTTAGTAATGGGAACAACGCTTATTGCAGCAAATGAGGTATGGCGGCGATGCGCAGCGTCAAATGGGGAGATCCGAACCAATCGATGTACTCCTTTTTCCCCTTTGAGATGTCCATAGGCATAGCGGCCCTTAATCTCCAAGGTAGCGCTCCGAATACCCGCTTCCTCTCCAGGAGCTACATTGAGGAGTTTTGCTTTGAGTCCCGCGCGCTCACACCACCGCCCATACATGCGCAAAAGCATCTGGGCCCAGTCTTGGGAATCAGTTCCTCCAGCGCCAGAGTTTACTGAAAGGTAGCAGTCGGAAAGATCATAGGGACTGGCGAGGCACAACTCAATACGAAATGTCTTAATCGCGTCCTCCAAGGAAGATCCTTGCCTGTTAATGAGCTCCATCTCTTTGTCGTCCTCTAACTCCACGGCCATCTGATAGAGAACCTCTAACTCGTTTATCTCTTCGGTCAAGGCACGGTAACGGGAGAGAAGGGAGCGGTCTCTTTCCAGGCAACGACTTGCCTGTAGGGCATGTTCCCGATCTTCCCAGAAGCCGGGTGAACTCATTTCTCTCTCTAGATCAGCAATGTTTGTTTCGATGCTCGCTGGGTCAAAGGTGATCACCGATCCTCGCGAGAACACCGCGTAGGTTTGTCAACTTTTCTTCGTCCATCTGTCCCCCTATTGCTCTATATTCTTGATGTGTCATTGTCGGCTGTTGCGTAAGTAGTAGGGCGTATTGCCTGAGTATGCACCGTGTTGGTTCCGGCAGCCAACAGATACTAGTTTATAATCGCTTATAGTGCTTAGCTCAAGTGAGCTTTGCGCCGATTCTCTACTCGTTGATGAGGCCACTAGCCAGAAGGCCTAGGTCCTTACCGCGAGATTTACTTACCTATTAGGTCATCATTCAGGCGAGACAGGACTCCCTAGGTCAAGTGTTCGATTAGCATTCTTGCTCCAATGCAAATTAGGACTAACCCGCCAACTATCTCGATCCTTCTCCTGAAGTAGTGTCCAAGACTATTACCCAAATAGACACCAAGAAACGATAGTAGAAACGTCACAACTCCGATTACTATCGCGGGGAGTACAATGGAAACACCTAGTAATGATAAACTTAGACCGACTGCCAAAGCATCGATACTTGTCGCAAGGGACAACACCACTAGAACGCGGGTATTGAGAGGAGTTGTCTCTTTTCTGCTTAAGTCCGCTCTAAGAGATTCATAAATCATCTTAGCGCCTACCGCGGCTAGAAGCCCAAAAGCTACCCAATGGTCATAAGCTGAAATACCTCGAAAACTGAGCCCCGCGAACCATCCAAGAAGTGGCATGATTCCTTGAAATGACCCTAAGAAGAGGGCGATCTTCAGCGCGTCACCGATCTTCAGGGATTTGATGGTGAGTCCACCGGTGATAGATACGGCGAAAGCATCCATTGCTACTCCAAATGCGATAAGTACAACTGGGATGATGCCCATTTGCTATTCCTTCTCCATAACCTAGCTATCTGGCTCCTCATGCCCCAGGCAGGAAAGCCGAGTCTCTTCTCTCGAAAAGACACCCTTCTCTTCTCATCACCTTATAATGTAGTTCTTATACTGACAGGTTTCCAGACTGTAGGAGAGCGACAAGATCAGGAATCCATACAAGAGGCCCCTAGCCCAAGCGGAATTCCCTCGACTTTGGTGTGTGTGGATGTTGATGATATCTGGTCTCCTGTTGTTGAAACAACTTTTCAATGTACTGTTAATCCCTCTGGCTGCGAGCGAATGGGGATAGCAGAACAAGCTACTGGTTGCTCGCGATTAGGGTCGACCATAGTGCGCTCAGATGTCGTAGTTGATCAGTATCTCGCAATTGATTACATTGTGTTCATGGAGGAGGGGGATATGTTGGGGAAGTTATTCATCGTTTCCCTTCCAATCGGGAACCTAGAGGATATCAGCTTGCGCGCGATGAAGACACTGCGTATGGTTGACTTCATCAGCGCTGAAGATACACGCGACACACGCCGGATTCTCGATCGTTATCGGATTGACACGCCGTTTACAAAGAGTTGTTATCAAGGGGCAGAGGAGGACCGCATCAGACCACTCCTCTCTTTATTGATGAGTGGGAAGAATATTGCTTTGGTAAGTGACGCGGGTACCCCTCTTATCAGCGATCCTGGCTATCGATTGGTACGTGCCGCGATCGCGGCGGGCATCAAGATCGTTCCAATCCCTGGCGCAAGCGCCCTAATCGCGGCATTGGTTTCGTCCGGCCTTCCTTGCGATCGATTCGTATTTGATGGGGTTGTGCCTCGTAAGGAAGGAAAGAGGAATGCGTATCTGCAGAGGATTGATGAGGAAGAGAGAACAGTCATTTTGTATGAATCTCCCCATCGTTTAGCGGCTACACTAGGAGCAATAGCAGCTATTCTGCCGGAAAGAAGGATTGTTGTTGCCCGTGAGTTGACTAAGATGTACGAGGAGATTCTGCGAGGAAAAGCCAATGAAATTCTTCCAATACTAGAGGCAAGGCATGGGAAAGTTAAGGGTGAGTATGTGCTGTTGATCGAAGGAAGTAAGGGTATCGTAAGGCGAGACCAGAGAGAAGCAGAGGAATTGGCCTGCCTATTAAAAGAAGAGGGGATATCAAGCGACTTGGCGATGCAGATTCTCGCTCGTTGCTCCGGGTGTTCACGCAACGAAGCGTATCGCCTTCTTCACCTGTATTAGGTATATTTATCGGCAACCGAAGAAGCGGCATAGGCTTGAGGTTTTATCCTTACGGCGAGTCCGCTTCCAATAATCATTCCTACTACCTCATCGATCATTTCCTTGGTCCGACCGTTTTCTCCGATGTCTACATGGATCTCCAGGTTGAATTGAAGTAAGGAAAATGAGGTAAGGGCTTCAAGAACGCGCTGTGCGAGTTCGAATGACATCCACGCTTCACGCCAGATTTTTTGCCTGAGGGATGGGACTTGTTTTTTACGCGTCCGAGTCCAGAAGTACCGACCTCCTTTACCCAGTTTGTGAATGACAATCGCACTGACAAAATCGACGTCTTGTGGCCCAGATGAGGAGTCGGTGCCGATAAGGATCTCGTAGTGCGCCTTAGGATCTTTCTCCATCTCGGCTGTAATCGAGGCTATTGCCTCGTTAAACGTAAGTTGACCAACAGTTGGGTTATGAAATAGTCCGCTCATTGTTTGGTATTTATCTTATGGCTTATCGCAGTGTAGTTCAAGCAAGCGGAAGACGGATAACAAAGATTGCCCCGCCGCTCGGGTCATTCTCTGCCCAAATTCGACCTCCATGTGCCTCTACTAGTTGTTTGCTGATCGCCAGGCCGAGGCCACTGCCTCCTTGTCCGCGACTGCGTGCCTGGTCTCCTCGGTAGAAGCGCTCGAACAGATGAGGAATCTCCTCGGGAGAGATTCCCGGCCCGCTATTAGCTACTCGCACCTCCACTTCTTGGTCCTTGCGCAATACCTGGATATGAATCGTACCCTGTTGGGGGGTGAAACGTATTGCGTTGGTTAGCAGATTGACCAATACCTGTTGGAACCGCTTTAGATCAACGGGCACTTGTGGAATTGTAGAATTGGCCCCGACGCGAATTTGTGGTCCTTGGTCAAGTGATGCACTTATGGTCTCCACCAGTTGCTTGATCGAGGCGACCACCTCTATTGGCTCTATATTAAGCTGTAGTTCCTTGGCTTCGGCCAGTGAAATGTCGCGCAGGTCATCGATCAATTGGCCAAGGCGAAGCGTTTCTTCGTAGATTGGCGCGATGGTATCAGTTGTTGGCTGATAGATCTCATCGAGGATTGCTTCCAGGTTCCCCTGGATGATCGTCACTGGGGTGCGAAGTTCGTGAGCGATATCCGCGGTCATGCTCCGCCGGATTTCTTCAGAGTGGCGTAGATTCTTTATCATTCGATTAAAGGAGTCTCCAAGTTGACCAAACTCATCCCTTGCTTTCAGCTTCACACGTTGAGTAAGGTCGCCGCGAGCGATTTGTTCGGTAGCGCGAGTTAGGACGCGTAAAGGAGAAAGCACTTCTGAGATGAGAAGGACTGAAAGAAGCAGCGCCAGCCCGAACGCGATAGCGCCTCCCAGTAAAGCTGAGCGCTTGGCAGAAGCCAAGAACTCTTCTTCGGCCGGAGCAAGAGATGTTCCTACGTTATCGAGCAACAGTGTTCCCACCCGCGTGTTGTTCGCTTCGATAGGAATTCCTTCGTCCATCTGTGTAGGAGAAAGGGTTATTCCTACCTGGCCCTGCTCTGTGGATATGAATACCGTCCCCTGTTCATTGGCAAGGGAAAAAGAACCCGGGATAAGAAAAGTTCGGCGCACGATCAGTTTACCCCCAACCAAGATCGTTTGTTGGGAGGACAGAAGCTGATTTACTCCGATCCAATTCCCGGTACGTGCCCGGTACTCACCAAGTAGACTACACACCTGCCGAGCTATTTGTTGTTTGTTCTGTTCGCTGAACGTGGCAAATCTAGTGGTGATTCCTGTCGCCGTAAAGAAGTAAACAAGGGCAACAGAGACAAGAATAACGATGGCAAATGACAGACCGAGCTTGATAGCAAAAGGGAATCGCTGTTTCATCTATGGCTCCCTGGCAAAGCGATAACCCACTCCATGCACAGTCAAGATATACTGCGGTGCTCTCGCGTCAAGTTCGATCTTGCGCCTCAAGTTCTTAACATGTGTATCAATTGTGCGAGCGAATGAATCATAAGTATAGCCCTGCACTTCATGTAGCAACTGCAAACGTGTGAATACCTGTCCGGCATGTTGAGCAAGAAAGGCGAGCAAATCAAACTCAGTTGAAGTGAGCCTTATCTCCTCTTCCCTGATCCTTACCTCGCGGGTTTTAAGATTGATCTTGAGCTCACTCCTGACTATATGTTCCGTCTCGCTTCCCACTCCTTCGATCCGTCTGAGGACCGCTCGAACGCGGGCGACAAGCTCGCGAGGGCTAAATGGCTTCACGATGTAGTCATCCGCCCCGAGCTCCAGACCTACGATCCGATCCGATTCAGCTGCCTTGGCAGTGAGCATAATGATTGGTGTGTTTGATTTCTTGCGAATCTCTTTCGTTACATCTATTCCGCTTAGCTTGGGGAGCATCAGATCAAGCACGATTAGGTCCGGTTGCTTCTCCTCCCATGCGCGCAGGGCTTGCTCGCCGTCATAGGCAGCATATGTCTTAAACCCTTCATTGTCCAGGTAAGCCCGCACAGTTCTTACAATTTCCTTCTCATCATCGACAATTAAGATTCGTTTCATTGTATTTCTTATTATAGCGATATTTGTAGGACTGGAAACAGGCGATGACCATACCTGATGTAGCAGTTTCTGTTTCAGCTTAATCTTGGC
>JAUVYF010000012.1 GCA_030603215.1 Candidatus Bipolaricaulota bacterium
AGCCAGTAGCTTGTAGTGGACCATGATCTGTAGAACCCACAGCGCATGAGAGTGTTACTCTTGTTGTTCTCCTTGTTCTCCTTAAACCAGTTACTACTTACCACAAACTACATGCCATGTTCCTGATCTTCCGACGCTACAAACGGTCTGATAACTGCTTCCTCACCCTCACCCAGCCTCTCCCTTCATCGAGGGAGAGGGATGATAAGGAGTCTTCCCTCCCCGACCTCGCCCCGTGTAGTAGTAGGATTGGAGTTACTACATGGGGTAAAGGAGGGAATCAAAGTGAGGGGAAGGGTTCTGTTTGTGTAGTTCTCTTTCATAACGAATCATCTACATATTCCTGCTACGTTATTTTGACGTCGGGCGCAAACCCCGACGCTACAGGCGGTCTGAGAACTCATAACTGGCTTTCGACGTTGGACGTTGGACTTTGGACGTTGGACCATGGTCTTCCTCTGCGCCCTCTGCGGTAAAATGACTTTGTCTCTAGCATTTAGATGTCTTTGCTTTTCACCCATCACTCATTACCCATCACTTATCACCGTCTTTTCTCTGCGATCTTGGCGTCTTGAGTGAGTGAAACGAACGGGCGAGAGAAAAAGCTTGCCTGGAGCGCGGGGAGCCCTATCTCTCTAGATGTAAACCGAGCCTAAGTCTACAGATGGCTCCGTTGTGTTTGCTGTTCACTTGTCGAATCGATGGAGCTTCAGTGGCTCAGTAGCGATTGATGTCGGTTCTCCTACTATCATTTCTGATATCAGCTTGCCGGTTATGGGAGCAAGTCCAATTCCGTCTCCTTCGTGTCCGGCCGCGATGTAGAGCCCTGGGACTGCGGGAACAGCGGAGACGATCGGAAGGTGATCGGGGGTGTGGGGACGGAGACCGGCGTAGGATCGGATGATATGAATATTACGGATGGTGGGGAAGAAGCGGAGCGCCCTTCTCGCCATCAACTCCAAAACGTGATGATTGCATCGCCTATTGAACCCAACGAATTCGCGACTCGACCCAATGAGAAAGTTCCCGTGTTCAGTCGGTTCGAAGACCATGGCGATTCCGTACCGGTCCATCTCTGCCTCCACCCTTCGCCCATCTGTGCCGCCAAACTTGGCGAGCAGATACCCGAACTCTTGCACCTTGCGTCGTGCTGGACGGGGTGATTGCTCAGCGACAAGGATGTGCCCTTTGCGTGGTTTGATGGGAACGGTTACATCCACAGTGGTGGCGAGAGCCGGTGTCCACACCCCAGCAGCCAGGACAACTTGATTGGCGCTCATTATGCCACGTGTGGTCTTGACGCCGCATACAGCTCCTGTTGAATCCTGCAAGATCCGAGTAACTTCAGTAAATGGGTGTATCAACGCCCCTGTGGAGCGGGAGGCTTCTACAAGACCGTAGACAAGGGCCATCGGGTTGAGTGACGCGTCGGAGGCGCACTCCACAAGACCGATAACATCGCGTGCCAGTAATGGTTCATCCTCGAATACCTCTCTTCCTGTGAGGTAACGCATCGGTAAGCCCGCTTCTTTCTGTCGGGTGAACCAATCCCGCGCTACCGGCTCCTGCTTCTCATCTTCGACCACGAGCACGCTCCCTCGTTGCGCGTACTCGAGGTCGTAATCGACACTCTCCACCAGTTCATCGAGGAGTTTCTGGCTCTTCAGGGTGAGCTGGCTATCGTATCCTGGCATCTTGTCGATGGCAAGTATGTTTCCGTCACACGCGCTTGAAGTCCCCGACGCTATGTCTCCTCTCTCGACAAGGGAGACCTTTACTCTTTCTTGGCTCAGGTAGTAGGTAATCGCCGATCCGATTACCCCTCCGCCGATAACGATGACATCTGTTTTGTTAGTCATGCGACGCCTCTGCCAGAAGGCTGAATGTGATCGGCTGCACAGGTGCTTGCACGGTTGCCTGTTTGAACGCGCTTACCGGCCTTTCCAGTTCTCGCGCTAGGATTTGCGTCACGATCTTCTCACAGGTTCGCCCTTGACACAATCCCATACCGGCTCGCGTCCGCCGTTTCACACCGGTGAGGTCAACGGCTCCTTCGCGAATAGCTTTCCTGATCTCTTCCACTGTTACTTCCTCGCAGCGACAGACGATCGTATCATCCTCCATTCTTTTTACCTCCTTGGGCGCGCAAGATTCCGCGGACCTCGGTCGCGTACTTGCGTGGCATGGCCACTGTTACAACCGGGGTCTGACCATTCGTCTTGGGATTCTGCACTCGAACAACCGTTGCCGAACAGATGGGCTCTCCTGCGCGATTTACCGCGCGCACTGTCTGGCCCTCCTTAGGCAAGGGTAGGTACTCATGAGGGAAGGCTACACTGGCTGACCCTTGCGAGTGTGTGAGGTCGATCAAGAAAATAGCTAGCCCCGGACACTGGGAGACGCACAACCCACACCCGATGCATTTATCCTCATCCAGATGGGGGCAATTTGTGATTGGCTCTCCGATGGTGATCGCGTGCTGTGGACAGGCTTGTTCGCACGGGTTACAGGGGATTTCCTCGATGCACTCGATCGCTACGACTGGCCCCTTCTCTAGCCGCTTCTGTGACGGGTAGCCGGGAGCGTTCCTCAGCTCCTGTTGCGAGGGATAACTTGGTGGGTTTATTGCTGGGGACATTGTGCCTCTCCAATCCCGATAAGTTCCTGCTTAGCATCCTGCCGATGCTGGCAGAACGGACCACTGCGCAGGCCGAGCAGGCGTCCCTCGATAGCTTTGATCTCATCATGGTCGCCCGCGCGTTCCTTGCCCAGGGAAGCGGCAGCGCAGATTCCAGCCAATCGCCCCTCTTCCAGGGCGGTGCTCGCCTCCTCTACCCCGGAGAGATCACCAGCAACGTAGATCCCAGAGACGGTCGTCTCCATCCTGCTGTTGTGGACTGGGATCCATCCCCCTAAGCCGGGGAAGTAGTGCAACTCGCACCCTGCTAACGAGGCTAATCGCGCGTTGGGATACAGCCCAACAGCGATGCAGATTGTGTCGACCTCCAATTCCTGTTCGGACCCGGGCACAATTTCCCATGACGCGTCGACCTTGGCGATTACGGCTCGCTCGACTCGCGATTCACCCGAGGCGCTGACAATTGTATGGGAGGTGAGGATAGGGATTCCCGCCCTGCGGATCTTGGCGGCATGAACTCCGTACCCTCCAATCCGGGGAGTGGCCTCGATTACCGCGACCACCTCTCCTCCGGCTTGCATCAGCTGATAACTGACAATGAGGCCCACATTCCCTGCTCCTACCATGAGAATCCTCTCTCCGGGAAGGACGCGCCAGAGGTTGATCATCGTTTGCGCGGCACCTGCCCCCATTACGCCGGGGAGTGTCCAACCAGCAAAGCTGAGCGCGTTCTCCGCCCCTCCCGTTGCCAGTACGATCCGTCTTGCCGCAATCGACAGGGGGCGGCTGCGTGATGTGGTCGCTTCCTCTGAGGGGAGAATTAGGGAATCCTCAGCGAACGTCTGTACGACGACCTCCAGAGTGCTGTCATGAATGGCGTAGACCTCAGCTTCAACTATCACTTCTACTCCGGCGGATGCCGCCTCGTAGAAGAGGGTATCAGCGATTTCTATCCCTCGCGTCCCTGCCCGATGCTCACGCGACCCAAAGAACTTGTGGATCTGCTTGATCAGCTGACCTCCCGGGCGCGGGTTCATATCGAGCACAACCGTGCTGTAACCACGTTTCGCGCCCTCGATGGCGGCTGTAAGGCCAGCTGGACCGGCCCCAACGACCGCTAGGTCGACCTCTCTCATCGTCCTCCTCTTCCCGCCCCGTGTTGTGTCTCCACGGTCATCCCTTCCGTTACCGGCGTGATACAGGTACGCACATTTGGCACGCCGTTTACGACCATCACGCAGTCTGTACACTGGCCAATACCACAGAAGATGCCCCGCGGTTCCTCCCGCTTTGTGGTATGACGGTGAATCTTGATCCCAGCTGCCGCAATTGCCGCGGCGATCGGTTCCCCTTTACGCGCGGCGATCTCTTTTCCGTCAACCCATATCCTAACCTGTTGTACCTCAGGTAAATTCCCCAGAATGGGGTGATGTACTACCCTCATTACTGCTGACCTCCTACCATTTACGAAGCACTATCCTCAACCCATGCCGAGAAGGAAACCTTCCTTCAGCGGATCGTCGGGATCCACTACGAATTGATGGATTCCTGTAACGTACGCGCTTCCTGTAATCTCTGGAACCACAGCGGGGATATCTCCCACCTTGGTCTCCTCTACTATGCGAGCCCGAAAGACCGTGCCAATAATGCTTTCATGAATAAACTCCTGGCACAGTTTCCATTCCTTTTTCGCATACAGAGTAGCAAGTTTCGCCGAAGTTCCCGTCCCACATGGCGATCGATCGATGGAGCCAGGAGGGATGACTACCGCGTTCTTCGCGTGCGCCTCGCAGTGGGTCGGTCGACCGTAGAACTCTACGTGGGTCAGCCCCTCGATGAATGGCTTCTCAGGATGCTTGATGTGTAGCTGGGAGTTTACCGCTTTTCTTAAGGAGACCGCAGCCTTGACGAGATCGCCGGCCCTCTCCGGTACGATGGTGAGCCCTAGGCTCTTTGCCTCGACAAGCGCGTAGAAATTCCCGCCATAAGCGATGTCCATGATAACGCGGCCATAGGAGGGGACATCAACAGCGACATCTGCTTCATAGAGGAACGAAGGGATATTGCGGAAGGATACACTTTTGGCAACCAGGTCCTCCACCGCCACGCTGGCTACCACCAGCCCGGCCGGAGTGTCCAGGGTGATCTTTGTCACTGGCTCATGCACCGGCACCAGACCCGCCTCAACCATCGCGGTGCAACAACCGATCGTGTCATGGCCGCACATTGGTAGATACCCTCCGACCTCGATGTAGATCACTCCTATATCGGCCTTCGCATTACACGGTTGGGTCAGAATGGCTCCTGACATTACCTCGTTCCCTCTGGGTTCGTACATAAGCATCGTTCGCAAGCCATCCATGTGGGTCTTCAAATACACCATCTTGTCCGACATTGTTTCGCCGGGGATATAAGGAAGTCCACCGATGATGGTGCGGGTTGGCTCACCCGCGGTATGTGTATCGATCGTGTTGATCATTCGAGCAAAGCGCATCTTTCACTCCTCTCTTACGGATCCGCTGTCAATAGCTCAACTCTAGCCTTGTGACTACTCGGCTAAGCTGCTCTCTCCTTTCCTAGCCGTTGTCCAATCACCACTTCGCCTGCAGTACGTCCCCCATCTACAGCCAGGGAAGCACCGGTGATGATTGCTACTTTGCCTTGCAGTCTCATGGTACTTGTCCTCCTTCTCGACGCCCAAAAATCATGAGCTAATCAGCGGCTGTACAGTACCAGCTCTGGGTCAAGCTTGCCAAAGGATGGTGGAATAAATCGATCGTGCTGATCATCTGAGCAAAGCGCATTCAAACCTCCGATGTATGCTTTTTACAAGCCTTTCAGGGCATCAATCTACAATATCGTAAGGCTCTTCAGGTCACGTGGATAGTACGTCAGTATCTCCTTTCCATCATCGGTGACGAGCACAGTATCCGAATGTCGAAAACCTCCGAAACCAGGGATAAAAATCCCAGGTTCAACGGTGAACACCATCCCAGGCTGCATGGCGGTCTCATCGCCAGCGTCAAGGAATGGGGCCTCATGCATACCTATGCCTATAGAGTGTCCCGTATGATGGCGCCAATAATCCATAAGATCATGATCCTTGTAGAACTTTGTCACCGCCTTGTCCACATCAGAGCACTTAGCCCTTGGTTTGATAGCGTCGATCCCTATTTCTTGAAGTTCGCACATTAGATTAAAATATTTTTCCTGTTCCTTCGTCGGTTTACCGACGATCATAAGTCGCTCAAGCTCACCGCGATAACCACCGATCACCGGGCCAGCACCCGTTCCTACAATGTCACCTTCCCTTATGATCGCGTTCCTCGTCAATGAATGCGGATAAGCGGAATACTTTCCTATTTGCCCCCTGAAACCAGCAGCTGCGCTATCAGCGGAGCCCGTGAAACTTTTATCCTTTTCACCAAAGGTTTTCACCATCGCAAGGGTTGCCTCAGTACTTGCCCTGAGGCTGATTTCATTTTCAGTAAGTCCAGGTTCCGTGTACTCCTGTAAGTATGACAGGGCGAGATTTGCCCACTTGGCGCTCTCTCGGATGAGTGCAACCTCCTCCGCTGTTTTTACCTCCATCATATCTTCAATGATGTCATGAGAAAACTTGATTTTTGCCTGAGGCACAATCTCGGATATCCTGGGACCTCTGTAACCAAACACACAGGGAGCTCCGTCGCTGTCAACCCCGATTGTTTTGTTTGTCAGCTCCAATCTCTCTAAAAGCTCCTTGAGGTGCTCCATGGGATGCTTTGTCCCCGGAAACTCGGGGTAGGATTCTACAGTGACATCATAGGCATAGAGTTCTATGTGCTCTTTCTCCAACCTTGGAGTAAAGAAATACGTTTTATCGCCGACGAGAATCAAACACATAGGTCGCTCAGTAGCTATAAAGCTAAAATTTGTTAAATAGAATACTTGTTGAGGGTCAAATAGACACAGTGCATCCATTTTCCTTTTAGCAACCGCTTTTGCCACCTCTTCCCTTCTCCGAGCAAGCTCTGCTTTACTGATTTCAAGCCTCATTGTAACCTCCTTATTAAAAAATTAGTTTGTTTTCATGAAGCGTTCTGTGAAGTTATTAAGCAACATATCTCGTTCTTCAGCACTCAATTGGATAAGGTTTCGAACCGTCCGCAGGGAGACTTTCCCGCTTGAAAAGATCAACTCTGTGAACTCAGGATCAGCCCAACCAAAGTTTTCTTGCATTTGTTGGATTTTGTTCAAGCCGTAGTAATAAACTGTAAAATATCCAGGCGTCAACTGTTGAGAGAAGACCTGCCCTCGAGACACTTTCTCCGAAAAGTGCATATATTTTCGATAAAGCTGCACTGCTGACTCTGCACCTTTATCGAAATGATGCAGCAATAGGTTAGCCCAAACTCGAACAGATATATGGAGGCGACGATAAACCACAAAAAGCGGAAAGAGATCATCCTCGAAGATATCTTGCATAAGCTTTTCCGAACGCACCGCCACACCTTCAGTGAGAGGAGCAGCCCGGGAGGTCAATGCCGAAACTGCTTTAAAGCTCAAGGGCATATCGCCAGCAGCTGTCTTCACCGCATGTGCATGATGACCAGGGTAACATTCGTGCACTGCATTTAGCTTGACCCACCCTTCTGTCAAATTCTGATAGTTGTGGTGATTTAAAAACACTGCCCCCTCCAACTCACCCCTAAGAGGGTGTTTCCCGTAGTAACCTCCCCAAGGGTAGGAATCCTTTAGATACTCAGGTACTTCCCAGACTTCACATCTCTCACGATCTGGAAGGGCTAGATAGTCAAGCGACCGCTTACGGGCAACTCTAAGAAAGTTCTTCATTGCCTGATACATTTCCTCGGGGCTATCGTAATGAGCTAGGTCCTCCTCCAATATTTGAAATGGACCCCGATGAGGATTGACATCCTCCGCTAGGGCATGAAGATTTCGGTCCCGTTTTTCCACCTCATCCCGATAACAATCCAGTAGTTCATTAATATCAATTCCGTACACCCTTGCCAAAGTATCGGCATAATCGAGTCCACTCCGAAGTTCACTTTGGGGAGGGTTTGATGTCCCTTCCACCTCCTTGGAAAGGAATTCGGCTTTCTGGACAAGGTTTGTTAATCCCTCTTTGACTTGCTCTTGCTCTTTGGTATCCAATGAAGAAAGCGGTTCGGAAAGATTGGTTGGCAAGCTTTGGCATAATCTGGAAAGGTTCTGCAAATCTTTCGCTAGCATGTCCCGCCTCTCTTCTGAAATTCTAGCCCCCAGCCCACTTGCTGCTCTCAGGACTGCCGGACCCTGTTTGAGTACCTCAACAAGGATTGAGCTTACCGTTGATGGATCACGTTTATCAAAATTGATCAGGGTATTCACCTTGTGGGAAAGTGATCTGACGTAACGGTTGGGGCGCGATCGTTAATCAACCGTGCTTTCATGCCTTCCAGGGATTCTTGGAGCCATACTCGCAGCGCTTGCTCTGCCCTTGAAAGGGAGTTGACTTCCCCCTGAGCTAGTTCTTCCTCCAGATTTTCAATCTCAAATTCGAGTCCCTCTATATTTTCAGAGGTGGGAATGAACGGCCGCGATTCAAATTCCAAGACCGAATCATACCGCTTGTGCAACTGGGTAACTCTCTGATCCAGGCTTTTTAAGTCTTGCATGATAATCTCCTATCCAGGAATTTAACTAGACCGTCTCTGGGGATCGATAATCGGTCGTCTCTTCCATTCGGGATAGAGTTGAATGATATCCCCTTCCTTCATCACCCAGGTCGCCTCACCCAACGCGGTAATGTCTTGCAAGGGATCGCGATCGACCATTATTAAATCAGCGTACTTCCCTCTTTCTATAGTGCCAAATTCATCTTCCTTGCCTAAAGCTTCAGCTCCTACCCGGGTTGCTGCCTCTATTGCCTCCATATTGGATAAGCCATATTCGGTCAAATACCGGATTTCCTCGTGTAGCATGGCAAATGGTACATACCAGCGAACATTATCGGTACCAGCGGCTATTCGGATGTCTCGGTCCTTAACAATTTCCATCGTCCGGGGTAGTTGCTCCAATATGATATCATATACAGCGAGAGTCTCCTCCATCTTCTCTTTATGTAATACGTACTCACCAATCTGAACGTATTTTTCCTTCCGCTCTTTAGTTTTTTCCCTTATGTCATTTAGCACCCAGATGGTGGGGACCAAGGTAATGTCCTTTTCCTCCATGATGTCAGCCGTTTCCTCATCGATAGCTATCCCATGCTCTATGGTATCAACACCAGCTTTGGACACCATCCGGGTAGTTATATAGTTCCCAGCGTGTGCCGCAACCCTCATACCCAAGCGGTGGGCTTCCTCAACTGCTACGTTCAACTCCTCCTGAGTGAATTCCGGATTTTTGCTGCGGCTAGAAGTAAGGATCTTTATCAAATCAGCGCCAGCTTTAGCTTCCTCTCGAATTGCCTTCCTTACCCCTATTGGACCGTCAACCTCATGTGCACCGGTGCCAAAGATATTACTGCTTGAGCCATGGCCTCCAGTCATACATATGCCTCTACCTGCTACAAGACAACGAGGACCAATCATTATTCCCCTTTTAATGGCAGTACGCATAGCCAGGTTGATATGACCACTGGTTAGATCACGGACAGTAGTAACTCCCGACTGTAAAGCAGAGCGCAGATTGTTCATTGCGATAACTCCTGCATAAGCCAACTTCGACCCTTTGGGAGGGACGGGTACAAAACCCGAATGAAAAACATGTACGTGGCAATCAACTAACCCTGGTAAAAGAAATTTCCCTTTAGCATCAATAACCTCAGCTTTTGGAGGAATATTCACTGAGGACTTTGGCCCGACCTGCAAAATCTTCTTACCTTCCGTAATTACTACCCCATCCTTCAAAGGGGAATTTCCTGTCCCGTCAATTACCACAGCGCCTACAATGGCAAATTTTTGATCTTTGAATTTAGTCATAGTCAAAGCCTCCTTTAATGGACTTTGCTTTCTACTGCTGTTTCACGTCGAATAGATCCCGCAAGCCATCACCCAGAATGTTGAATGCCAATACGGATATGAAGATGGCCACCCCCGGAAAGAGAATGACGTGCGGAGATTCCCGCATGAAATTCCTGGCCGTATTGAGCATTAATCCCCATTCAGGGGTCGGCGGCGCCACGCCCACGCCGAGGAAGCTCAAATAGGCGGTGGTCAGCACGGCACTTCCCATCCGTAGCGTGGCGTAGACGAGGATCGGTCCTAAGATGTTAACCAGAACGTGTCTCACCAGAATACGGGGTGTGCTTGCCCCAAGCGCACGTGCGGCTTCCACAAAACCGCGCCCCTTGATGGCGAGAACCGATCCCCTTGTGATCCGGGAAAATGTCGGGACGGAATACATCCCAATGGCAAGAATGACCGGGAAGAGCCCAGAGCCAAAAGCGGCGCAGATCAAGATAGCCAGGAGGATGCCAGGGAATGACAGGAGGAGGTCGATAAAACGCATCCCGATAATATCGATCGTGCCACCGTAGTACCCGGAGAGCAACCCGATCGTCACCCCAATCAGTAACCCAACGACAAGCGCGAGTATCCCCACTAGAAGGGAGATGCGAGCCCCGTAAACCACTCGACTGAAGATGTCCCGGCCAAGCTCGTCAGTACCGAACCAATGCGCTTGGCTCGGAGGGCTTAGCATGTCGCGATAGTTGCAGCGGTTTGGGTTGTGGGTGGCGATCTGTGGCGCGAAGATGGCGATCACGACGATCGCCGCTACGAAGACGAATGCTGCTACTGTTACCTTGTTCTTACAAAAAATCCGCTTCGTCGATCGCCACAGTGTCCGATCAGTCATCTTTGATCCTTATCCAACCCCATGCGTTCCTGTGATGATCTTGCTTCCACCACGCCGATCCGAACTGGGTAACATCCGGGCCTTGTGGCAAATGATTCTTCCACCTAGTCATAGGTAATCCGGGGATCGATCACTGAGTAGATCACGTCGACCACTAAGTTGATGATGATAAAGCCAAGGGAAATGGCGAGGACCGACCCTTGTACAACAGGAAAGTCCTTGCCGGTGATCCCCTGAATGGCATACCGGCCGACTCCTGGCCAGGCAAAGATCGTCTCAATCACGATTGCCCCGCCAAGCAATCCACCAAACTGTAGGCCAAGAACCGTGATCAGAGGGATGAGGGCGTTTTTCAGTGCGTGCACGTAGATAACGACACGTTCGCTAAGCCCCTTAGCCCGCGCGGTATTCAGGTAATCCTCCCTCAGAACCTCCAACATTGAGGATCGGGTTAGCCGCATCAGGATGCCCGAGACCGCGGTGCCCAGCGTGACAGCCGGCATGACCATGTGTTTCAGGCCCTCCCACGTCCAAAGCGGACCACCGTGTCCCGATGCCGGCAACCAGCCAAGCTTCAACGAGAACAAAAGCATCAACAAGAGGCCCAGCCAGAAGCTGGGCAGCGATACCCCCATGAGGGCCATGACTCGAGTCACGTTGTCCAGCAAGCTGTTCTGGTACACAGCGGAGATGATCCCCACGGGAAGGGCGATCAATATCGCCACCAATAGACTACAAAACGTCAGTTGCAGTGTCGCGGGGTAACGCGCAATAAGTGCCGAGGCCACCGGGCGTCTCGTGTTGATCGATCTGCCGAAATCCAGATGAACCAGTCGTTCGAGATAAGTAACGTATTGGATGAGTAGTGGCTTATCGAGACCGTACTTGGCACGAATTTGATCGGCGATCTCGGTTCCAACGCCACCGCTCGTCTCAAGAGGAATCAGCATGGACACGGGATCACCTGGCGCGATATGCAACAAGAAAAAGACCAGGGTGACCACTCCGAATGCAACTAGGATGCCGGTTAGAATTCGTCTGACGATATAGCCGTACAACCCTCCCCCTACAATGCCCGCTTTTATCGAAGCTCGTTCCTGCTTCCGGCTGGGGATCAACTGTAATGGTTCACATCATTCTCCCCGAGGTCAAGGACTGTTGTGGAAGGGATGGGGAAGAAGGCAGTACCTCCTTCCCCACGTTATCCCTTTCGTCTCAGATTGATACCCGGCCCTGTCGGTTCGTGCCTAGCCGGCCTCCGTCCACCATAGATGTGAGTTGTACGCGGTGCCGATCGGCCCAACCTTCATACCGTGGAGCGTCGGAGCCGCGATGTGCACCTGCTTCAGCCACATGCCTAGAGCGCCGTAGGCCTGCTCGTAAAAGATCTTCTGGATCTCCTTGTACAGAACAGCTCGCTTCTCCTGATCCGTCTTGGATTCGGCGGCTTCGATGAGTGCCTGGAACACCGGCTGCTCTTGCTGATGCATGCTCCAGTAGTCGCGCGAATCCCACGAGTACACAGCGATCGGCGGTGTAGGTGTCCCGTTCTGCAGCCACCACGCGATGTCGTAATCACCGCTGCGGACGCCGTCGTAGAACGGCATGCGCTCGGCGATCGTGATGTGCGTGCCGATGCCGACATCCAAATACATCTGTTGGATAAGCTGGGTGGCGCGCATCCACTCGTCTTGGCTCCGGGTCGGGAAGTGCAGGTCGATGTTCTTGCCGTTCATCTCGCGGATGCCGTCGCCATCCGTATCAACGTATCCGGCTTCGTCAAGTATCCGCTTGGCCTCCTCCGGATCGTACGGATAGCCAACCTCGGTGTTCTCTAGCCAGCTTCCCGGATAGCCGAGGGTCTTCTGCACCTTGCCCAGGCCCGCGTAGACGCCATCGATGATCGCTTGCGAATCCAGTGCATAGCACATTGCCTTCCGCAACGCCACGTCGGTGACTGTCTCCAGGTTGATCGCCACGTTGGCCCAGTTGATGAACCCGAAGATGAAGGGTTGATACCCTGCGGCTTCTAGGCGCGCAACGTCCTTGGTCAGCGCAAACTCGATGAAATCGATCGTCCCTTGCTCCAGTTCGATGACCGCGGTCGCCTCATCAGGGATCAGGCGGACTACGACACGATCGAGGTAGGGCTCACCCCCCCAGTAATCTGGGAACTTCTCCAGCACCATCTGCTGATCGCGGACATATTCGTCTGCCACCAGCCTGAATGCTCCGGATCCGGCCACCGCGTTGTCCTCATCCCGACCTTCCAACGACCCCGGCTCGATGATGTATACACCTTCCATCTTCGCCGGAAAGTCAGGATCAACCTTCTCCATGTTCACGCGCAGCGTGAGCCCATCTAAGGCTTCCACACTGGCGACATTAGCGACCCTTCCTGCCGCCGGCATTGCATTATCGGGGTTCATGATCCGTTCGATATTAAGCTCCACCGCTTCGGCGGTGAGAGGCACGCCGTTATGGAACTTCACTCCTTTACGAAGATGGAATGTATAACTCATCCCATCGGGCGCCATCTCCCAAGACGTTGCCAGTACGGGGACTACAGCACCTTCCTCCCACCGAACCAGCGGGTCGGCCATCATCAGGGCGACCGTTTCGGCTCCAATGTTTCGTGCTAGTTGTGGATCCGGATCAGGAACGGTGTTCCCTTTGTAGGAAAGTACCACTGTGCCGCCGCGTTGCGACGTCTCAGCGACTGTCATAACTGTTATCGCCATAAGCCCTGACACGATAACCAGAGTGACGATAAATGTACTGAATATACGATTCATTTGCGCCTCCTTACTTACTACTTGTGTACTCTTAGATCCATTTGTCTACCTATTCTTCTTTCACTTACTCACCTCCGAATTTAGATTTGCGAATCTATTCTTGCCTTGGTTGAGAAGCTCGCCTTTGATTATGCGACTCTAAGAGTTTCTGCGTGGTCGCTATTAAGACCTTAGCCCCTTGCTTCTCAGATGTCTGGTAACTATGTGGCTTCGAGGCCAGGAAATGATAGCTGTCGCCAGGCTCAAGGGAATACTCATCCTCCTCTATCTTGAGTGTCAGGTGCCCTTCCAAGACATAGCCAAACTCCTCTCCTTTATGTGGCGCAAGCGGATGCCGGTAATTGGCCGGAAACTCATTGATTAATACCTCGATGATACGATTTGGGAATTCTCCACTTAGATATTGGTACGTAATGGGGTAGTTCCCAATTTGAATATGGAGCTGGTCTCCAGCTTTGGTAACTAGAGAAACCTCCTCGTTCTCAGTAAGTAGAGGGGCCTCTTGCTTTAGAAACAATTCAGAGGGGAAGACATCCAGCGACTTACTTATCGCCTGTAGTGAAACGATGGAAAGGGAAGAAATCCCACGTTCTACTTGAGAGAGAAAGCCCACAGAGAGCCCACAATTAGCAGCAAGGTCCTGCAGTGTCCATTCCTTCCGTCTTCGAAGCGCACGGATACGTTTACCGATAGCATCCATATACACTATTATATGAATCCTTTTAGTGAGTGTCAAATTTTCTTAGTGACACGAAAACTGCCGCTACAGATCTAGTGGAGCCTCCCTAGCCGGGTCAATTCTGCCTTGATGCTCGCCCTCACATTATCTGGCACATCCAGTATCGGTAGAGGAGACGGCCCTACGGATTCCCCGATCAGCTTCAGGGCTTCCTTAGTGCCTCCGGGATCGGAGCCCGCGGCTTCGATCAATGGCAATATCTTCAACTGCATTTCCCTTGCTTTATCTATGTTCCCACGCTGGAAATAATCATAGATAGCAATAACTTCCTCAGGAATGACGTTTCCGATAGTACACACCGTACCATCTGCTCCCAAAGCCAGTGCGGGGAGGAGTTTGTTTGCCCATCCGATCAGGATCGATATTTGACCACCAACCAACCGGATTATTTCTGTAATATGGTCGATACCGGCAGAAGAATCCTTGATCCCAGCGATCGCCCCTTGCTCGGCTAACCTCGCAACGATCTTAGGTGTCATATTGACTCCAGCGTGTTGCTCGGGCCAGCAATATACCATTAGGGGGATGGAGATGTTTTCGGAGATTCTCTTGTAGTGCTCGTATAAACCTTCCTGGGTGGGTTTAGGGTAGTAGGGAAGGGCAACAGTTGCCGCATCAGCTCCAACCTGCTCTGCATATTGTGATAGCTCAATAGCGGTAGCGGTACTGTTGTCACCTGTGCCTGCCAGTAGTGGCACCTTTCCGTCAACTGCCTCCACGCCGGCCGATATCAATTCCTTTCTTTCTTGTACTGAGAGTAAAGTATATTCTCCCGTGCTCCCGGCGATGAATATACCGCTGACGCCTTTGCCGATGAGATGCCGGATGAATTCCTTCGTCCTTTCAAGATCAAGTTTCCTATTAGAATCAAATGCGGTCACAACCGGTGGAATAACACCGACGAACTTCTTCATAATAGAATCACTCCTCAAATAGATTCAACTACCATTCTCTCCCTAATCTCAGGAAAGACCGACAACCCTAGCTAGAACCATGGTTAAGCCTCCAGATGTCAGTGTCATTCCTTCCTCGAAGTCCCCAGCCAACAACCTCTTCACTGGGCGGGCTTTTATAGCTGCAAACTTTACTATGACTCCAGTTAAACCGCTGACGAAGCTCGATCATTAGTTCGGCGCATTTCACTGGCGCAATCACAGAATCGATGACCGGTACTCCCAGTTTTTCTTGGAGTTTTTTGTAGAAACCAAATTCCCTAGTGCAGCCGAGAATGATCACCTCGGCTCTCTTATCGTGAATCGCACGTTGTGCGGCGGTGATTAGCCGACTCTCAGTTTCCGCTCTGCTCTGTTGCAGTGCAAGAACGCCTAAGTCCACAGACTCAAATGAGGCCAAGCGACCAACCAACCCGTAATTGACTACGTTCTCGTGCATCTGCGGAATCGTCTTCTCACACGGTACGAGTATCGAGAACCTATATCCGAGACTCGCCGCCAGAAACAGACTGGACTCTGCCGCTCCGGTTACAATTATCCGCTCAGTGATCTCTCGTGCCGCACGCAGACCGGGATCGTAAAAACAACCGATCACTGCAGCATCATAACCTTCTTCCTCTGCTTGTTCCACTCGATGCAGAAGAGCCGGGAGGATCAAGGCTTCATAGTAATAATATGGGAGATGCGTTGGCCCCTGACTGAGCGACGCTATATCCACTTGGGTATCGGGACCCTTGACCTCGTCGAGGTACGCCCGTAGGGGACCGTCGACGAGATTCGATCGGCTTGGGCTGATATATAGTATGTGCTTCATATTGATTCCTTTCACTTTCTTCTCGAAAGCGGATGGTGATTTCTATTGAGGGGCTTCACTAAAATGGTGGCATCTTGCCCAGTGCCCCGTATGGACCTCCAACAGCTCGCAAGTTTGCTCCGAACAGTGAGTCTGCCTTTCCGGACATCGCGTGTGGAATCGGCATCCTGAAGGTAAATCGATCGGGCTGGGGATTTCTCCTTTGAGAACAGTCTTAAACGGCTTCATTGCTTCTTCTTCTCTCGAAACTACGGGCACAGAAGATAGCAGCATCTTCGTGTAAGGATGAAGCGGGTTACGAAAAAACTCCTCCTTTTGTGAAGTCTCGCAAATCTCCCCCAAATACATGATTGCGGCGTGCGTCGCAACGTTGCGCATCAGACTGAGATCATGTGTGATGAACAGATAAGAGAGAGTAAGCTCCCGCTGCAAACGCAGGAGCATGTTGATTATCTTCGCCTGGATCGAGACGTCCAACGCCGAGGTTGGCTCGTCTAGAATTACCAGCGTGGGCTCCGCGGCCAATGCACGGGCCACACCGATGCGAGCCTTCTCTCCGCCGGATAGTGCCGAGGAGACCTTAGTCAAGTACTCCGATGACAACTCGACTCTCTCCAATAGTTCCAGCATTCGTTGTTTGCGCTCTTCCCTAGATTCGTGGTGGTACAACTTTAACGGAAGGCCAAGCGTTTGCTTGACCGTACGGCGCGGATTGAGCGACGAGCCTGGATCCTGAAAGACCATTTGGACTCGTTGCCTCAGCGCTTTCGGCCGTTTGTAGATTAACTGTGCGATACTATTCCCTTCGAGCAGAATTTGGCCTTCTGTCGGCACGTACTTGCCGATGACTGTGTTGGCCACCGTAGTCTTCCCAGAACCCGATTCGCCAATGAGCGCTAGCGTTTCGCCGCGGTTTATCGATAGGGACACGCCGTCCACGGCGCGTACGGTCCCCCGCCTTGTCGCAAAATATTTTTTTAGGCAGGTAACACGCAGAGTTTGCTCACTCATGACGCTTCTCCCCCGTACAAGAAACACGCGACCTCATGGGATGCATTGATAGAACCGATTGGAGGACGGACCTCGTCACATTTCGGCACCACATCGGGACAGCGAGTACAGAATCGACAACCGGTAGGAGGATCGAGATAGCTGGGAATATGCCCGGGAATGCCCTCGATGATCCCGCCACCAGTCAACTTTGGTACAGCGCTTATCAGACCGCGGGTATAGGGATGCATCGGATTTTCGAAGAGTTCATCAGTTGTCGCACTCTCCATCACCTGTCCGGCGTACATAACGTATACTCGATCGGCAATTTCGCGCACGACGCCCAAGTTGTGGGTAATAAATATTACAGCCGTCCTGTGATAACTGACAAGATCATTAAACAATCGGAGAATCTGCTCTTGAATCGTTACATCAAGAGCCGTGGTTGGCTCATCCGCTATCAATAGACTGGGCTGAACCCCGAGCGCCATGGCTATGCAGATCCTCTGCTGCATTCCACCTGAAAGCTGAAACGGATAACTACTCATGATCCGTTCGGGATCAGAGAGCTGTACCTCCTGAAGCAACTCGATCGCTCGTCTTTGGATCTGCGACTTCCCAATGTGCGTGGGTGCGCTAAAGCGAATAGCAGCTCGAAGTTGATCACCGACCGTGAACACCGGATTGATTGCTGCGCCGGGTTCTTGGAAGATCATCTGGATCTGTTTGCGCAACTGCTTCCATATACTGTCTGTTACGCTGACAATGTCCTCAACGTTATTGAGCCGCTCTGACCAGAAGATTATTTCCCCTGCGACTGGACGTACGCGACGCACAATACAACGACCTAGCGTTGACTTGCCGCAGCCTGATTCCCCCACAAGACCCACCTTCTCCCCCATTCGAGCGGTTATACTAACGCGATCCAACACGTGAAGGCAGCCTTCGAAGGTATTGAAGTCCACTTGCAGGTCTGTGATACGAAGTAGATCGTGTTCTTGTGTCATTGTTTGTCCAATTCTTGCTCTTCGACAGCGAAAAAGTCGCGCAGTCCATCTCCAAGTAGGTTGAAGCCCAATACGGTGAAGATAATCGCCATAACGGGAAAAATGGCTATCCACCAAAAATCGGGAAGGAAATTGGATCCGGAAGCGACCATTGTTCCCAAGTCCGGCGTCGGGGGTTGAGCGCCCAACCCCACGAAACTAAGAGACGCGCCGAGTAGAATTGCAATAGCCATGTCCAGAGTCATCTTGGTGAGAACGCTGGAAATACAGTTGGGGAGGATCTCTTTCAACAACAAATGTGGCCGCCTTGCCCCTCCCATCTCGGCTGCTAATACGTAGGTCTCATTTCGCAGCACCGCCACCTGGCCGTACACCAACCTACAATACCACGGCCACCACATAATTGTCATAGCAATCATTGCATTGATGAGGCTGGGCCCGAGAACCGCGTTGATCAGCAACGCCATGATCAGTGGCGGTAGCGCGAGAAAAATATCAGTTATGCGCATGATCACCGAATCAAGCCAGCGCCCTTTCATGTATCCTGCCAACAGACCGAGCACCACGCCAACGGGGGTTGCTATACTCAGGACAACAGCTCCCATCATCAACGAGTAGCGAAACCCGAAGATTGTTCGGCTAAGGACATCCCGGCCGACATCGTCTGTCCCAAATAAATGTGACCAATTTGGTGGCTCATTGGCGTGTCGAAAATTGACCACCGCGCCCGCATCCTTTGGGTACGGAGCTATGTATGGGGCGAAGATTGCCAACAAGACAACAATCCCAACAGTGACTAGCCCTACTACGGACAGACGATTCTTGGAGAAACGGTACCAACTTCGCCTGAATCCATCCCGCCTAGAGGAGGCTCTCTCGATTCTTTGTAACGTTGTCACTCTATGCGTTCCTTTCTCCTAGACGCACGCGGGGATCTAACGCCCCAACGCCGAGGTCAACGAGGAGGTTCATCGTTATGTAAATAACACCCATGACCAGTGCCACTGCGGTAATCGCGTTTAGGTCCTTGCGCAGCATCACATTCACCCCATAGCGCGAGAATCCTGGCCAATTGAAAACCAATTCAACCAGAAAAGCATTGGAGAAAAGCGCACCTATTTGCATGCCTAATAGGGAAACCGGTGGAATGAGCGACGGCTTGAGCAGGTACTTGAAGGCGATGCGCCATTCCGGAACCCCGAATCCACGTGAAGCAAAGATATATTCTTTCCGCAGATTCTCGCCAATCGTTACCCGAGTGATCCGTGTAAGTTGTGCCATTCCTGCTAAGCAAACGCTGAATGCAGGGAGAATCATGTGTTTAAGATTATCGAAGAACGCGGGGAAATTACCCGCAATCAGGGAATCGAGCAACACCATATTCGTAACCACCGGTGGCCGCGCCATACCCATACTAAGCTGTCCTGTAGTAGGAAGTAAGTCAAACACAAAGCCGAATAGCAGAAGGAGCAAGATGGCAACAGCAAAAGCTGGCGTTGCTACCCCTATGTAGGCAAACACGCGAGTGACGTTGTCGATCCATGAATTACGGCGACGCCCGGCGATAATACCCAACAAGATCCCGAAAGAAATCTGAATAAGCGCCGCAAGCATAACCAATTGTGTGGTCGCTGGCAGAAATTCCTTAATGTCCTCCATTACGGGCCGACGGGTGTATAAGGATTCGCCGAAATCGCCGCGCACCGCATCACGTAACCAGATGATATACTGTTTGAAGATAGGATCGTTAAGGTGAAGTTGCTCCCGTAACTGTTCCACAACCCACTCGGGCGCCCGCGGTCCAAGGGCCATTCGTGCCGGATCACCTGGCAGGATGCGAGATATAGTGAACATGAACACGGAAAGAGCAAACAGACCAAACGCCGCATAGAGTATCCTCTTAGCTATGAACTTTACAGTTGCCATATGCCTCGGTTTGTTCCTTCTCGATATCTTCGTTTTCTTCACACTTACTCCGAGAACACTCAGAGCAATATCGATGAAACCTCGTCCTTATTTATTCAAGCATATCTCTAGTGAATAGGGGAAGGGCGATAACACCCTTCCCCACGATCTGCTGCTTTATTCTGTCAGCCTCACAGAGTAGCCTTCTTCTCGGGATATACTTTGAAGAAACGCCCTGCGAACGTATAGCTAAACAGCGGCTGTGGCAGTTCATCCAG
Source organism: Candidatus Bipolaricaulota bacterium (assembly GCA_030603215.1). GTDB lineage: Bacteria > Bipolaricaulota > Bipolaricaulia > UBA7950 > UBA9294 > JAUVYF01. The sequence goes on from JAUVYF010000012.1 coordinate 19,965, forward strand.
TGGCCAGTCTACATACCCCGCCTGATACGCGTACCTGCGGATGTTCTCGCACATGTTGATCGTTGGAGTGCGATCTGTGATGTACTCTTGAATCACTGCGTACTGCACGAACCGGTCCTCTTGATCTAACGTAGCTAAGGCATCCTCGATCATCTTGTCGAGCACAGGATCGAGGAGCCATTCATTCTGGGTATAGGTCTTGGCTCCTGAGGAGTGGTTACGACCGAGAAAAGCGATTCCCGCCTCGGGGAGCGCCGGGGTAACAAACGTAATTTGCATATCGGCAGCCGCATCGATGTCAGCGGTCATCTCGAGGACAGTCATCCACGGGGTTACCTTCGGCTGTACCTTAATCCCGATCTCTGCTGCGTTAGCTTGCAGTAAGAGAGCGGCGTGCTCCTGTGTCATGACGCCCTGCGAAAAGATAGCCGTGAGCGTGTATTGGTCTAGCTTGCCGTAGTATTTCGACTTCTTGAGCTCCTCTCTAGCGAGTTCAAGATTGCGCTCGTGCGGGTAGCGATCAATCTGGATCGCTCCCGACGTAGTAAGCGGTACCGGGCCAATCATCGCTGGAGCTCCAGGGACTATCTCCTCGCGCACCACGTCGTAGTCAAACGCATAGCACAGAGCACGCCGGACGTGGATGTCGTCGAGCGGAGGCCGTCGAGTATGCATCATGACCACAAAAGGAGCGCCGGTTGCTGTTGCTACGAGCTCGACGCCTTCCTGCTTCGCCATATTCACGAGGGCATCGTAAGCCTGCCAGGCATCCGTGATCTCAAGCTCCCGTTTTGCTATCATCGTTCGTACAACAGCAGGCTGCGTCGTTCCAATGAGGCGGAACTCATCCGGTGCTTCCTCGGGAATGGGAATGAAATAATCCTCGTTTTTCCCCATTACTAGCTCTTCTTCTAGCCGGAACTCCTTTACGTAGTAGGGACCACTTCCAGAATCATTCATTTGCAGGAAAGCACGGCCGTAATCCCCATTCTCTCCATACGGACCTTCCGCCTTTGTGTTAGCAATAGCCAGCTCGGAGTTAACAATGTATAGCCTTATCAGGCTTAGAAGAAAGGGACCATAGGCTGACTGGAGATTGAATCGAACCGTGTAATCATCCACTACATTAGTACTCTCAATTTTCCCACTGAACAAGAACGCAAATCCTTCACCCATTGTCAGCAGACGATCCATGGAGTACTTAACGTCTTTGGCGGTAAGCGGTGTTCCATCATGAAACCTGACGTCATCCCTCAGATAAAAAGTGTACGTCAGACCGTCCTCTGTAGCGTCCCAATTTGTAGCCACATGGGGTTGAGGTTGGGAATTCTTGTCTGGATAGACCAACGAATCGAAGAGGTTAACGTAAGCAGTTCGGCTCGAACCATCGTTCCCAATATGAGGGTCAATGCGGGTGGGCCAAGATTGACTCATGCGCAGCACGCGCAGTTCCTCTCCGTGAAGCGCAAGGCCCAGCACAACTACCATCAAGCAAGCTGTCATAATACAAATCGTCTTCTTCATCTGTATCCTCCTTACTTCATTTTCTTAGTCAATTATTGTGACGAGCTTTTTCTATTTGACATCACCTCCTTCTGCTTTGTTAGAGTGATAAGAGTTTTTAGCAGGCTTTGGATCCATCCTATATGAGGTCACTGCGCTAGCTGCTTAGGACGCGCAGGATCTCTCGAATGGTTGTCGCCGCGGTCTCCATATCTTTCACGTAGATGTGTTCATCTTTTGAGTGTTCCTCCCTCATCCCGGCACCAATGACTACTGTCTTAATCCCTTGTGCGTTGTAAAAGGATGCGTCCGTGCCACCACCGATTACCCTGACCTGTGGAGTTATCCCAACCGATGCCATTGCCTTCTTAGCTATCTGAACAGGCATGGCGTCTTCCGATAATCTTGATGCTCTGTAGCTCAGATCCATGCAGACCTCGGCCCGTGCCCTAGCTACATGGGCCGCTGTCTCGAAAACCTGCTGAATAATCTCACACTGTTGGAGACACCTCTCGTGGGAGAGGCTGCGACACTCCGATTTGAGGCGTGCTATCTCTGGAACTCCGTTTCTAATCTCGCCTCCCTGGAAAGTCCCCACATTGACGGTCGTATCTGGGTCGATTCGCCCTTCTTTCAGAAGGACCACAGCATGGCTCGCAGCACGAACCGCCGAGATCCCCTTTTCCGGCTCCATTCCGGCGTGGGCAGCCTTGCCGGTGAAGGTCGCGTCGATTGCCATCTTAGAGGGTCCACCAACGACCAGGGCGTCAAGGGCATCCATGTCAATGACGAATCCGAACTTCGCGCTCAGAAGATCCATATCTAGGTGACGAGCCCCCTGTAGGCCTAGTTCTTCCTCCCGGGTAACTACGATCTCCAGCGGGGGATACCGATCTGCTGTGCGAATTGCCTCCACCAGTTCAGCGATGCCCGCTTTGTCGTCGGCTCCGAGGATGGTCTCCCCTTTGGATCGGATTACTCCATCTTCAACCACCGGCTCGATTCCTTGCCCTGGTCTAACGGTATCGCTGTGTACACCAAAGAGAACTGGCTCTCTACTCGCCGTGTTCTTTCTCGGGAGCCTGGCGATAAGGTTGCCGTAGTCATCAGACGTGCAGGATGCATTACACTCCCGCGTGAAGAACTCCTCCAAGTACGCGAGAAATTCCGCTTCATGTCCGGACTCACTGCTGATCCGTACCATCTCGCAGAACATGTTTACCAGCCGAGTCATCAGGCAGTCCTCCTTCAAAGCAAGAACAACAGCTGAGTATGTATCATACTGTTACCGGTACCGGCCCAGTGTCCTGGCTAATTCGGTAAGCCGCGGTTCGATAAACTCGCCCTTATCTAGAATCTGTTTTCCATCAAGCCATACCGACGAGTTGAGACAGATCCCATCAGTGTGCGAAGGACCGGGAAAACCGTCCGGGGGAACGATCGTTCCTGGAACACTCCCGATACCCCATTCCGTGGAACCCCAAACGCGTTCGTCTTCGACAATGTCACCAGTCATCTTGGCCCCTGGGTTGACACCATAGGATAGGTGTGCAAGGCGCTTCATCTGGGGATGATTAAAGCTGTTCATCCACGTTCTGAACTCCTGTGCCTGTGCCCCGCCTTCAGCCTTAACGATAGTTCCTGCTTCAATCGTGAGATGCACCGGCTCCTCTAGCTTGCCGCAGGGAGGAACAAGCGATCCGTCGAAGACAATGGTGCCGTGGATGGAGCTAAAATCAGGCGTTGAACTAATTTGTCCGGCAAGCATCTCAGAACCCGGTTGGTGAGCGTAGCCCATGCGACATCGAATCGGGATGCTTGGCGCGTGATCGAACTCGACATCCTCGCCAGCAGCAGTGGTGATCCTTACGTGTTTTGCCTCGGACAACAAATTGCAGAACTTTTCCTGAAACTGTTGCAACGCGGCGAAATCGATACGTCCGATACAACGGATCATCATATCGGGGTTCATTCCCACGAGGTTTAGGTGGCGCAACTTCTTGTTCTCTTTCATAGCCACGTTATACGGCGTCGAGTACAAAAGCCATTGATTGTTGTACTCAACCCAAGCATCGGCTCCCTTCAATGCGCCAGTGAGCGCCTCCACTGGCAGCATTGGGTCCGCTGCTTCACCGACACCCAAAGGCGAGGCCGTCCAGATCACCATCGGTTTGGCACCAATCGTAAACGCTGCTCTTGCTGTAGCATTGATAACATCGGGATCGCTCTCAGTGTCTGCCGTAATCACAAAAGTTTCACCCGGCCGCAACGCAAGCAGATCGCGTGTAACAATATCCGCCGCCTTCCCCAGTTCGTATTCATATCGAGCCACAACCGCCTCCTTGTCTACTTCTTGAGTCTCCTGGCCAGTTCCTCTAATCCAGGATCGACGATCCTGCCAGCTTCTGTGAACGGTTTACCATCCAGTGTCACCGAACTATTCAACGATTGCCCGTCGGTATGCGAAGGAGCGGAAATCCCATCGGGCGGGATTAAGTGTGCACCGACCTGACCAATCCCCCACTCTGTGCACCCCCAGATACGCTCGTCCTCTACTATGTCTCCGCTCAGTTTGGCGCCGGGGTGGAAGCCGAATGAGGAATGAGCCAACCGTTTCATCTGCGGATGGTTAAGACCGCTGAGATACGATTCCAACTGCCTTGCCTGCGATCCACCCTCGATCCTGATGATCTCTCCCGATTCCACTATGCACCGAATAGGTTCCTCTAATTTGCCGCAAGGCGGCACTACGGACCCATCAAAGACCAATGTCCCGTTGACCGAGTCAAGATCCGGGGCCCACGCGATGAATCCTGCCATCATGTATGTTCCAGGCTTATCAGCGTAGCCGTCGCGGACCAAAGCCCCGCGACCTTCAACGTTCTTAAATTCGAGATCGGTTCCTTTCGGAGAGGTCATGTGAATCTCCGCCGCCGCGCGAATCTTCTCCGCTGCCTTCTCGAGGAAGACCTTGAGGGTGGGATGATCGATACGACCAATGCAGCGCACCATCATGTCGGGATTCATCCCAACGAGATTCAAGTAGCGGAGTTTCTTGTTCTCCTTCATCGCGATCTCATGCGGCGTGGAATAGAGTAACCACTGATTGTTGAACTCCACCCACGCGTCGGCACCTTTGAGCGCGCCAACCAGTGAATCTACCGGGAGCAATGGATCGGCAAGCTTGCCCACTCCCAGCGGTGAGGCAAGCCAGATCACCATCGGCTTTGCGCCGATGGAAAACGCTGCACGCGCGGTGGCGTCTACAACATGTGGATTGCTCTCCGTGTCCGCGGTGATAACGAAGGTCTCCCCTGGTTTCAGTTTGAAAAGCTCTCTGGTAAGAACGTCCGCTGCCTTGCCCAACTCGTATTCGTATCGAACCACGCTTACTCCTCCTTTGTGTCTATGTGATGGTTATCAGATAGTTCTCGTATGGAAGTGCAGAGTGAGATTGATCAATGTAATTAGCATTCTTGAGCATCAGTTCCTTCTCCAATTCATTACTTCCCACAGGAATCTGCAGAGCAGCAGATGATCACGCCATCGCATCCCTCTTGCTGCCCTGTCTCGGCCTGCTGGACGGTGGGCAGCTCAGCGTAAGCTTTATCGTAAGCAAACTCGAGCGACTCCGGTCCCGTATCGAGATTCTCGATAACGATTTGCGTATCCGGCTCCTTGTAGCGATCCATCAATGCTTTAACCGGCGCATTCCACATGTCAGTACAAACCGGTACGACAACTTTGATTCGTCTCATCTCACATAATCCGCTTTTTCCCAGCCGGCGGCGTTCCAAAACAGCGCTTACTCTGAACAAGACCCATCCCGATAAGCGACTCACACATCTTCAACGCTGCTATCGCCGGGATGATGACCGGTACCGCCAGTTCTTTGGAAACCCGCTCCGCGACCCCCAACATCCCACCGCATCCAAGCACTATGGTATCCGCGTTGTCCTCTTCAATCGCTTTCGTGGATTCCGCGAAAACGCGTTGCTCCTGCTTCGTCTTCTCCTTTTCTAGATCCATCACCGGGATCGCAACAGATCTTACAGAGGCGCACTTGTGTTCGAGAGCGTACACTTTGAGGTGATCCCTAACTCGGCGACACTGAGTGGCGACGAGATCGGGTGGGCCGACAGTGATGACGGAGAAGGAACTTCCCAACATCGACGCTAGATGATAGCTTGACTCTCCCAGACCTACGACGGGGATGTTCAACTTCTCCTTGGCCGCCCTGAGACCAGGGTCACTGCTACAGTAGATGATCACGCCGTGGAACCCTTCCTTTGGCGCCTTTTCCACTTCTTGTAGGGCGAACATCTCCGCCATGACTTCATCGTACGTGCATTCGAGCGACTCGGGTCCCTTTGCAATGTTGACTACGCGTATCAGCGTATCCGCATCTTTGTAGTCATCCATCAGCCGCTTGACCGAATCATTCCACATGTCCGAAGAAACAGGGACGACCACCTTAATGCGCTTCATCGTGGATCCTCCTTGCCTGTATTCACGTTTTGCCGAGTCTCTTCGCGAGCTTCCGCAGTTCGGGGTGTAACACCTCACCATCTCTAGTGAGTGGCTCGCCATCCAACCAGATGGAACTGTTGAGGGACTGGCCATCGGAGTGTGAAGGTGCGGAGACACCATCCGGTGGAATCAGGTATTTCCCAATGTGTCCGATACCCCACTCTGTGCACCCCCAGATACGTTCGTCCTCTACAATGTCTCCGGTGAGTTTGGCTCCTGGTCCAAAACCAGCTGCGCAGTGCGCCAGATGCTTCATCTGAGGATGGTCGAAACTGTGAAGGTAGGCTTCGAGCTGCCTTGCCTGCGCGCCGCCTTCGATCCCAACGATCTCGCCGGCATTGATCGTCACGTGAACCGGCTCCTCTAGCTTGCCGCAAGGAGGAACGAGTGACCCGTCGAACACCAGCGTCCCGTTTATGGTTTTCATATTCGGAGACCAAGCGATCATTCCTGCCATCATGTACGTTCCGGGCTTGTCTGCATAGCCGTCCCTAATCAGTGACGGTCTCCCAGGAACATTCTCAAACACAAGCTCCGTCCCTCCTGGGGAGGCCAACCGTATGTGTTTTGCTGCTACGATCATCTCTGCCGCCTTCTCGAGGAAGACCTTGAGGGTGGAATGGTCCACGCGGCCGATGCAACGTACCATCATGTCCGGATTCATCCCAACAAGATTCAGATATCGAAGCTTATCGTTCTTCTCCATCGCCACGGTGTGCGCGGTCGAATAGAGTAACCACTGCTTGTTGAACTCCACCCACGCGTCGGCACCTTTCAATGCCCCGATTAGCGATTCCAGTGGCAACATTGGGTCTGCCACTTGCCCCACTCCCAGCGGCGATGCAAGCCAGATCACCATCGGCTTCGCGCCAATGGAAAACGCGGCTCGTGCAGTGGCGTTGACAACGTGTGGATTGCTCTCCGTGTCCGCGGTGATAACGAAGGTCTCCCCTGGTTTCAGTTTGAAAAGCTCTCCGGTAAGAATGTCCGCTGCCTTACCCAACTCGTATTCGTAAAGAACCACTCAAGCCCTCCTTCCAAACATTATGACAATCCCTTTCTCTAAATCTATCCAGCTGTTATTCATCCACCACGGTTCATTGATCTACCCTTATCACTCCTTAGAAACTTGCATTTGGTTATGCGACTCCAAAAGTTTCTGTGAGGTCACTATCAAAACCTTGGCCCCTTGCTTCTCAGATGTCTGGTAACTATGTGGCTTCGAGGCCAAGAAATGATAGCTGTCGCCAGGCTCAAGTGAATACTCATCCTCTACTATCTTGAGTATTAGTCGTCCTTCTAAGACATAGCCAAACTCCTCTCCTTTGTGTGGGGCAAGCGGATGTCGATAATTGGGTGGAAATTCGTTGATCAATACCTCAGCGATACGATTTGGGAACTCTCCGCTTAGGTACTTATACGTAATAGGATAGTCTCCAATTTCAATGCGCAATTGATCGGCAACTCTAGTGACTGGAGAGACCGCTGTATTCTCAGTAAGTTGGTGGTCTTCTTCCCTCAGGAATAATTCGGAGAGAGGAACCTCCAACGCCTCGCTGATTGCCCGAAGTGAAACAATGGAAAGAGAAGAAAGCCCACGCTCTATTTGAGAGAGAAAGCCTGCGGAGAGCCCACAACTGGCAGAGAGGTTCTCAAGTGTCCACCCCTTGCGTCTTCGAATTGCACGAATAGGTTCGCCGACGGCATCCATGCACACTATCGTATAAAATTTTTAGTGAAAGTCAAATTCATATCATTTCACTAAAGTTTTGATATAGAAATGAACTCAGTTCGCATGGGTTTTTCGGCAGGTTGGTGATTCCAGATGACAGTTAACTTCCCTTGGATTCGAGGTTTTGGAGTTCAGAACACCTTCCCGACTGAGTAATCAAGATCTTAATGGCAACGGGAGGCAAAGCGATGAGATAAATGTATTTAGCGAGCTAACCCCATTCATCGCGGTTCTGCTGGCAATTACAGCGGTATTGTGCTCACGTGTGGGTGGCATTAATTGATGCTTCAGGATTCGCGTTGTTTGTCTCTTTATAGATCCAATCCGCTATTCCCCCGTGGCGGGGTCTACGGGCAACTGCCCCGATATGTGTACCACGTCACCGCGAACCATTGCCTGAGAATAGTGGCCCGAAGGTTTCGGTGGTCTCTTCGTTGACACCTGTTTCATGAGATCTCCTTGTCTATCAACCGTGACTTCGATACTGGCGCTAACCCTTCCTACTTGAGTAGCTAAATGCTTCGAGCTATGGTACTCTGTTCTCTCATGAAGTTATGTGCCCAAGGCAAGAGGGGACTCCAGCGTAGGCGACAGCTGGCACTGGGCCAAATGTTGATCGTGGTACTTATATGGTCCTCCTCCTTTGTCGGCGTGAAAGCTGCACTGAGATATACGGGCCCGCTAACCATTGCCGCCTTCCGCTACTTTCTTGCCTTCCTTTTCTTATTTCCCTGGCTCCTTAGGCACCAACATTTATTCCAACAATTGAAACGCACTCATTGGCTGCGCTTCGCTCTGATGGGGATAGCTCAGTATACAATAGGAAATGGTGTCCTGTATATCGCCATGAAGACGTTATCCGCGACTACTGGCTCGCTTGCTTTGTGCCTACTGCCCATTCCGGTTTTCTTTTTGGGGGTTCTATACCTCAAAGAACGGATGAGTTGGCTACGTTTACTTGGACTCATAGCAACCATAGGAGGTAGTTTTCTCTTCTTTTCCCGTGGTCTGGCGCCAGGGGAACCACGGGCTTTGTTTTTATTGAGTGCGGCAGTCCTTTGCGCGTCTGCTTTCCCTGTGTTGGCGCGAGAGTTCGCAAGAGGAAATCAAGTGAATACAACAGTACTGACCGCGCTTCCTTTGGGGATAGGGGGAGGGATTCTCGTTATCCTTGCGAGTACCCTAGAAGGCATTCCTCGGATGCCGCTACTAGGTTGGGGCATTATCGTGGGTCTTGCCGTAATCAATACGCTTGTACCATATCTACTGTATAGCCATGCCCTTAGGACCTTGCACGCTGTGGAGGCAAATCTAATAGTAAGCCTTACCCCACTAGGAACATCCTTGATCGCCTTGGGGGCTTTGGGTGAACGGCTTTCACCTATTCAGTTTGCCGCTATGGTCATGATGATGGGAGGTGCCTGTCTGGTTCTGTGGCGTAGATCACACTGCACAACGATACGTGAATAGATCTT
>JAUVYF010000031.1 GCA_030603215.1 Candidatus Bipolaricaulota bacterium
AAGAGTTAAAGATGATCTTTGCGGGGGTATTGATCCCCGAGCGGCCCGGACGACGGAACGAGCGGAGACGGAGGTTGGCTACTCATCGACTGAGGTTTCAGCGGTATGGGAAGCGGATTTGGGCCTAACTTAATGACATTGCCCTCGATCGGGGAGGGAAGATTACAAGACATCCCTCTCCCTCGATGAAGGGAGAGGTTAGGTGAGGGTGAGAGAGCAGTTCTCAGACCTCTTTTCCTAGTCTTTCACCCGTTACTCTTCACCGTTTTTCAGCCTTTCCCATTCAACCAATCAACTATCTAATTCCTTCATCTCTCCTGGCCTTTTACCCGTTACCCATCACTCATTACGCATCACCGTTTTTCGGCTCCCGACTCCCGACTCTAGACCGCTTCTATGCCTTTTTCCTTAATCCATACTCCTTAATCCATAATCCTGTGTTTCTTACTCATCACCGCTTTTGAGCCTTTCCCATTTAACCATTCAACCAATCAACTATTTAACTCGCCTTTGCCCTTCACCCATCACTTGGAGAAGATCGGGGAAAACCTGTAAAGTTGTTCAAGGAGAAAACTGGCCTTTGTGCGTGCTTTCACAAAAGGAGAGCGATGGAATCACTCGATGAGCGGTCTCTGATCGGATCTTGCGGCCTGTACTGCGGCCTGTGTCCACGCTATCACTCAAGGGCGCCGAGTCGGTGCCAAGGTTGTCAATTAGGAACAACGCATTCTTACTGTAGTGTGTACCGTTGTTGTGTCACTAAGCATAAATTCCTAACCTGCGCTGAATGTTCCCACTACCCCTGTGGAAAGCTGCGGCGCGCACTCAGAACAGACAGAAAGGAAGACAGTTTCCTAACCCACAAGCAAGCCCTTCCGAACCTCGACGAGATCAGGAGAGATGGCCTGAGCTCTTTCTTGGAGGAACAGCGCAAACGCCGCTTATTGGCAGAATACCTCATCGCGAACTACAACGCCGGTCGCTCGGTAACCCTCTATTGCACGGCCTGCGCGCTTCTCCCTTCTCGTACAATCGAGAGAACAATCTCCAGGATGGAAAGATCACTGGATAAGTTATCTAAACACACGAAAGAACGCAAGGAACTGGCCAAGGAGATGAGAAAATTACTGAAAGCGGCTGCCTCAGATGTTCACATTGACCTGGCACTACGAAGAAAAACAACCCGGCCGTAGGTCGGCATTATTGGCTACAGCTATCGTTTTCCCGCCTCTGTGTGATAGCGCTGACACTCGGGACAAGACTGGCAATTGCCTCAGCCAGTTCGATATCCCCCGTGGTTGTTATCTTGAGATTGATCGCCTCTCCAGAAACGGTCCACACCCTGGCCCCTGCCGCGAGAGCGGCCTGCGCATCATCACTAAGTGATTCATTACTCATTCTCAGACACTCGCGGATCAGTTCTCGCTTGAACCCTTGCGGAGTCTGCATTCGCAGGAGCCCTTGCCTCCTGACCTGTTCCCTTAAAAAGCCACTTGCCTCATCCTTGTAACGAAGTGTGTCGGCTACAGGAATCACGGGCACGCATGCACCGTACTGCCTTACTCCCGTTACTACACGCGCAATCAACGCCTGACTGGGGAATGGACGAGCAACATCATGAATCAAGACGATGTCACCGGTTGCTTCTTCTATCCCTGCAAGGGAGGAATCCTGCCGTTGCTCCCCACCATACACAAACCGAATCTCCTTTTTCATTCCTTGTACAAGGGATGCTGCGCGCTCCTTCTCTTCACGCGCTACGACAATAATGATCTCACCAATCAACGGGGATCCGAGAAACGGGCTCAATGCATGAAGGAGTAGGGGGCGGTGAGCAATTTCAACATAGACTTTGTTCTCTTCAATGCCAACCCTTGCGCCTCTGCCAGCAGCAAGCAGGATACCACTAATCTGTGTGGTCATCGTTATTAGGGAAGGATCACTCTTCCGTGCTGGTTTCCGTCACCTTGATCAGGCTGTCTCCATAGGGACTAATCGCGTAAATCTCCCAAACGCCGGAACGATTAGAGTTGAACAGGATTGTGTTCTCGCTTGTCCACATTGGGTTTACATCATCATCTTCGTGCGTAGTAAGCCGAGCCGTTTGTAACGTGTTAACATTGATCACGTATAGATCAACGTTCTGGTCGAGGTCGGAACAGAATACAATCTGATCCCCTTGCGGAGACCAGCTCGGCGCCCAGTTATTGCCCTCATTGCTGGTTAACTGCGTTTCTTCACCACTGTAAGGCTGTCGCGCGTAGATCTGAAATCCCTTCTCACCAGGAGATGCAAAGGCAATAGTCTTACCATCAGGTGAAAGGTCTGGTTCCCAGTTTGTGAGCTCCGGTTCGCTCTCTTGAAAAAGAGAACAACTTCTAATTCCCATGAATCCCAGAAGTGCTATTACCGCAACAACCCCGATAACACCCATCCTTTTCAAGCCTTCCTCCTCCTTACTTTTCCCATCGGGGATTTTCTCCCGCAGGTTCAACGAAGAGCATCCGCCCCGCTTCGGTCTGCAGAGTGCTCTTGACCGTTGTTCTAATCTTACGACCAATGTGTCGCCGGCCATTTTCAACCACGATCATTGTGCCGTCGTCCAAGTAGCCAATTCCCTGACCTATTTCCTCTCCACGATCAATCACTTCCATGACAATCTCCTCTCCAGGGATGAACTGAGGCTTCACGGCACTAGCAAGTTCATTAACATTCAGTACTCTTATTCCTTCAACACGCGCCACTCGATTTAGGTTGTAGTCAGTAGTGAGTAATGACCCTCCTTGTTCTCGAATCATACGAATTAGCTTTCGATCCACTTGCTTAACAAAGGGATAATCCTGCGAGCAGACACGAACGTTCACCTGTTCATTTTGCATCAAGCTATTAAGAATCTCTAGCCCCCGTCGCCCCTTGCGACGACGTAAGCCGTCCGAAGAGTCGGCAATATTCTGTAGCTCGCTGAGAACGAATTCCGGCACACGAATTTCCCCTTCCAGAAATCCGGTCTCTACAAGGGGACCAATCCTTCCATCAATGATCACGCTTGTGTCGAGAACCTTACTGGAGAGGTTGTCATCCATGTCTAGTCTGTCAACCAGCTTAGTACCTCGGCCAAGAAAGGATGACACAAGGGACGTCTTCAGTCTATATCCAACACACAAGCCAAGGAGAAGGGCTGTAATAAGGATAGTTCCCTGAGCTATTTTTACACCGATTCCTGCGGGAAAAATAAGCCCAACCGAAAACAGAACAATAGCCCCGAGAACCGCAAAGCCTAAGCCGACAAACAAGCTATTAATAAGGCGCACTATGGTCTTCTCTTCGTTAACTGCCGCCGGTCTGCGCCATACACTAACAACCAACCAAGCTACACACAAACCTCCTCCTATTCCTCCAGCCAGGAAAGCCGCCCACATGGCTGTGCTAGTCAACCCTAGAGAAAGACTCTGGCTTACAGCAACTGCCGCGCCAAACAAAACTAGAAAAATACCGAATAAATACTTGAGCACTTCCACCTCCCACTAGTTAGAGAGAAATACCTTGCTTGTTTTTTGCATTCGTCTTCCGCTACTTTCGATTATATACTGTGCTTGACATCAAAACAAGATTTTGCTATTCTATAGGGCATAACAAGCACTTGCTTCGGGGTAAGAGAAGCACTTAGTCGAGCGACAATGAAGGGAGGGGGACACTGAGCGCCACCTGGACTGTCCGTGAGATTGTTAACTGGACACGCGGTTACTTCAAGAAAACTGGTATTACACAACCGCGGCTGGAAGCAGAGATTCTTCTTGCTCACTCACTCAACGTAGACCGCCTCCACCTCTACCTGGCGCCGGACAAGCCATTGACACTTGCGGAACGAGAGCGGTTTAAAGAAGTGATAAGAAAGCGCCGAGACGGTGTCCCTCTACAGCTTCTGACCGGCGAGGTTTCCTTCTTTGGCCTACGTTTCCACGTTCGTGAAGAAGCGCTTATTCCTCGACCGGAAACTGAGGAATTAGTAGAGAAAGCACTTACCCTCGCCCCCAAGAATCGTGATATTAGATGCCTCGACCTGGGGACTGGGACAGGAGTGATCGCGGTTTGTCTAGCAAAATTCCTTCGTCGCGCTAACGTAACTGCTGTCGACATCTCACCGAAGGCCCTTCGCCTCGCAGGCGACAATGCTGAACTAAACGGTGTTGCCGACAAGATCGTGTTCCAAGAAAGTAATTGGCTCGGACAAGTCCATGGGCGATTTGACTTGATTGTCTCTAATCCCCCATATATAGATGTAGCGCTGCTTGAGAAATTGCCCACAGAGGTTCGTGAACACGAACCACGCGTTGCCTTGAATGGAGGCAATAATGGAACAGAACAGATTGAACTCCTATTGGAGGATGTACGCATTCACATGAACAACAGCGCCGTACTCCTCCTAGAGATCGGAGACAGCCAAGCAAGTCAAGTCCTGCAACTGGTGGAAAGGGTTGGGCTGGTCGAAGCCAATATTGCCAACGATATTGCCGGCAAACAGAGGTTCGTGATCGCCACATGTCCGTAATAATCCAGGTTTCTGAACTTCACTTTTCAACAGATGACGGATTCACAGTATTTGAAAACGTTCACCTGCACATCAATCGGGGCGAGTTGGCGTTCTTGATTGGCCCATCACACGCAGGAAAATCCCTTTTGTTGGGACTGCTTGCTGCGCAGATCCCTTCACAACAAGGGCAAATTCTAGTCTGCGGGCGGAATGTCGCGCGACTCCATCAAGGAAAGGCCTTTGCTCTACGGAGAAAGATTGGCTTTCTCCCACAACATTTCACATTGCTGCCGGAATCCGCTGTTTACAACATAACCTTTAAATTAAGAGCTCTAGGGACTTCCCAAGAGCAGGCCGAAGAACAAGCGCTTGCCGCTCTGGAGACTGTGGGATTGATCGACAAGCTTTCTACTCCAGCAACAGAATTCAAGGCCATTGATCGACTCAAACTAGCTATCGCTATCTCGATCTGTAATGAACCCTCTCTTCTGCTCTGCGACGAACCCCTAAGTGGGCTTTCGCCAGAAGAGAAAAACGAGGTAATCGCTTTATTGGAACGAATTAATGGCCGAGGCATGACTATTCTTGTGACAGCGAAAGGGCCTCTCCCGCCCATAAAGACTTCACATCGCACTATCTTGATCACCGATGGAAGGATAAAAGAAGAATGAGCGTTTTCTTGTTTCTTTTATGTGAGTTTATTCGTTCAATTAGAGCGAGAACCGGAGTGTTACTTCTCTGTTTTCTCCTTCTTATCTTCTCTTTTCTCGCCATATTCTCTTGTTTCTTTCTGCTTGGAGAGTCAAAGAGTGACGATCGAATATTGATCCCCGGAGAGATCACTCTGTACCTCTCTGGACAGCTTTCAGTACAGCAAGTTCAAGACCTCTATCTGAACATCCGAGAGATGCAAGAAGTCAAACAGATCAACTACTTGTTCCGCCAAGAAATAGACAAGGGACTGGTAGCAAACGCATTGCTAGTCCGTGCAGTAAACACAGATATAGTTCCCGCCCTGCACAGTGTATTAGACCAATTGGAGGGTGTCGCGCGAGTGGAATCTCGTGCCTCCGCAGACAAGGCTGCGGTTTCATTGTCCACAGCGCTAAGAATTGGCCTGTTGGTTGGGCTAGCGATAACTGTACTCGCGGGTCTAGTGTTGGCGCGAATGGGATTTGCCGAGCTTCTGCGCTCATGCACTACTAAAATGAAATTGCTGCGTTTATCTGGCATCGCCGAGCAAACCATCCGCTTCCCGATAGCTGTAATGGGAGCCATTTGTGGCCTTATCGCAACTGCCTTGTTGATAGGTGTTATCTACCTTCTACACTCATTCGCGGCTGCAAATCCACAACAGTTCTTAAACACAGCATCCGGGCTTATTGATGCAGGCACAGTACTGATGACAAGCTTGCTCTGCGTTCCCCTCGGTCTTCTCCTGGGAAGCCTTGGAGGAATTTTGGGAGCAAGCCTCACTGAATCCTGCAGCTCTTAGCTCTACTCATAGCGTAGCGCGTCGACAACCGGGAGTTGCGCCGCGCGCCATGCAGGCCACAAGCCAGCAATCGCACCAATGACAAACGAGCAAACCAACGTACTCAAGATTAATGTCGGGCTAGCTACCACGGCCATCTCGACCCCGAACAACCGACCGATAACCGACGAAGCGACTGCGCTAAGCCCCAATCCCAACAGCGTTCCAACAATGCCTCCCACGAGCCCCATCAGGCCGGATTCGATCAAGAAGATGGTCAGTACGTGACCGTTCTTCGCGCCGACGGCCTTCATCACGCCGATCTCCTTCGTTCGCTCGAGGACCGAGGTGAACATCGTATTCATCACCCCAACACCACCAACCAGAAGGGAGATCCCGGCGATTCCGGCGAGGAATGCGCTGATCGTCGAGGTCATCGTGCCAATCACTTCGTTGATATCGGTGTAGGTCACGGCCGAGATCTCGGAGCCGCGAGCGTTCAGGATCTCTTCGGCGCGATCGGCGACTTCATCGACATCCTCACCGGGATTGACCCGCACCACCGTGATCAAGACATCCTTCGCCGGTCCCCAGAGGAGATCCATTGTCTCGTACGGGACATAGATTGTGTCTTGGTTCTGGCCCTGGTTCATCGCCGCAGCGAAACCCCCGCGCGATCCCTCGTCTTCCTCGACCGGAATCAGAATGCCAACGACGGTTAGAGAAAGCTCCGCGCTACCCTCGCCCGCGACGAGAACCGTGTCACCAACCGAGGCTTGGAACCTGTTGGCGATTTCGCTGCCAAGGACGGTCACTGCCTCCTCGCCTACGTCGAACAGCCTTCCGCCTTTCTGCACTTCCAGTTCCCCCGTAAACGACTCGAATTCGGTGATCAACTCGGGAGAGAGACCACTGACGGGAAAGAACCCTTGTAGGGGCGTCCCATCACTTCTCGGCGGACCCCGAAGAAAGGCGGTGCGTTCCCGCACTGCTGCAGCAACCTTGACGCCTTCGACTGCCCGCAAGGTTGCCAGATCGAGTGCGTACTCCTCGGCACCGCCTGGGCCGTGCGCCTGGGGGCCAAACGCGTCCTCGTTCATGATGATGAACGTGTCGACACCGAAGACGCTGGCGACCTGATCGGTGATCGTGCGTTCGAGGCCGAGCCCGATCGAGATCAGCGCGACGACTGCCGTGATTCCGATGAACACACCGATGACGGTGAGCCAACTCCGCATTCGTCGGTGCATGATGCTCTGTCCGGCGAGTACCAAGAAGTCTTTAAGCATGGGAATCACCGCCTTCGGTGGTGGTTCCTAAGGTCGAAGGTTCGTTTATCGAACCTTCGACATCACGCCCTGTAGTAGGAACACCAGACTCTCCTTCTACTCCGCAGCTGTTTACAGCGACCACGCACCCGTCTCGCAATCGGACGATGCGATCGGCAATCGCCGCCGCGTCCGGGTCGTGCGTTACGATGATCACGGTCTTCCCGTCATTCACGCTCAATTTCTTGAGCATTTCGAGAATCGGTGTACCGCTCTCAGTGTCCAAGTTTCCTGTCGGTTCGTCGGCTAGGATGATTTCCGGGTCGTTCGCCAACGCACGAGCCATTGCCACGCGTTGACGTTCTCCACCGGAGAGCTCATTCGGTTTGTGCTTGACCCGATCTCCGAGACCGACCTTGATCAACAGTTCGCGAGCACGCCGCGCCCGTTCTCCTTTGCGAATTCCTTGAAAGATCATCGGAAGCTCAACATTCCTCTGCGCGGAAAGCGTCTGGATTAGGTTGAACGTCTGAAAAACGAACCCGATCTTCTTTCCTCGAAGCGTAACGAGTTGGTGCTCCTTTAGCTGCTGTAGGTCTTGTCCATCAAGGAAGGCCGTCCCGTCAGTCGGGGTATCGAGCGCTCCGACGATATGCATTAGTGTCGACTTCCCCGAGCCAGACGGTCCCATGATCGCGATGACTTCACCCTCCTCGATCTCAAGGTCGAGGCCGCGCAACGCACGGACTACCGTCTTTCCAAGTCTGTAATCCTTAGTAATCCCCTTAAACTCAAGTAATGGCACGGCTAGTCCTCCAGTGCAGTAAATGTGTATTCGCTCAGTTCCATCCTAAGTACTTCCACCCATTCCTCATCATATCTGTTTTCAATGATCGTCCGCGGGAACATATAAACTGGATGTGATAACTCAAACGCAATCCTTATCCGGGTATCCTCTTGAGCCGGATCAATAAAGGATCCTTCCAGACACCGCACCCCCGCAATCTCCACACTGACGATGCTGCCAAATGTTACTCCATCCGGGAGGAGGTATTCCTGTCCTTCTTCAAGGCGAGATCGTTGGCCCATCACTGCTTGCAGCGAGGAGGAGCTAACATCCCCTCCACTTCCATACAACATGCTTGCCCCACCAAAGAGAAGCCCAAAGCTAGATAGTTGGCTCTTATTCCCACTCGCCTCAACAAACATGCCCAGGGTATACTGTCCGTCCCCGTGCGAAACAACGGTCACTTCCAAACTCTGGGGCGCTTGCATCTCTCCACTTACTATTCTGTACACCATCTTTGTCGTTCCAGTTGGAAACGCCGCCAGATCAACTTGACCAGATGCTGACAAGACAAACCCCAGTAAGCCAAATGACACTAACAGGACCACGATCTTATTCATCATATTCCTCCTGATTTTTCGCTCCATCGCTTCCGCCCGTAGCCCTCCATACGATATAGGATTGACTGACAACCTTCAATCCCGTGCACAGGGGGAACAGGAGTTAATGCTGGCGCCCTCTCCGCTTGAACACGCCAAACAAGCGGCTTATCCCCCTATTGAAGAGATAGGATAGGCCAACTCCTACCAGGAGAAGCTCGACGAATTTGAACATCAACGAGAACGCCACTGCCTCCGCTCTTCCCACTCCGACAAGCGCAAAGACACCAATCGATGCGGCTTCGCCAGTTCCCAGCCCGCCAGGGGTAATCCATAGGAAGAAGGAGATCATGATGTTCAGTGTGAATAAGAGAGATAGCTGAGTAAAGTCAAACGTTTGATGTGTAGAGAAATAGAAGAACACCTGCGGGCGCATGTAGACAAGGAAGTTCGCCACGATCTGGATGAGAAATACCAGCAGTGTTCCCTTCCAGTGCCGGCTAAACGCATAATAGATCTCATCCTCGGTTTCAGCAACCTTAGCTGCCGCTCGCTCGAGCCCGTTATGCCAGCGGCGGAACGGATATTTCAGCAGTCGGATTATCCGGCTGATCCATTTGAAGTTTCCCACAAAATTCACTAAACCAATGATGATCCAGAACACGACAAAGGCAACTCCAATTACTACAACTCGCTTCTCTATCGTGTTAATATCTGGGGAAACAACGGCATAGAAACCTCCGATAAGGATAAACACAACAAGGCTCAACCCTCCAAGAAAACGTTCTACAACGATGGTCGCGAAGATGCGCGTTGTTGGAGCGTTGGCGTGTTCGGCAGCCATCAGGCCTCTGATTGGCTCCCCTCCAAAGTAGAGCGAGGGAGTAAGATAACTCACGGCGTATCCACTCATCCGCGCGCCAATGATATGCCTTATCGGAAGCCTGACGCCGTAAGAGCGCAGGATAACCCACCATCCCAGAAGCAGACTGATCATAGTAAGAAACACATTTCCCATCACGGCGACAATGCCAATACTGCCCAGGTCATGAATCTGTACAAGGATGCTACGCCAACCAACGTAGTAAACAATAGCGCCAAATAGGCCAAATCCAACCACAATGGAGAGCGTGTAGCTCAACTTTTTCCTGAACGGTCTATTCATAAGGAAATGTTATCCGATATCCTTTTTTCACTTCAATGCCAGAGAAAGGATCATCTTCAAGGCAGCCCCGACTGAGGCTTCCTTATTTGACATGCGGTTCCCTGACCAGACAAAGCGTTTCTCTTCTGATCTCTTCTCACTTACAACCGCTATGTACACTAAACCGATCGGCTTAGACTGAGTTCCTCCGGTTGGACCAGCAATCCCAGTAATTGCCGCGGCAATATCACTTTGAAAAAGCTTCCTACATCCTTTGGCCATCGCTTGTGCTGTTTCGCGGCTTATTGCTCCCTTTTCCGCCAGGATATGGGCTGGAACCCCGAGAAGCGTTTGTTTGACCTTATTCTGGTAAGCAACAACGCCGCCACGAAAATAGTCAGAGGCTCCTGAAATATCTGTAATGCGGCTTGCCAGGAGTCCTCCTGTACATGACTCTGCAACAGAAATAGTCAACCTCTTCTTATTTAACACTTTTCCCAATTGTTCCTCGAGCCGGGGCATCCTTCCTCCTTATTCTTAGAATCCTATATTCTATCATCTTCATCGATAAGCAAAAGGACAACCTTCACGCCCGCTAACTCATTTTAAGTGCCAATTGCATAGATCTCTAACCAAGCATTGAGAACATGCCGGGCTCTGTGGATGACATAGCTCCCGCCCGAAGCGGATCAACTGAAGATGCAACTGCTTCATGAACAAGGGATCGCGAGGAAGGATCGCGTTCATTTGCTCGTGTGGGCCATCCGATGAGCTTACGACACCAACACGGGTCAACACACGCCGGATATGCGTGTCCACTGGAAAATAGGGCTTATCAAAGGAAAAGAGAACGACAATTCCTGCCGTCTTCGGCCCTATACCAGGTGACGCAAGGAGCCAGGTCATCATCTCGTTTAACGTATAATTGGCAAGGAATGATAGCGTAAGATCACCTTCCCTTTTCTCAATCCGATTAAGTATCTGTTTGATGCGCGCTGCTTTTTGGTGGTGCAGCCCGCCAATTCGGATCACCGCGGCGATTTCATCCGCCTTTGCATTCTTCACAGCGGCGAAATTCCCAAAACGCTCAATAAGGGCACGATACGCTCTCTCAGAGTTGTTGTCATTCGTGTTTTGGGAGAGGATAGTCCTAATCAGCATTTCAAGCGGATCACGCTTAGCAACGCTGATCTGTCCATAACGGTCGTGAAGCCGTTTTGCAATCCACCTTGCTTTCTCCTTCGCCTTCATGCCAACAAGGATAGGGGGGCAGGTCCTAAGAATGCAACTGGAAAAACGACAAAACAGTTGTTACAATCCGCGCAAAGGAGGCTCTGATGATTAGGGCAAATCATGAACAACAGTTCGTTGTACGGCTGGAAGATGGAGAGGAATTAATTCCTTCACTGCTCGCACTCGGAATTGACTCGGGGATCATCCTAAATGGGGTTGGCATGCTGCGTGAGCTTGAGCTTGGTTACTGGAATGGGAAAAGCTATGACATTAAGCGAATCGATGAACCAGTAGAGCTCCTGTCCTTACAGGGAAACTTTGCCCGCAAAGGCGAGGAATGCATTCTTCACTGCCACACCACAGTAGCAAAACAGAGCGGTACAGCACTTGGCGGACATGTGATCAGTGCAATTGTCAATAACACAGCAGAGATTTTCATCCATAGACTATCTGGGATTACTCTAGAAAGAAAGATGGAGAAGACCGGTCTCGCTGGGCTCTACCCACAAATGAGTTGAACCCCCTGGACGTTCTGCAAACCGTTTAGAAAGTCGCCACCATGTGTGCGAGGACGTCCTTCTCGCTGTACCTCCATAACTTGAAGTAGCTCATCTCTTGTTCCGACAAGCAACCTCCCCGTCTCCCTCAACGCAATCTCTCCGGGCACCACTTCTCCACACTTAATCCCCGTAAGTAGGGTTCGATGGAGCTTCATTTTCTCGCCACCCAGGTAGGTGAACGCGCCGGGCCATGGATTCATACCACGTACCTTATTATGAAGCTCGCGTGCGCCCTTCTCCCAATCAAGTAGTCCGTCATTGCGAAGTAGCTTTGGGGCTAGTGAAGCGTTTTTCTCCTGTTGCGCAATAGGGTTGATATCCCCAGATTCGATCTTGCCTAAGGTTCTAAGAATCACACGGGATCCAAGAATAGCAAGCCGGTCATGCAGATCACTCGCGGTTTCATCTGAATCGATGTAAAGGCTCTCGCTAAGGAGGATCTTTCCTGTGTCCATTCCTTCATCAATCAGGAAAGTCGTGATACCTGTTACATCATCACCGTGGATAATCGCCCAGGGTATCGGCGCCGCCCCGCGATGGCGCGGAAGAAGAGAAGCATGAATATTGATCGTTCCTTGCGCGGGTAGCGAGAAAACCACCCGACGCAAAATCTGCCCATAAGCAGCAACAACAATTGCCTCGGGCTCTGCTGCTCGCAATGCCCCTACTGAATGGTCGCTATTAATCTGAACTGGTTGGATAACCTTCAGTCCAAGCTTCTGCGCGCCTACCTTGATCGCAGGGGGGTTGAGCTTATGCTTTCTGCCCGCGGGTCGATCCGGTTGAGTGACAACAAGCGCAACGTCATGCGCCTCTGCAAGCCCATCTAGAGAAGGGCAAGCAAATGGCGCGGTTCCAATGAAGACAATTCTCACGACTTTTCCTCGCGTTGCTGGCGCATGTAATCATTGAGAACACTACGCCGCCGTACAGGACTAAGGTAATCAATGAACAGAATCCCAGCTAGATGATCCACCTCATGCTGTAGTGCGCGAGCCATAAGCCCTTCTCCTTCGACCTCAATCTCCTTTTCATCAAGAGTAACCCCGCGAACTTGGGCTCTGAGCTTACGAACGACTGGGGCATCTACTCCAGGAATACTCAGACAGCCTTCAAGACTTTCCTCTTCTTCCTCCGAAGTTTCCACGATCTCCGGATTGACTAGGATGTAAAACTTACCGTTAAGATCAAAAGCAATGATGCGTTTGGCAACTCCAATCTGTGGCGCAGCGATTCCTACTCCGTTCGCCCGGAGCATTGCTTCTACCATTTTCTCGGAGATATTCTTGATCTCCTTATTGATGATCTTTACGGGATCTGCCACCTGGCGAAGTACCGAATCCCCATATTTTCTGATTGTCGCCGACATTGTCCTTGCCTCCAACAGCAACTGATTATATAGTAAGCTTCGGCATGCGACAAGAAAGTGAGACCCTAATGGTACAAATCAGAAAAATCCTTCGCCTAGAGCGCGCGCATGGATACAACGATGACGCTGTTATATGTGGGTTGGAAGAGTTCATTCGACTGAACTTCCCGAGCGCTGCGCGGCTTGTATCCGGATACGGTCAACTCGAACACTTTGACCGTCAACGCGCTATTAGCCAGCTTGACGAACGTATCGCACAAGGAGAGCCTGGATCTCCCGCGATACCTAGCGTAGATGATCTCTTCTTACCCATTCGACAGGTGGAAGGAGTGGGGAAGAAGCGCGTAACCCAATTACAGAAGTTAGGGATTCATACAATTGAAGATCTACTCACCTATTTTCCTCGTCGCCTTGAAGATCGTTCACGTTTTCTCCCCATCGGAGAATTGAGGTCAGGTATCGCAACATGTGTACGTGGAGAAATTGCCGCTATCAGCCAAATTCACGTGAACAGCAAGATGGATATCGTCAAGGCCGCGATCAGAGATGATTCAGGAGTTCTTTACGCTGTTTGGTTCAACCAACCTTGGATCGCCAAGCAACTGAAACGAGGAGAGAAGATCGATGTCTATGGAAAGGTTGAGCGAACACATGGTACAGTCCAAATGTCTTCACCAGTATGGGAACCCGCAAATGAAGGGTTCCTCACAGGCCGCCTGGTCCCTGTCTACCCAGTAACAGAGGGAATGAGCGACCGCTATATTCGCCTATTGATCAATCGACATCTCAAAGCTTATGGATCACTCTTTCGTGACCTACTTCCTGGCCCTCTGCGAAAGAAATATCATTTGCCCAATAAACAACAAGCGGTTAAATCGATTCATTTCCCAAAAGATTACGGCACGTTTACGCAGGCTCGCCGCGCACTCGCTTTTGAGGAGCTGTTTCTACTCCAGCTTGGTCTAGCAAGCTCAGCGCGCAAGCATGCTGGCAGATCTCATGTACTTTCCAGTAGACTTGCTGATTCTTTCTTGGCCAGCCTTAGCTTTTCGCTTACCGTGGAACAATCAAAAGCACTAGGAGAGATCGTCAGTGATTTGGGCCAGGATGAACAGATGATGCGCCTCTTACAGGGAGATGTGGGATCAGGGAAAACGATTGTAGCTCTCACGGCGGCACTGTACGCAATAGAAGCTGGGAACCAAGTAGCTTTCATGGTTCCCACTGAAATACTCGCCGAGCAACACTTCTATTGTTTTCGCCGCTTGCTGTCCAAACTTCCAGTGAGAGTAGAGCTATTGACCAGCACGAGCAAGAGCAAGGAACTTCTGAAAGCGCGCATAGCAAGCGGTGAGGTCGATCTGGTTATCGGGACACACGCGCTCATCCAACAGGATGTCTCATTCAAGGTGCTTGGCTTTGTAGTGATCGACGAACAGCACCGTTTCGGCGTGGTGCAGCGATCCCTATTGGAGGAAAAGGGAGAACAAATCGACCTGCTTGTGATGAGCGCAACACCCATCCCACGCACAATTACTCTCACGTTCTACGGAGAGTTCGCCGTTTCCTTGATCGAGCAACTGCCAACGGGCAAGAAGCAAACACATACATTATGGGTCGCTAGTTCACGACGAGATGAGATATACAGCGAGGTTCGTCGCCAGCTCGAGACAGGCGGCAGGGGGTATGTTATCCTTCCGCTCGTTGAAGAATCCGAGAAGTTTGATCTCAAGGCAGCAGCTCAGGTAGCCGAGGAACTTCGATCCACCTTGGCTCCCTTTCCGGTAGGACTCGTTCACGGCCGCTTGCCGACGGAAGAGAAGACACAAGTGATGAATGCCTTCCGCTCCGGCAAGATTCGCATCCTTGTAGCAACAACGGTAATTGAAGTTGGAATCGATGTATGTAGTGCAGATTTTATGGTAATTGAGCATGCCAACCGTTTCGGCCTTTCACAATTACACCAGCTACGTGGACGCATCGGTCGAGCCGGACAACCCTCCACCTGTTTTGCCATTTCCGACGCAAAGACCGAGGAGGCGAAGAGGCGTCTTAGTGCCTTTGTCGATTGTCTCGATGGGTTTGCTATCGCCGAAGAAGACCTGAGAATTCGCGGTCCGGGAGATCTGTTGGGAACACAACAACATGGTTTCTTAAGCAAGTTGCGCGCAGTCGATCTGGTTCACGATGTGGAGATAATGATCGAGGCAAGAAGGGAAGCGCAACTGATGCAAAAAAGGGGAGTTCCAGACGCGGTTACGCAAGCAATAGAGAGACGGTTTGGTGAATTTCTTACCTGGCTGCGTGTTTAGAGCAGCAGCTAGCACGGGAAGATGTATAGAAAAGTAGTTCCTCGCGGTCAAAGCAAGGTAACCCAGAGAAAGACTCACAGGCTTAGACTCTCGCAAAGACGCAAAGATCGCCAAGGAAACCATCAATGCGTGAGTATAGTTCCTATGAGTCCAATGTCCAACGTCCAACGTCAACTTCCTAAATACCTGATGAAACCGGAGATTATACTTCTCACCTTGTCAGCCTGGTTGTATAAACTGTCAAAGGCATCTCTGTCGATATATGTTTGATCCAAGGCTACATACAAATGTGATTGAACCTCTGTTCCTGATCTTAGCGCATACCTCAAGAAGCGGACAAACTCGTCATCTGAGTTACTATCGAAGCCCTTCTTTACCCTGTTAAATAAGATTTGAGCCTGTTTCTCAAGAACATCTTCCCGTGGAACGTTTTCAGATACTTTTCCCGTTTTATTGCATCATCTTTG
>JAUVYF010000127.1 GCA_030603215.1 Candidatus Bipolaricaulota bacterium
GGGTGCTGCTGGAAGCGTAGAGGCAATTGCCACCCTTCTCTCAATGCAGAATGACCATGTCCCCGCGACCCTGAACTATGAGTATCCAGACCCTGAATGTGATCTAGATTACACTCCCAAAGCAGTGAGCATTCCAATCAATGTAGCTCTCTGTAACTCATTCGGGTTTGGTGGTCAGAATGCCGCTCTTCTATTCCGCAAAACAGACTAGGATGCGGTCAGCTATCAGCAAACAGCGCTCAGCGATCAGCTATCAGGAAAGGAAGGTCTGAACACCCTACTGGAACAATCATTCGTCTCCCTCTCGCACGTTCGGATTGTAACGATCTTCATACCAGTCTCGTGGGTTGTTGAGGATGTATTGGCGAATGCGGTTGAGGGATTCCGCGCTGCGCATGACGTGTTCGTAGTAGTTCCGTTGCCAGAGACGTTTTTGAAACCGTGGCCATCCATGCGTGTTTACGGCGCGCACATATTGAACGGTAACCACGGATTTGTAGACGCCAATTACATGACCCAATGTAGGGGCAACCCTTGTGGTTGCCCTCGTATTGACCGGTACGACATCGTGGTCCGACGTCCCCACAATCCATCCATCATCGGACAACACGACATCATGGGCAGGCACAAGGCCTGCCCCTACGACGTTATTATCGTCGACGATCATGGCATCGTTGGTGATCATGACAACGCCATGAATGTGATTCGCCATGATCACGAATGCATCCAGGTCGATGGCAGGGAACCGGTCGGGCAATGCATGCCATGCCTCCGACACCATGCGTCCAGCATCATTGACCTGCATGTCTCCGTCCACAACCTCGCCGAACAAGCACGCCCGATCCTGTGTGCAGAGGGTGACGTAGTACGCACCGGATCGGCTGTAATCGTATCCCCGCAGACGAACGCTGCGCCGACGGTGTCGTTCTCTGGCTGAAGCCACCCTATCCTGCTACCTCCTGCAGCATCTTCATGATCTCTTGCCCTAGCTTCTTGATGTCCTTCTCAATCTTGCCCAGCGGACGCGAAGGTGCAGAGGAGCAGGGGCGCAGAGATCATTCGTCATGAAAGGCAACGTCGCAGGCATGCCAAGACGCTACACAAGCTATCAGCAAACAACGCTCAGCAATCAGCTATTTCCTTATTCAACTGCTTCACCCAACGAACCCCTGCCCCGTGAAGTGATTTTGGTAGTTATACTTCTACGGGGCAACGAACTCTATGAACCCTACGAACTCTTTTTCCTATTCAACCATTAACTGCTTCATCCCTCCTGGCCTTCCACCCACAAGCCACTAGCTACAGCCCACTAGCCGCAAAGCAGTAAGGGATCAGAATTGAGTGATAAACCGTAGGTCATTTCCGAGAAAGGTACGGATGTCTTCGATGCCATAGCGCAACATAGCCATGCGCTCAATACCCAACCCAAAGGCAAAACCATTGACTTGTTCTTCATCGTAGCCAACTTCAGCAAGAACAGTTGGATCCACCATTCCTGCCCCCATGATTTCAAGCCATTCTGAGGAACCAGGAACGCGTATGTGCACTTGCACGGAAGGTTCAGTGAATGGAAAGAAATCTCCCGACAAACGCATTTCGCACTCCTCACCAAAAAACTCATACACAAACAGCTCGATCATGTACTTCAGGTTAGCCAAGGACAAACCCTTCTCCACCCATAATAGTTCAACTTGGTGGAAAACAGGGGAGTGGGTTGCATCCTGGTTATCGCGCCGATAGCAACGCCCTGGGCAAATTATCCGTACCGGGGGATCACTACCCTTCATTACCCGTATTTGCACCGGCGAAGTGTGTGGTCGCAATAGATAGGTGTCATCAATATAGAAGGTATCCCATTCATCGCGCGCGGGGTGATCCTTGGGAATGTTGAGCGCCTCAAAGTTGTAGTATTCATCTTCGATTTCCGGTCCGCTGGCAACACTAAACCCCATCCGTAGGAAGATCGACTCAATCTCCTGTTGTACTCTTGTAAGGAGGTGTAAATGCCCAACACGGCGGTAAACTCCGGGAAGGGTAAGATCCACTCTCTCCTTTTCTATCCTTCTCCTGAGTGAAGCTGCACTTAGCTCACCTTTGCGGATGTTTAAGGCACTGCTCGCCTTCTCCTTCAGCTCATTTAGGAGCTTGCCTGCTTGGGCACGCTCATTGACATCAAACTCAGGAAGGGACTTGAATAGCTTACTAACGCGTCCCTTGCGCCCCAAATACTCAATACGGAAAGCCTCTACAGCCCTTTCGTTATCAAGTTCTTCCACTCGAAGCCCAAGGTCAGCCTCCAGGGAAGCGATTGTCTCCTTCAATTCTCCAAGTCCGCGCATACGAGGGATTATAGTGTTCCTGCCGGTCCTTGACAAGGCTCTTTCGTCGCGCATATCATTGTTCGGTAACGCAACAAAGGAGAAGAATGATCGACTATAGAAGAAGAACCAAGTCCTTGCTCGAGCGAATAGAGGCCGATGCTTTCCTTGTTTTCAACCTAGAGGGAACAGACAGCGTAAGCATGTACTACCTAACCGGGTTTACCGGTGAAGGAGCACTGATTCTTTCGGGAAGTGAAACACTCCTTCTAACTGACTCCCGTTACACCGAACAGGTCAAACGAGAGGCCCCAAGAATAGCGTCAAAACAGATAACAGGAAATTATCTAGACGCAGTGGTAAGTACAATTAGTAGTAAGTCTATTCCCCGCCTTGCAATCGGCAGCAGTAGAATTAGCCACTACTTTGTTGAGACCCTAAAGAAAAGAGTGGAGGCAGTGATTGTGTCGATGAAAGATCCTGTAGGAGAACTGCGAAAGGTGAAAAACCCGGAGGAGATTAAACGAATTAGAGCAGCAGCTAACCTTACTCAAGCCTCTCTAAGTAAACTGATAGAAGGGATCAAGATTGGGATGACCGAACGTGAGGTTGCCCTCCGCCTTGAGTTTATTATGCGCGAGAAAGGAGCAGAGAAAGTCGCTTTCGACTTGATTATTGCTGCAGGGGAAAACAGTGCCCTTCCTCATTATCGTCCTGGAGATCGAAAACTAGGACAAGGAGACCTTCTGCTGTGCGATATTGGAGCGAAAGTCGATGGATATTGCTCTGACATGACACGTGTCTTTTCAATCGGCGAGCCACCGGCAAAGGCAAAGGCAATCTACGACATTGTTCTACAGGCAAATCGGGCAGGGCGTGACCAGGTCAAAGCCGGAGCAACAGGGATCGCAGTTGATGGTGCGGCGAGAAAAGTAATTGCTGATGCCGGCCACGGTGATCACTTTGGCCATGGACTAGGCCACGGCGTTGGAATAGAGATACATGAAAGCCCCCGTCTTTCCCCATTAAGCAAAGACACACTGGAAGCAGGGATGGCAGTTACAATTGAGCCCGGTATCTATCTGCCCGGATTTGGAGGGGTAAGAATAGAGGATCTGGTAATCGTAACAGAAGAAGGATGTGATGTCCTAACGAGTTTCCCCAGCGATTGCCTAACGCAGATTGGATAACCCGACATGGCAAACAAGACGTAAGAGACCACTGGCAAACTCGCAGAATAGCATGGTTCTTCACACTTCAGCCAAGATCTATCTCTCGCCCGTTCGTTTCACTCACTCAAGGCACCAGGACCGCAGAGAAAGGCAAGAACAGAGTTAAGAACAAAGGCAACTTACTCCCCTGCCACAACAAAGACACTTCACCACAGAGGGCGCGGAGATCGCAGAGAAAACAAGAATAGGGTTAAGAACAAAGGCTACTTACTGCCAAAGGCAAAGTCATTTTACCGCAGAGGACGCAGAGGAAGGCATAATCTTTAGTTTAAAGATTCACAAACCATAAACAGTAATGAGTGGAAAGACAGTAATGGGTGAGATAGAACCAGTCCAATGTCCAAGGTCGAAAGACGAAAAACGGTGAAGAGTAACGTGT
>JAUVYF010000098.1 GCA_030603215.1 Candidatus Bipolaricaulota bacterium
AGCGATTTGCAGAAAGCGCTGGAGAGAATCGAAGAACAGTTGAAGGCTAATCGGAAAGAATAGAGCACCACTTGATATAGTCTAGTTTTGAAGCTCCTCTATTTTACGTTCTAGCTCAGCTATTTGGCTTTCTTGTGCTGACTGGTGTCTAGTATCTAGTATCTAATATCTGGTACCTGCCTTTCTTCCTGACGGGTGATAGCTATTTCTTGATAACTGAATACTGATAACTGGAAACTGAAAACTTCCTATCTTAGGTGAGGTCAGAGGCGAGTTGTAGGTCGTCTTTTCGCTTGCCCCTCAGCTCGCAGCGCGCTAAACTGTTTGAACTGCAGGTATATTGCTGTGTTATACTGCGATACGAACAGAAATGCTACGGCAAAGAGCCTGCTGGGGAGGGATGTACAGATGTGTACCAAGACGCTTAAGATGCCCCCATCGAAATCAGACGACACACTGTGCGAAGTCACATCCGCAGGCCCAATCGTTGTGGTTGGCGCAAACGGCAGTGGGAAGAGCCAGCTCGGGTGGTGGATTGAGAAGCAGGAAGGCGCGAACGTTCATCGGGTGAGTGCACAAAAATCCCTCACCTTTCCAGAGGAAGTGCCCACATCGTCGTTGGAAAAGGCATGGAAAAACCTCACATATGGAATGACCCATCCAAATATTGAGTATCTGCGCGTGCAAGGTAAGTTGAGCGGACGCTGGGGGAACCGCCCTGTTACTCACCTTCTCAATGACATCGAGCCATTGATGGTTCTTCTTCACACTGAGGAGTACGAGAAGCTACTTGAAAAGAAGCTAACAGGAAGAGGTCCCAACAGTCAGGAGGATACAAAACCCCAGGCGGATGGCGATCCATCTGCAAGCCATCTGGATGAGCCGGAACCCGGTGTATCTGACATGAAGACTAGAGACACGGAAGAGACGAAGCTTGATATCATCACAAGTATATGGGCCGAGCTCTTCCCACATCACAAGCTGGTAGTGGGTGCCGGGACACTCAAGACCACTCCGTTAGATCCGGCCGGGGAGCCCTATAACGCAGCAGACATGAGCGATGGTGAACGAGTTGCTTTCTATCTAATTGGCGAATGTCTCTGTGCGCCTTCCAAAGCAACAGTCGTTATAGATGAACCCGAGATGCACCTTCACAAGTCCCTCGTGTCTCGTCTATGGGACCTAATCGAGGAGGAGTGCAATGATTGCCTCTTTGTGTATTTAACGCACGATATTGATTTCGCCGCCTCACGAAAGGCTGCCACGTATGTGTGCCTTTGGGACTTCGACGGCGCAGACTGGGATTGGTTCCCTGTCCCCGAAGTCAAGGGAATACCTGAGCCCATCTTGCTGAGCATCCTCGGCAGTAGAAAGCCGATTCTCTTTGTGGAGGGGGACCAAGGAAGTCTTGACAAGCAAGTCTACGAACTGACATATCCGGAATGGTTTGTCGTCCCACTGGGACCATGCGCAAGAGTGGTCGAAACAGTTCATGCTTTTCACAATTCCGATTTAGCACACCTCCACAGGCTGAAAGTCAGGGGCATTGTGGACAAGGACTATCGCTCACCGCAGCAAGCGGAAGACCTGAGGAGCCAGGGCGTCCTTGTGCTAGGAGTGGCGAACATCGAGAACATTCTCCTTGCCGAAGAGGTCCTGAAAGAGGCAGCTAATCCTCTTAGGATAGAGAATTGCGATGAACTCATTAAGACAGCCAAGCAGCGGGTGATCGACGAGTACAAACAGAGGAGGGATAAGCTTGACCTTGACGCGGTTGCCCAAAAGGCCGCTCATCATCTTCTCCATCACCTTCCCAAGTGTGGTGACATCTCAACCTTAGACACTGCATACAAGAAGCACGTTTTGGAATTCGACGCAAAAGAGGAATACAGCGAAGCCCAGAAGTCGTCAGACAAGTTGCTTTCCGAGGGGGACTACGCAGGCATTCTCGCGAGCTTCCGTGCCAAGGACTTACCGGGGAAAGTGTCAGGTCTTTTTGGGATGAAGCAGAAAGACTACATGGATTACGTGATACGGATAGCCAAAGCTGACAAAGGAACCATGAGGACCACACTTCGTAAACAGCTCCCCAAGCTAGACTAGTTACTGTCAGATTGGACGGCCTTTCGCTGGCACAACAAGAAATCGTCCGGGGATCCACCGCTGACAGGTTGTACTGTTTGGAGTCCAGTTTGCATGGCTGTAATCACGCACTAGGTTAACTGAATTGCGATTATGAAGGCTGTGAATTCCGGAGGCGGATACCGTAATTCCTCAAGAAGCAGCCTGGAATCGCGTCTGTATCACTCGAATCAATATTGGGAATGTCCTTCTTCTCACCGCTTTCTCCCCATCAGTGCCGTCCTTGCTCCCGGCTTTCTGAAGTTTACCTCTCAGGAACCTCAATATTGCCTCAAAATGAGATCAAGAATACCTCACAGAACACTCACAGAGTTTGTTGAGTTCATAGGGTTCGTTGGGTTCGTTGAGTTTGGTGTGGAGCAGTTGAGTAAGGAAATAGTTGAATGGTTAAATAGGGCTTGTGTCCGTCAACATACTAGCTCAGGAGACAAGAAGAATACAATTGACACCCGCCGCTCTCTTTGCCATACTATGGCGGAGTTGCACAATAATCATTGTTGCGCGAACAAAGAGGTGAGGTCATGAGTTCGCCGTGGAAGAAGCGACAGGAGATTCCTGATCCACAAGTGCGAGATGCCGCTGATCAGTTCGATGATGCCCGGCTCTTGCTAGACGCACAACCGCCTGGATCTGGGCTCCTACTACCATTGCTCAACAACGCCGTCGTTGCCCTTGAACTGTATCTCAAATCTCTCAGTGCCGTGACAGTCCACACCCCGATCCCAGGCTTTCCGGGAGGGTCAATTGTCACCGCCGAGGCAGAGATCAAGGGCCACGGGCTGGTCAGGCTGCTCAAGAGTATCCCCGGTGACGTTCGTAAGTCGCTGGAGCAGGAGTACAAAACGACACACCCAGAAAGAGTACTGCAGGAAGCCCTGATACAGTACGAAGGTCTCTTCACCGCTTCCCGCTTCGCTTTCGAGAAGAGCAAAAAGCTAGACAAGTATCTGCTCTCACCCCTCATGGAGTTGTGCTCGTTCTTTCGGGACTTTGTCTCGAGAATAGAGCCATCCGAGCGAATCGAGTGGCCTCGACCAAGCGATCCCGAAGAATCTGTCGTACCGAGCAGTGACTGATAGTGAGTACCGTACGGTCCCTGGAAGTAGTGGAAACTTTCGAATGTCTTGTTAGTAAGGTTATAAGGGGAGATGCACAGAGTCTTGATGCTCTTGTATTGTCTGCTACATGATATTGCCTACATCATCTCCACCGGTATTGAACTAGACCGCAATGCCAAGACTTGTACTTTCAGTCGCACCCACCAACACGTAGCTTGCTAGAGCCAAATCCATTAGTCTGGTTTTTTCATGCATGTTGCGGACAGACCTATGTTGTGATATTCTCAATTCTTGGAGGTGTCAAAATGCCTCAAGAAAAGGAGCAAGCGAAAGTCTTCTTCAAATATGAACAGAGTGATGGATATAGGATTGTGCACGCAACAGGAGCACGCGGAGCTCTTACACCAAGTGGGGGCATCCTGTTTGAGCTGTTCACAGAGTTTGTGCTTATGCCCGGCGAAGAGATCCATAGACTTAACCCAAATGGAACTCTTGGTGGACTAGAATGTCCGCAACCAAAGCAGCAAACAGTTGAAATGTTTAGACAGCTTCAAGTAGGCGTGGTGGTGTCACCTGGTGATGCAGAAAGCATAGGCAAGTGGTTACTTAAGAAGGTCGAAGAAGCAAAGTCAAGACAAGCTATTGTTCAGTCAAAGAAGGTGAAAGAATAACATGTCTGGAATATATTCTCGTTTAAGTCAACCAGAGTCTGTGATGGATCAGTATGTAATGATTCAGAATGAGATTACAAAAGTTGTGCTGCCCCAGCGCCCTGTTCAGGACTTTCGGAAACTGATAAGTGATAGCAAGGCACTTTGTATAGAAAGGCAGATTTCATATCTCCCAGAGAGAGAGGTACTAACTATGCTACAAACTCAGCAGTATCTTCTTTCGCAACCAATAGCGCTTACAAAGTCGATTATCGGAAACGTTCACTATGTTTCTGACGATGTTGTGCATTGTTGGGGTAGCGGGTCTTCACTTGAGGAAGCAAAAAATGATTATGAGGCGAATCTGATCGAAACCTACGAAGATTTATCTAAGGGAGCAGAACCTCTCTCTCGTCTTGCCAAGGATTGCCTTGATGGCCTTCGCAATTATCTCTCGACCGAGTAAACAGATGCAGTTGAAGCGACGAGAAATCCAGGTGGGCCTCAAGAAGCTGGGACGTATTGAGCCAGGCACGAAGCATGAAAAGTGCAGGGTAATAATTGATGGAAAGAAGATTGGGACCGTGTCCATTCCTAGCAACTATGATTATGACGATACCTTAATTGGCTTCGTCGCGAAACCGTTAGGCCTGAATAATCAACTCTTCTCTGAGATATGTGGCTGTTCAAAAGATGGCTCTTGGTACCGCAACTATCTGATCGAGCAAGGCAAGCTTTGAGCACTGTTACGATAGCCATAGTCTTTCCTCTCTAGCGTTAAAGCACCAGTGTTGTTCTACCTCTTGCATGCTTTCTGGGGCAATCCATGCAAAGGGATGTCGCTCAATGCAACATGTCAATCCATCTTTGGTTCTTGTGATGTTTTATATACAATCGTTAAGCGAACTCTTTGGAGTGCCCTTCACGCAACCCACTAGGGTAAAGGACTCAGCGTAACGGGCAAGAGGTTGAGAACTTTCGTTGAGGGTGGATTCTTTTGTCTCCAATCTTGCTATTCCTCATGGAAAGCTTTTCCCAGGTCAGAAGAAAAGTGTTTAGGACAATGCTACTTGCCAAAGCCAAATGACCTGGACCTGCTATAGCAACATCAATGTCTTCTCAATTTTAGATCACTTTTACATCAAGTTTGTATCGTTTTTCGATCTATTTTGCATCGTTTCTAGATCGATTATGAAGTGTGGAAAGAGTTCGTAGAGTCTATAGAGTTCATTGGGTTCATTGGGTTCATTGGGTTTGTGGAGTTCGTGGAGTTCATAGGGTTCGTGGAGTTCATTGAGTGAGTAGGAAGCGAGAACTGAACACTAGTACCTGGTACCTAGTATCTGGTACCTAGTATCTGGTATCTAGTATCTGGTACCTGGTACCTAATACCTGCTTCTAACTTGATTCCGCACGGAGCAGCCTGGAATAAGGTCTGTGTCACCCAGCTTAATAGGGGACGCGGGATCACGGGTCGTTTGAATCACGATCTCGTGTTATCATAGGTCATGTACCATAGAGAGTTCCCCAAAGGACAAGGAGGGACTTTGCAGCCTAATCGGATACCGAACCCGAATCGTCGAGGAGGCAACAGGAAAGAAGCAATGAGAAAACACAAGCTGCTTGACAAAGCTCTTAACAGCCCAAGGAATCTCCGATTTAGTGAGATGGTTACTCTAATTGAGGCTTTCGGGTTGCATCTGTCGCGAGTCAATGGCAGCCATCAT
>JAUVYF010000086.1 GCA_030603215.1 Candidatus Bipolaricaulota bacterium
ATCGCGATCAGTTTCTTCTCCTTCTACAGCACCAGAGTCAGACATCTTGCCCTCAGTTGCCACCTCAACGGCTGCTTCCTCCTTTGCGGCCGCAGCCTGTTCCGACACGGAGGTAACAGAGGCTGGCTTGGGCTCCTTGGGCTCCTTAGGTTTCTTGGGTTCCTTAGGTTTCTTGGGTTTCTTAGGTTTCTTGGGTTTCATGGGTTTTTTGGGTTTCTTAGCTATCTTGGCTACTTTAGCTTCTTCAGCTATTTCAGTCTCTTTAGCTACTTCAACTTCTTTAGCTACTTCAGCTACTTTATCGCGATCAGTTTCTTCTCCTTCTACAGCACCAGAGTCAGACATCTTGCCCTCAGTTGCCACCTCAACGGCTGCTTCCTCCTTTGCGGCCGCAGCCTGTTCCGACACGGAGGTAACAGAGGCTGGCTTGGGCTCCTTAGCTTCTTTAGCTTTTTTCTCTGCCGCCTCGGCCGCCTGTCTTCCTTCGCGCCCTTCCAGTACTGCATCAGCTAGACGCGAGGTGATGAGCTTGGTCGCTTTGATAGCATCATCATTTCCCGGAATGAGGAAATCGATCGGATCAGGGTCACAATTGGTGTCTACAATGGCAATAATCGGGATATTCAAGATCT
Organism: Candidatus Bipolaricaulota bacterium; assembly: GCA_030603215.1. Classification (GTDB taxonomy): domain Bacteria; phylum Bipolaricaulota; class Bipolaricaulia; order UBA7950; family UBA9294; genus JAUVYF01. The sequence continues at coordinate 633 of JAUVYF010000086.1, forward strand.
TTGCCTCACGCACAGTATTTGCTTCAATATCCGGATCGATAACATACACTAGGTCCGGAAGGCGCTCTAGATGACGAAGCCCGTTCAGATTGCGTTGTAGTTTAGCTAACGCTCGCCGAAACTTGGTTGCCTCTTTAGGTGGAATAACCTCCATTTCGCCTTCCTCTACCATTATTTCCAACTTCTTCATCCGGTTGATGCTCTGCTTGATCGTGGCGAAGTTGGTCAGAGTTCCGCCAAGCCAGCGGTGGTTAACATAATGCGCCCCGCAACGTCTTGCTTCTTCCTCGATTGTGGCTTGAACCTGTTTCTTGGTTCCAACAAACAGGATTTCGCCTCCCTGAGCAATCCGGTCACGAACAAAAAAATACGCCCGCTCGAACATTTCAACGGTCTGTTCAAGATCAACAATGTGAATACCCTTGCGCTCAGTAAAAATATAAGGAGCCATCTTAGGGTTCCACTTGCGTTTCCTGTGACCGAAATGAACTCCGGTCTCTAGCAATTCCTTCATTGTCAGAATTTGCACATCACCCTCCCAAGAATTGAATCTTTACCCAAAGTATAGCAAACCAGTAAGGCTCCTTCAATACATACACGCAGAGGCCAAAACCCCACCATACTAGGAGATTGTGGGCAGTGTTGTTTCTCAAGAGGAAGGTCGTATAATGAAAGAGCGGGGTGAAAATGAGGGAACAGAAAGCTGTAGAAACAAACGGAACGTATCTGCGATCTCTCCCAAGGAATATCGAGGCCGAACAAGTAGTACTCGGCTCCGCGATTCTGGAGCCCGAAGGGGCAGTTCCCATTCTACTGGAACAGCTGAGGCCAGAGTCCTTCTACCGACAAGCTCACAGGGTGATCTTCCGAGTCATCCGCGAGCTTTTCGACAACGGCAAGCCTGCTGATATTGTCACTGTAGCCAATCGTTTGGAAGAAAAGAACATGATGCAAAAGGCAGGTGGACGCGCTTACCTGAATGAGCTTCTAGATCGCGTAACAACTACGGCCAGCTTGGAGTACTACGCTGAGATCGTACACAAGAAAGCTACCTTGCGCGCACTGATCGAAGCAGGAGGGCGGATCGCTGAGTTTGGCTTCGACGAGGCTCATAACACAGATGAGGTTCTCGACAAAGCAGAGTCAATAATCTTTGATATCTCTCGCCGCGATTCAGGAGGGGACTACTACCTACTCAGCCAGTTTCTCTACGAGCACATTGATGCGCTAGAGGAGCTACACCGCGATCCGGACCGTCATACGATCACAGGAATAGCGACGGGCTTTCCCAACTTCGACGAGATGACATCTGGATTGCAGCCCTCAGATCTAATCATTATTGCGGGTAGGCCAGGAACGGGAAAGACAAGCCTAGCCCTTACTCTGGCAAGAAATGCGGCGATTCGTGGGAAGGCGGCGGTAGGTATTTTTTCTTTGGAGATGACCAAGGAGCAGCTCCTGGAACGACTCCTGTGCGGAGAAGCACAAGTAAGCCTGCATCGATTGCGTGGTGGTTACGTTCCGGCCTCCAAGTGGCGAGACCTGGCCAACGCGGCAAGCAAATTCCAGCAAACAACGATCATCGTCGATGATAGTCCTGGAGCATCCATCCTGGAGATCAAGGCTAGGGCGCGCCGGATGGCAGTACAACACGGTTTAGACTTGGTTATCGTCGACTATATGCAGCTCGTCTCGGGAGGAATCCATACTGACGTACGCGAGCAAGAAATCGCCTACATCTCCCGGTCGCTGAAAAAGCTTGCGCGGGAACTAAGAGTCCCAGTAGTTGCGGTCTCCCAGCTGAACCGAGCCGTAGAGCAAAGAGAGCGGGGAAAGAAATATCCCCGGCTATCTGATCTGCGCGAGAGTGGGGCAATTGAACAAGACGCTGACTTAGTTACCTTCATCTATCGAGAGGACTACTATGATAGGCCAGAGGAGGAGGCCTCCAAGAAAGGGCAAGGAATAGTAAGTAAAACAGAGATTATCATCGCCAAGCAACGAAACGGCCCTCTGGGAAAAATAACTCTCGCCTTTCACAAAGCCTATGCCAGCTTCTACTCATCAAGCTGGAGCGAGGGACCACCATCTTAGCGCTAGTCAATTAATGAGCGTACGGCATGATTATTTCAGGAATCTTTGATCTCAATGCGCGGGGGGAATAATGACATATCCGACACAATTTCGTTACACCAAGGAACACGAGTGGGTCAGCCTGGAAGGCAACAAAGTAAGAATAGGAATCACTAAGCATGCGCAAGGTGAATTGGGAGATATTGTTTTTGTCGAGCTTCCAGCGCTAGAGGCACAGTTAGAACAAGGAGACACTCTAGCAACGCTGGAGTCAGTAAAAGCGGTAAGTGACGTTTACGCGCCGATAAGCGGCAAGGTAGTTGAGGTCAACAAAGGGCTTGAAGATTCTCCGGAGACAGTCAATGAAGACCCACACGGCAAGGGGTGGCTTGTCGTTATCGAAGTAGCCAGCCCCGCACAGGCCGACAGTCTTCTCGACGCAGCTGCCTACGAGAAGTATCTTTCCAGCGAATAGCCTCAAATGCGTTACATAGCTAACACGGAAGTAGATCGCCGGGCAATGCTTGGCGCAGTTGGCGTCTCGTCACTAGAAGAATTGTTCAACGATATTCCCAAGAAAGTTAGGGATCGCTACCGGCCAATTGGACTTCCAGAGAGAAGTGAGCTTGAGACAGTTCGCAAAGTGCAGAAACTAGCACATTTTAATGCTGTCTGGGAACAGTATACGTCCTTCCTTGGGGGAGGGGTTTACGATCACTACATTCCCAGAGTAGTGTCCTATGTTACCTCACGCAGTGAGTTCTCTACCGCTTATACACCGTACCAGCCAGAGATGAGTCAAGGAACGCTCACGGCAATGTTCGAATTTCAGACCCTTCTCTGCGAACTGACCGGAATGGATGTGGCAAATTCCTCTATGTACGATGGCGCGACTGCCCTTGCTGAAGCGGTGTTGATGGCTGAGCGAATCGCAAAAACGGATAAGGTCGCTGTTTGTAGATCGCTCTTCCCTCACTACCGGCAAGTCCTCGATACCTATTGCCAAGCCGGCGGCATCGAAATTGTGGAGGTCCCCTACGACCACGCAGGTTGCTATAATGCTGATTCCTTGCCAACAAAGATCTCCGCTCTCGTGGTACAGAGCCCTAACACATTTGGAATCATAGAGGAAATGAACGGGCTCAAAGAACGACTGGGGGCAGCGTTACTAATTGTTGCCGTAAACCCCATTTCCCTCGGTCTTATTGCGCCCCCGGGCAAAGCAGGTGCCGACATTGTCGTAGGAGAAGGACAGCCACTTGGCCTTTCTCCCTCATTTGGTGGCCCATTCCTTGGTCTGTTTGCCTGTCGCAAACAGTACCTACGCAGTATGCCCGGTCGAATCATTGGCCGTACCGTGGACGCGCAAGGGGAGATTGCTTACACAATGACCTCGCAAACGCGCGAGCAGCACATCCGCAGGGGACGAGCAACATCCAACATCTGTACCAACTCCACGCTGTGCGCGTTGGCAGCGGCTGTATACCTCGCCGGTCTGGGCGGACATGGCCTGCAAGAGCTAGCCTTGCTTAACCTGGAGAAAGCGCACTACCTAGCAGAGCGTATAGGCTCACTTCCTGGATATAGTCTCGCTTTCTCCGGTCCATTTTTCAATGAATTCGTCATCAGTATTCCTGGCGATCCGCAGTCAGTTTGTAGGCAGCTAGCACGCGACAAGATCCTGGTCAACAACCCCTCCTCGTTGAGTGAACTAGGAGTAAAACAAGCCCTTAGCTTTGCCGTAACTGAGCAACGAACAAAGGAGGAGTTGGATTCGTTGGTAAACGTCTTGAGGGATATAACATGAAGACAATCTTCGACGCAAAAGGAAAACGAGAAGGGAAAGTCTTGCCGGCGCTGGATGTTCCGCAACAGGGGCTGGAGAAGCTTATCCCACATTCACTCAGGCGTTCCCGTAAACCGCGGATCCCTGCCCTAAGCGAGCCGGAACTTGTTCGCCATTATACTCGCCTATCCAAACTGAACTATGGCGTAGATGACGGGCTGTACCCCCTTGGAAGTTGTACGATGAAATACAACCCAAAAGTGAACGAGGATCTAGCACAGCTCCCAGCATTTGCAGGAGCACATCCCTTAGCCGATGAGCAACTGGTTCAGGGTTCACTTGCCTTGTTGCATGAAGCATCGCGCTTCTTGTGCAACATCGCTGGCTTATCCGACATCACCCTGCAACCAGCAGCCGGTGCACATGGTGAACTTACTGGAATGTTCCTCTTCAATCGCTATTTCAGAGAACGAGGCGAGAGCAAACGTAAGCGAATGCTTCTCCCTGATTCAGCGCATGGTACCAATCCAGCATCGGCAACAATTTCCGGTTTCTCTATCACTCAGATTCCATCGGGAGAAGACGGAATGGTTGACCTTGTTGCCTTACGAGAAACCCTTGACGAGACCGTCGCTGGAATCATGCTTACCGTTCCCAACACACTAGGGATCTTCGAGGAAAGAATCCTTGAGATAACACAAATGGTTCATGCTGCTGGCGGCTTGTGCTATTTTGACGGCGCAAACCTGAATGCTTTCCTTGGCCGAGCAAGACCCGGAGATATGGGAGCGGATGCATTCCACTTCAACCTACACAAAACCCTATCTACGCCACACGGCGGTGGAGGGCCGGGGTCAGGTCCGCTTGCGGTATCACAATGCCTGGTTGACTTCCTTCCTGTTCCACGGATAACTAAAGACGAAAACGGCTACCATCTCGACCGGAACTTCCCGCGTTCAATTGGATGTATGCATTCCTTCTATGGTAATTTCGGCGTTATTCTTAAGGCATATGCCTACATCTTACTCCTCGGAGATGATGGACTGCACGCTGTAAGCGACAATGCTGTGCTCAATGCCAATTACCTTCAGGAGCGCCTTAAGAAAACCTACCGCTTGCCCTACGACAGACTGTGTAAGCACGAGTTTGTCCTTTCGGGCGAGAAGCTTGGACGGGGAATAACAACGTTCGATATCGCCAAACGACTGATTGACTACGGATTCTATCCACCTACAGTATACTTTCCATTAATCGTACATGAAGCATTGATGATTGAGCCAACTGAGTGTGAGGGAAAGGAAACTCTCGACCGTTTCATTGGCGTGATGGAAAAGATCGCTCTTGAGGCAAAGGAAAACCCAGAATTGCTTCGTGCTGCTCCGCAGCATGCCCCAGTGCAGCGGCTTGACCAAACGCGAGCTGCTCGCCACCCTATCCTAACCTACCCGTTCGATGAACTACCAGAGTAGATATCTGTTTCTCCTTACTTACCGACTCAACTACTCAACAATTTGACTGTTCTTTTCTGCACTGCCTCTCCTGAGAACCAATCACTGACAACTGTAATAGGTAATGGGTGAGAAGAGAGTCAGGAGTCGAAAGACGGTGAGTAGTAAGTAGTGGGTGGTGGGTGGTGGCTAAGATAGAACCGGTGCAATGCCTAGCGTCCAAAGTCGAAAAACGGTGAAGAGTGACGCGTGATGTGTAACGTAGAACCACTATTACGGTAGATTCCGGCCCCTGCCCCAGACCCCGATCCGGGGTTCGCCGGAATGACGGAGTCGACAAACACTAATGGGGTAATGGGTGGAAGACAAGAAACTGATAAGAAAAGTGGCAGAGGACTTCCACCTGACGTTCGGTCAAGAGGCTGATCAGTGTCTTCATCAACTATTTGGGAAGTTGACGCTGGCGTTGGGCTTTGGTGCATGGCCTTCTCCGCACTCTCTGCGGGTTAGATACCTGTTGTTCTAGGACCAATCTTTCCGC
>JAUVYF010000082.1 GCA_030603215.1 Candidatus Bipolaricaulota bacterium
GAAAGACAGTAACCAGTAATGGGTGATGAGTGAAAAGACAGTCGGGAGTCGAGAGTCCAGAAGCAGTCGGCAGCCAAAACCACCTAAATAGTTGATTGGTTGAATGGTAATAATGGTTCGTAGGGTTCATAGAGTTCGTTGAGTTGAAAACATGGTCGGGAGCCGAGAAGAGGCGAGTTGAATAGTTAATTGGTTGATTAGTTGATTAGTTGCTTGGTTGATTAGTTGCTTGGGAAAAGCAGTGCAGAGAAAAAGCAGGGAATGGGTTAAGAGCAAAGACTACCTACTGCCAGGCAAAGACATCTAACCGCAGAGGAAGGCAGAGAAGACCATGGTCCAACGTCCAATGTCCAACGTCCAAGGTCGAAAGACAGTAACCAGTAATGGGTGATGAGTGAAAAGACAGTCGGGAGTCGAGAGTCCAGAAGCAGTTGGCAGCCAAAACCACCTAAATAGTTGATTGGTTGAATGGTAAGGACGAACTGACGACTGACAATTGATTACTAATAACTGCTTAATCACAGAGGTTGCAGAGTACGCAGAGGAAATCTCTTGTGTTGTTCTTTATAATCATAGTATGGTTTTGTTTGTAAACAAGGAACATGCCTTCCTCCACGTACTCTGCGATCTCCGCGGTAAAATGTCTTTGTTTCTAGTGGGGTGAAATGTCTTTGCCTCTAAACTCATATTCTTGCCTTTCTCTGCGATCCTGGCATCTCGAGTGAGTGAAACGAACGGGCGAGCTGATAGCTGTAATGGGTGATGGGTAACGTATAACAATTATTTGACTGGATTCCCGGGCCCTGCCCTGGACTCGATCCAGGGTCCGCCGGAATGACGATGTATACTGTCATGCCGGACTTGATCCGGCATCCAGAGACAAGAAAGAGGGGCAGGCCTTTAACGTTGGACACAGGTTCCAACGCTACGCACGATCTGACCATTCCTGCGACGTTGCTCATCAGGTACTGGCTGCTTTTCGAAAGAGGGACAGGCAGCTTTTCATGTTGGGTTCGTTGAAAACCAGCCAGTCCCTGAACAGCGAGTCCGATCAGACGGTCTATGCATTCTTGTGTTTAACTGTCGACTCCTGACTCTCGACTCCCGACTGTCTTTCTCCGCGTCCTCCGCGTCCTCTGCGGTAAAATGTCTCTGCTTGTAGTGGGGGTAAGATGGTCTTGTCTTACCCCTATTGTTGGTTTCCTCTGCGATCCTGGCGTCTTGAGTGAGTGAAACGAACGGGCGAGAGATAAACCTTGCCTGGAGTGTGGGAGGCTTTAGACCTTCACTTTGACACGGCAGCATCAGCGTTAACTAGCCCATACCCAAAGTAGTTATCACGGCCTGCTGCTCCTAAATCAGTTGCGCTTTCTTTCAGCAAGGCTACTGCTTGGGCTCCGGTCATGTGTTGATTTGCGGAAAGGATTAACGCCAATGTGCCGGATACAAATGGGGCGGCAAACGAAGTACCAGATTTTGTGGCCAGAAATCCTCCAGGGATGAGTGATGTGATCATCTCTCCGGGGCCGGTAAGCACAATCTCACTTCCGTAATTGCTAAACTCAGCCAGCCGATCACTGTCATTGATCGCGGAAACTGCTGTCACAAAATCGTACTTTGCCGGATAACTAACCTGTGACAAGCCGTCATTTCCCGCGATGGCGACAACTATCACTCCTTTCTCGCTCGCGCGTTGGAAGGCTTGCTCCAGAACAGCGCACGGTTTGTCGTCTGAGTAGATGCTCAAATTGATAATCGAAGCCCCATTATCAACGGCATAGTTGACCGCTTGCGCAAAGGTTTCGCAATCTTGTTTACGGAATGAGTTCTCTGAATCAAGAAAGCGGATATCCATTATCTTTGCCCCTGGCGCGACTCCTACGATCGCATTCTTGCCTGGCCGGGCGGCAATGATCGAAGCGATGAACGTGCCATGCCAGTGAAGCCTGGTGCCCGTAAAGGGGCTATTGTCATCATCACGGAAATCCCACCCATGTATGTCATCGACATAACCATTGCCATCGTCATCGATACCATTATCTGGGATCTCATCCTTATTAACCCACATGCTTTGCGCGAGCTCTGGAACACTGTAGTCTACTCCCGAGTCTATTAGCGCAACAACGACCTCTTCAGATCCATGTGTGGTTTGCCAAGCCTGAGGCGCGCCAATTCTTGAAATACCCCAGTTTACAGGCTGTTGAGAAACCGTGTACAGGCCCTCCCCCTCAAGGTGTTGAGGTGGCTCCAAGGGTAGACTAATGGGCACAATGCGAAATGCGAACGAATTGGAAATCAGGGTATCGAGGCTGGCATCCAGGGTAACCTGTAGCAGGTAGATACCTGGTTCTTGGAACTCCCATCGACTGGCTGCTTGCACAAGACAGCTATCTCCTAAGATCACGGAAAATGGTTCAACGGCGAATTGCTGTACTAGGTTGCCGAATTGATTGATCAGGACAACTTTTCCATACACGTTTAGCAGTCTCTTGCTGCTGTCGTTTTGGAACTTGAAGGATACTTGAAACGGCGCTAAGCCTTCAATCTCGATTTCGCTTACCGCGGCCTCCAGACTAGTGGTAGTTTCTGCTATCCCTGGCACGGTAAGCAGATAACTTGCAACAAGCAATAGAACAACTGAAGAGATTGATCTTTGCATCCGGTTGCCGCCGCAGCTTGTCCTCATTGTCAGCCTTGATCTCTGTCCAGTGGCAGTTGTACCTGGCGCAACGCGTCCTCTATTTGGGGAGTATCTTGCTCGCTCCAGCTTACATCCTTGATAAGTAAAGTGAGGGAGAGATCCCGCAATAGGATGAGATCAGGAGTCTCTCTTTCTAGACGATCTCTCGCTACTCGCGCTCCTGCTGACGGTGTTTCGGGAAGCAATGCCGCGAAGCGATAATCGCTTACGCGGAATATCGGATCGACTGCCCGCAACTTGGCGGTCAAGAAGTTTGCTGTGCCGATAAGGATCCTTTCCTTGTCTCTCTTGTTCAGATGCTCAGCGCCTCTGACCTCGACCAAAAGGAGTGATGTAGGATGTTTGTAGCGTCTCCCTTTACTTAGTTCCTGTTCCACTACACGTTGAAAGTGGGACAGGTTATAGGTTCCTGTCAGTTCATCCAAAGCAACCATCTCGCTCAGCGCTTGCTCGCGGGACCGAATAACCTTGGTCATTAGGTTGAATACGCTGATAAGTCTGGCTATCTCATCATGAACGCGGATGCCGGCCTTTCTAGCTGGGCCGGGAGACACCTCTACATCATAGTTTCTCTCTGAGATGCTTCGAGTCGCGTTCGCCAGACGGGAAATGGGTCGGGTAATAACTAGCTGAAGGACAGGGTACAACAGGCCCCCCAACAGGACGAAACCAGCAAGGAACGCAAGCCCCAGCTGCCATGATAGTTTGGTGAGGTATTGCTGTCGCTCATTAAGGGACATGTCAATGGAGACAACACCGACGAGGTCCGCCCCTGCGAATAATGGGTAGTCAGCCCGCAGGTATTCTTCCCCGGCAGTGCGCGTTGGTGATACTTGTACCTCGCGGATCGCCGAGAGCTGATACTGGTCGTCTTCTGAAAGGAGCCGGCCAATAGAGGAAGAGTCAGTGCTGGCAACAACTTGTAGGCCTCTCCCTGTCATTCCGATGACTGTGATCCCAACTATAGAATCGTAGCGCTTCAACAGCGTATCGATATCTGCGTTGATCGCGTCCGAATAATACAGAATGTATTCCTTCTGTTGAATCGACTTGGAAACCACCATGGCAACGCTTCGTGCTCGCTGTTCATATATTCCGGCGATTGTTGAGTACAAACTACTAAAAGTAAACCACGAGACAAGGCCAATTGCCAGGAGGCCAGCAAGGAGAATTGGAACAAGAATCTTCGCGCGCAGAGAGGATCGGTAGTAGATGCTTGATGTAGTGGCGTCGATCGGTTGCCGAATTTTCCTCCATAAACATCCTAAAAGCACCACTATCCAATTCCGCACATGCTTGGTTTTGTTCGATCCCATTTTCCTTCCTCCTTCTATTGCTCGATGAGCCCTTCTTGTAACATGAATTCCCTGGTCACTTCTCTGGGGTCGAGGTACAGCAACCTTACCCTGGTTGCCAAGGAGTGTACGATCTCTGTCGTAAGGAGTGTCCTTAGCCCTTTCTCAATTGTTGCTAATTCCGAATAACGCTTAAGCAGGTCTTCTTGCGACACGAAAACCGTTTGAGAAGCTTCGAAGAAGTTTCTATCGTCTCTCAGAAGCTCAAACCCCATCAAGGAGAGAGTTTCTTCAATTCTATTCACGATTCCTATGTCTGTTGTGGGTAGTTTGGCAGTGGCTTCTGTCTCCTCGATGTTGTCTGTCCAGATCACATTCTCCTCGGGGATTGTCATATCGTACGCGGACGCGAAAGCATGGAACTCGTTTTCTGAGATTGCTGTTGGCACTACAAAAGTTATCGCGCTGGTAGCTTGCGCGATAACGCGCGCTAACTCGGAAGTGCTTTTCTCAGTGAAGTTACTGGCGAATTGTGGCGAGATGGCTACCGATAGCTTGTTCTCTACCGCAAGGAGAGGGAACACTCTTGCTTCTGTGCTTGACATACCCCACGCGTTAACTATCTTGGGATCTTCACAAATAAGTTCAACATCTCCTGAAAGAAACGCCTCCATGAGCTTCTCTGCGTCTCCCAAGCCAATGAGGTCGATGACCTTGAATCCAGCCTCTTCGAGGACAAGCTGCAGTAGTCGCCCGATGATTACTTGATCAAGAGAGTTTTCTGTTCCCACTGCGATAATCCCTTCCCAAGACGATTTGGGCAGTATGACATTGCCTGATACGCGAGCTTGTTCTTCCGCTGTTTTCAAGGGAAGCTCTTTCCAATAGTTACCTCCGGCGAAGATCGTCTCCTCCGTCTGGTTCCGGATGTCATAAGACTTGTTCTGGGCAAAGGTATTGTTTGTGAGAATGAGGCGGAAATCTTCCTCTCCCGGAAGCAGGTCCAAGCCCATCTTAGACAGTATGATATCTGCGTTATCTAGCTTGTCTGCGATCTCTACTCCCGTTACGTTGCGCACGATGGAGTTGGCATCAACCTGTGTTCTAGAGCCAGGTCGAAACAACATTACTCCGGTATTATTATCCGATACAGAGTTCTCCGCGATTGTGTTTCCAGAGGAACAGGCGATTAGGACTCCGGCATCGTTCTTTTCGATTGTGTTAGCTTGAAGGAAATTCTGATGAGCCTCATTGAGGAAGGAAATACCGTTTCTGGAGTTATCTGTCACTGTGTTTCGCAACAATTGGTTACCACTTGCCGCAATTAGCGCGATGCCAAATGAGTTCTTTGTTATTGTATTATCCAGAAACAGATTGTCTTCTCCTTGGCTTAACGTGATTCCAGCCAGTGAGCTATCTTGAACTACATTTCGCAGGATTCGATTTGTGTGCGCGGTAGAGGCTTGAATACCTATCATGTTGCCCTTAAGCGTGTTTCCAAACAGGAGGTTTTTCTTGGCGTTCTCGAGATTCATTCCCGCAATCTTACATCTATCGATGTTGTTGTGTGTAAGGGTATTTTCGTCGCTATCGAAAAGTGAAGTTCCATATTGCTGAGCAGCGACGATATCATTTCCTGAGAGCACATTTTGATTAGATTTGTAGAGAGCGATCCCATGTATTGAGCTGTAGGATAGCTGATTGTCACTTACTGTATTACCGCTCGCGGAGTAGAGTAGGATGCCATTTGTGCCGCGATCAAATGTGTTTTGGGTAAGCGTATTCTGTTCTGAATCTAGGATCTTTACGCCAGCTGTAGCACAGTTCTGAAGCTCGCAAGAGAGAATCCGATTCTTCTCTGAGCCTCCTTCTAGCGAAATGCCAAGGTCGGCTTCTGTTACGGTTGCTTTCTCCACGCGGTTTAACCGGGAGTCAATGAGCCTTATCCCGGCATCGCCAAGCCTGCTAAGTTGGATCTGTTCCAAGGTATTTCGGCTAGAAGATGTCATCTGGATTCCAATCTCGCCGTCACTCAGAGTAAGCCGCCTGAAGTCACTCGAATGGCAGCCGATGAGCTGTATGCCCAGATGCGCCCCTTCAATAGCAGTGTTTTCTAGTAAGCAGTTGACAGCATTTTCCACTCGCACTCCGATGCCGGAAACACGAATGACAAAACCGCGCAGTGTTACACCTTCTGATCGAACAGTAATTGCCGGTTCTGTGTCTTCGCATTCCAGAATAGCCTTTCCATTCGTTGAAACTATCTTTAGATCAGCGGTCTGAATGAGGAGTGGGCCTTGAAATGGACCTTCTCCTGCCTTGACAATGATTGTCGTTCCAGGCTGTGCGTGGTCGATTGCTGACTGTATTGTGGGGAAATCGCGAGGAACTACGATGGCTCCAGCCGGTATGCGCTCCGCAATGACGAAGAAATAGATGAATAGGGATATTATCAATAGAACAGTAATCCCGCTTCCGAGAAACACGCTTCGTTTAAGGCGAAAGTTCTTTTTCATTATCTGTGGAACATACTCTCACAATGGAGAGAATAAATCAATCAGTTGTGAGGGAGAAAGGCAGTCGTCAGACCGTTCGTAGCGTCGGAAGACAGGGACAGGCATCTTTTCTCTCGGGTTACTTGAAAAGCAGCCAGTCCCTGATGAGCAACGATGCCATGATCATCGACGATAATAACGTCGTAGGGGCAGGCCTTGTGCCTGCCCATGCTGTCGTACCTGCCCATGATGTCGTGCC
>JAUVYF010000005.1 GCA_030603215.1 Candidatus Bipolaricaulota bacterium
GGTGTTCTGTAATCTTCCCTTCCCAACCTCGCCCCGTGTAGTAGTAGGATTGGAGTTACTACATGGGGTAAAGGGAGAGGGATGTCTCATGATCTGGAATCTGCCTCTTCCTTGTTTGTCCATCGGTCTTCCCGTTTCGCACTCCGCACTCCGCAATCCGCAATTGTCTTTGCTCCTCCGCACCTCTGCGCCCTCTGCGGTTAGATGACTTTGTCTTTTTGACCCATATTGTGCTTTTCTCTGTGGTCAACTGCTTGTTTGGGCGGCTTTCCATACGTCAATATCTTCAAACCGCTTGATGGCCATTGTTTTCCCTTTTCCCGTCGACGTTGCTTGGACTATCGACCTTGGACGTTGGACTTTGGACGTTGGCCCATGATTTTCGCTGCGATCTCCGCGATTAACTAGTGTCTTTTTTGGCGACGTGGGAAGGGTTTAGCCTTATACCCCTTTCTTCCTTCCCTTATGCGTTCTTCCCTTTGCGGATGTAGATCACCCAGTATAGTGTCGCTACAAAGAATGCTCCTCCGACGATGTTCCCCAACGTCACCGGTATCAGGTTCATCACCATTCCTCCAACCGTAAGATGGGAGAGCTTTTCGCCGAGACCGGCCGCGGTGACGACAGCGGCCTGACCCTTCAACACAAGGCCCATCGGGATAAAGAACATGTTGGCCACGCTGTGCTCGAATCCGCTAGCAACAAAAGCCATGATCGGAAAGAAGATCGCCCATACCTTTCCCACGACTGTGCGGGCAGAGACGGCCATCCACACCGCAAGGCAGACAAGCCAATTGCACAGGATCCCGCGGGCAAATGCCTCTAAGAATGTCAGATTTATCTTAGCATTGGCAATAGACAGGGCTTGGGCTCCGACCAGGCTGCCGTTCGTCTTCCACAGTCCGCTCCAGTACATAAGAAGGACGAGAAGAAGTGAGCCAGCAAGATTAGCGAAGTAGACGATCGTCCAGTTTCGCAGCAACCCGCTAAACTTTGCTTTCCCGCCAAGGACGGAGATAGCGATCAGATTGTTGCCGGTGAATAGCTCAGCTCCAGCGATCACAACCAGCATTAGCCCCACGCTAAACACCGCACCGGCGATCAGCTTCGCCATTCCAGCGCCAAGGAAGCTTGACATATCGTGAGTGACCATGATCGCGAGCTGGGCACCAAAACCGATATACACGCCCGCAAATATGCCAAGGATCGTTAGACGTAAGGTATTTGCTTTCGTCTTTGCAACACCTATCGTCTCTGTCAACGCTTCAGCGATCGCCGCTGGGGTCTTGCTGTTCATCTCCATTGATACTGCCTCCTTACGGGTTTCTTGTTGGAAAAGTTCTTTCGATCTGACACGCTGCAACCTTGATCTCTGGCATCTTCGCTTTCGGACCCGGGGCATCGTTGGTCAGTCTGTCGCGGTCGCCCCGACGAAATGGAAGGGTACGAATACTGACCCTTCCTCCACTCTTTCCTTCATTTTCCCCCGCCGAGCTTGGCCGTGTCACTTGGGAGGATATCGCCCACCACGAGGGAATGGAGGTTTCTCAGTCCTACCTTACTCTGTAAGCGGGAAAGCCTCGGTGAGAGCATCCACAAGCCATTGGACCGCTTGTGTTACCTCAAGAGACATGGATTGCCCGAGTTGCGTCTGTGCGGGCTGGATCCCAACAAAATACGGATCAGCTTCAGTCTCCTGGCAGATCGCATTGACAAATACGCGAGGCGAAAGCGTGTGCGTAGAGATGATCGCGGAGTTTAACTGCTCGGGTTTGAACATACGTATCATTCCGGCCAAGGCCCCAAAGTCAATCGCATCGATGACGAGTAGATTCTCAGGACCGCTGTTGACGATGGGCTGAATGTAGTTCTCAGGCACAGTACCGACATCCATTACTCTGGCACAAACCTTCCCGTAGAGTTGTTGACACACCAAGGGACCGGCTCCATCATCACCTTTCAAGGTGTTGCCAATCCCGACGATAATCGTCCTACACCCTCGCAGTTCTCTTAGCTTCTCAAGAACTTCGTCAGCGGCGCTCACAGCATTCCTACAACCGAATATTCAGTTCGTATTTACACTTAGGGCACAGGATTCGCATAAAATCGCTTGTTTGGACGGTTTTGTCGGCCTGTGGTTGAATAGCTTCCAGTTCTATGGACAGTTCCCTGCTTTTCGCAATCAAGAGTGAAGGATTGGTATAGGCTAGTGGGCCAAGTTTTTCATAGAGCCAAATGAGATGTTTCTTGGTGCCTATCACTGCACCACACTTTTCGCATAGTTGAAGTTCATATTCGTGGGTCTCAATTGTGCTCCCCCTATCCATGGTGGCCAGATCCCACTCATTTGAGAGCCCTATACCTTCTTCTGTTATGCAATTGTCTCTACAATTGCCGCAAAAGATGCAGGTATCATACCGAAGGGTAAGTCTTCTCACCGGTGGACTGGCATCAAGATCGTCGACTTGAGTGAGTGCTTCGGTCGGACACACATTCACACACGCACCACAGCCAATACAGGTATCAAGATCGAACTCCGGTTTTCCTCTATACCTTTCAGGCACCACGCAAGGCTCAGCGGGAAACCGAGTGGTGAATCGCGGTGAGAAAACCGCTGTCACTGCTTCTTTCAGTTCTCTTAGCTTGGGCAGACGCACGGTCAGGCTCCCTTCGTACTACTGTCTTCTTGGCTCTGATTGTCGATATCTTCTCCATACATGTCGACTACACTCTCTTTCCACAGCTTGACGCCGAAGGAATATGCGCCCTTGGCAATGGCATGGGCAGCGGTGGGAGAGGTTAGCACAATAAACACAATGCAAACCAGCGCCTTAGCACTGATCGAGCCTGAACCACAAGCGATGGCCACTCCTGCCAGCAGCAGACATGTGCCAAGGGTAACACACTTTGTGGCTGCCTGTAGGCGGTTGTAGACATCAGGGAAGCGGACAAGCCCGATACACCCGAACACATCGAATAGTACCCCGATCGTTATCAGCGTATATCCTGTAATTTCAGTCATCGAAATGCCTACCCTCCAGGAACTTGGACAACGCTATCGTACCGATGAAACTCAGAAGCGCCCAGGCAAGGGCGACGTTAAGATAGAAGTCGCTCTTTGTCACCATCCCTAGGATGGCGCAGAACCCTACGACCACTGTGCCAAGGATGTCGATGGCTACGGTTCTGTCCGGAGCAGTAGGGCCGCGCCCTAATCGATATAGGCACAGGAAGCAACACACGCACAAACCGGTGTAGAACAGCGTTATCATAACTTCCCCTTCTACTCGAACACCTTCTCCAAGAACCACTCAAACCTTTTACCGATGCGCTTTGTCGTCTCCTCGATATCAGTAGCTTTCACGTTTATCCAGTGCACGTACAACACGCCCTCCTCTCCAACGTCTACGGTAAGCGTGCCTGGCGTAAGGGTAATAGAATTGGCCAATGCCGTAACGCCTGAGTCTGAACTCAGGTTGGTCTTGATCTTCACGATGCCGGGATGTATCGGCATCCTTGGATGCAGAGCGCGATAGACAACGTCCAGATTCGCTACCACGATGTAGTAGAACAGTACCGGCAGATAGACAAGGAACCAGAATATGCGTACCGGCGAAACAAAGATGTAGTGCTCCTTTGGCAGGATTTCGTGGAACAGAACAGCCACAACTGCGGAAGCAATCAACCCTGCTACCAGTACCTGGATGTCGATCTTGCCGTCAACAAATGGCCATGTGTACACTATCCAAACGACAAACCCCAGGCCGAAGTAAACGAGTCGTCTCATACTAACACCTCTATTGCGTACCGATTACCTTGGTCGAGTACTCCAATCCATCCACCAACGCCTTCACTGCCGGATCAAGGATACTGCTCCTCAGCGAAGGAATTATCACTAACAGGCACATCAGGATGCATAGACACGCCAGGCTGATCATGGCAACGACCATTGCTCCCCTGTGTTCCCGTATCTGCTTCAGTGTCTTCGGCAGCTCACCAAGAAACACGTGCCGTTGAACCTTCAAGTACATGATCAGCGTGCATAGGCTGACAAAAACGATCACTGCAGCTACCCAGATGAAATGAGCCTGAACAGCGGCAATCACAAGAATCAGCTTACTCCAGAAGCCGCTGAACGGGGGGACGCCGGCAACTGAAGCCGAGGCCACCGTACAAGCTGCACGTGTGAACGGCAGCTTGCCTCCCAAGCCTCCCATCTTCCTCATATCGCGTGTGCCGGTAGACATCTCCACTGAACCACTTGTCAAGAACAGCAGAGACTTGTAAACAGAGTGATTGGCCAGATGGAACAGACCGCCAAGGAGGGCCAGTGAGGCCCAAGCCGGGTTACCTCCCCTGGCGAGGATGAGCCCCCCAAGACCTATACCAAGCACAACATACCCTATCTGACTGATGCTTGAGTATGCAAGGAGGCGCTTTAAATCCCACTGCCCTAATGCCAGGAACGCGCCGGCAACC
The DNA here is from genome assembly GCA_030603215.1 of Candidatus Bipolaricaulota bacterium. Classification (GTDB taxonomy): domain Bacteria; phylum Bipolaricaulota; class Bipolaricaulia; order UBA7950; family UBA9294; genus JAUVYF01. The sequence continues at coordinate 4,480 of JAUVYF010000005.1, forward strand.
ATGCTGGTGAGACCAAGGATAACCAGGATCCATCCTGTGTGAAGCGAGATACCGAACACGTTGAACAAGATGCGAGCAAGGGCGTAGACGCCAAGCGTCTTGATCAATACACCGGAAAGCATCGCTGAAATAGGGGCCGGCGCCGACGGATGCGCATCAGGTAGCCAAGCGTGGAATGGCACCAACGCTGCTTTCAGAGAGAAACCGGCAATAAAGAGGCTTAGGGCGAACGTAAGTCCTAGATTCAGTCCTGATGCCTGGATCGCCTTGCCGATGTAGGCCATGTTAAGGGATCCTGTATTTCCGTAGACAAGACCGACTGCAAACAGGACGAATATCGATGCAATACTTCCCAGCACCATATACTTAAACGCTGCTTCCAACTCCTCGGCCCCACAACCAAATCCAACAAGGGCATACGATGCAATAGATGCAATCTCCAGGAACACAAACAGGTTGAAGATATCCCCGGAGAGCACTACGCCGTTCATGCCAGCGATCATGAGTAAGAACAGACTTAGATACTTCGCCTTGGCGGTGTACTGCTCCATGTAACGGGCGCTAAACAGCATCGCCGCGGTGCCGACTGTACCGATCACCAACAGCATCAGCGAACTCAGTCCGTCAAGGACGAGGTTGATCCCAAGCGGTATCGACCAGTTACCGATCTCATAGACACCGGACTTGCCAATAACAGCGATTGCCAGTCCCAGCAACGAGGCGGTAGCCAGGTTGGCTAGTAGGGTGGCAATCCGCTTGCCTCTCTCGCCAAAGATCGGAAGCAGAAATGCTGTTACCAATGGCACAGCGACAAAGACGGGTAACGGTATGCTCATCCTCTCAACCTCCGTATCTTGGTAATGTCGAATGTCCTATACTTGCCGTATATTCTGATGCACAAGGAGATCATCAGTGCTAGTGATCCCAGACTGATGACGATTGAAGTGAGGACGAGCGCTTGGGGTAACGGGTCGACAGATCCGTTGATAAAGCTAGACAAGACCTGTCCCGTCTCTGGATTCAGGTCACCCTTGCCGATTATCGGAGCTATTCCGTTTGTGCGATAGCCAAGCATGATAAGAAACAGGTTAACGGCATATTCCATAACCATGATGCCGATCACGATCTTGACCATGTTCTTCTTTGTAATCGCGCAGTACAGCCCGATCATGAACAGAAGAAAGCACAGCGCATACAACATGGTGTCACTCCTCGTCGTCGTTAGGTTCTTCGCTCCCGGCTTCGTAATGACAGCAGATCGATAGGGTTAGGATGATCAAGAAGAGTGATGCCCCCACCTTAAGACCGATAGCGATATTGGAAAGCGGTATCGTCCCCGCGCTGATGAGTCTCAACGACTCTCCGGGCAGGTAGTTCTGATACAAGAAGTTGGCAAAGAATGCTCCGCCAAAGGCAAACCCGAGGATTGCCACTAGCGCGAACAGAAACGCGCCAACGGAATCCAATTTCGATGCCAATCCCAGCGGCAGATTAGCCTCAACGAACTCTCTCCCGTAGGCAAACATAAGCAGCACGTAGGAAGAAGCCAAGATTATGCCGCCGGCAAATCCTCCACCAGGTGTAAGGTGACCGAACAGAACAATGTAGATACCAAACAGGAAGATAAGCAGCTTTACCCAGCTGCTAATCGTCTTGACTATCACTGTCATCCCTTTCATTCCGTCGATCATCCTAGTCTCCTCCTGCTCTTCTTCCGTAGTATCGCACTGGCACCGAGGATCGAGGTGAACAAGACAGTCGCCTCTCCGAGTGTGTCGTAGGCACGGAAGTCAAGGATCACCGAGGTGACGATGTTCGCTGCTCCTGTTCTCTGGAGTCCTTCACTGAGATAGACCTGTGAAGCGGCGTCAGGAACCTGAGTGAAGATGGCTGTACCAAAAGCAGGGAGCGTATCCAGGACCTTCATGCCGGCCAGGAAGATGACAGCAATAAGAACGATCGATACGACGACCCCGAAGAACTCCTTGTCCCCGCTGATGAAGGTAAGATCACGAGAGATGGTAGCACGAATCAAGATAATCAACCCTAGAACTTCTACCACAATCTGTGTTATTGCAATATCCGGTGCACACAGGAACAAGAACATCAATGAGCCGACAAACCCGATCGAGCCGACACAGATCACCGCGCTGAGCAGGTTTCTGGTCTCCACCGCGATGACGGCGGCGATTATCATGAACAGCATTAATACGTAGAGTATCAGCATAGTTTTATCACCAGATCCTGCACAATACAAACAGCAGCACCACTAAGCCGAACGTCACCCATGTCAGGTACATCGGCAATAGTCCCGAATGCAACCATCGCAACAGGCCTGTTACGGCCAGTCCTACCCTTCCTGATTGATTGTAGGGATCGAAGAAACCCCTTTCTTGCCAGTTGTAGAGTTGGCGTAACCCGTTCATAGAGGAGACCGTCTTATAGAAATGCGTCCCTGGAATGATCATCTGGTCGTTCGGCTGCACCTCGCCGCACGTCCAGGTAGGTACCAGTCGGACTTTCTTTGATAATTGCCCGATGGCCAGTATGAGCAGGCCTAGAAGAACCCCGACAGCGATCAGGCCAGTAGCCAGTGTGGAATTCCACGTTCCAAGTAGTGTGGTGCTGGCATCCAGACCCAGTGCCGGATAGATGAACAGCTTGAGCGGTATGTAGTAGAAGACCCCGAAGAAGACGCACAGCGCAGCCAGGACGATCATCGGCGTTGTCTGCAACCATGAGGCCTCTTTCACGTTCTTCAGCCTGCTTGGCAGACGGGAGAGGAAAACAGAGTGGATGAGCTTGACAAACGAGGCCAGCGTCAATGCACTGCCGAACATGGCTGCAACAAGCCACACGGGCCAGAGCTTTGCAGCGGCGCTCGTTTGCGATGATCCCATATTGATTATACCCTGATAGACCATCCACTTGGAGACAAATCCGTTCAGTGGCGGGATCCCGGAGATGCTAAGCGCGGCGATCAGACAAGCCGTGAACGTGATGGACATTTTCTTGCCCAACCCCCCGAGCTTGTCCAGTTCTGCCGTGCCGGCCTGTTGCTCCACAGCACCGCCGCACAAGAATAGGCAACACTTGTATATCGCATGATTCAGCATGTGAAATACGCCACCAGCAACGCCCACGGGGGTCATAGTCGCTATGCCCAGGATCATATAGCCGACCTGGCTGATGGCGTGATAGGATAGAAGCTTCTTCAGGTTATGTTGAACCATGGCAATCATTACTGCGACGACTATCGTGCCCGCACCTATCAATGCCAGCAGTACGCTCAGCGCGCCTGACTGGAGGCTGAACAACCCCTTCACGACCAACACTAGCAGGTAGATCCCCAAAAGCTTGTCAATCGCGGCAGGCAGAAGCGCCATCACAGAGGCCGAAGCATATTCACCACTGGTGGGTAACCAGGTATGCAAAGGCATTGCACCTGCCTTAGTGATCGCTGCTGTCATAAGCAATAAGAAGGCTGCAATTGGAATAGCTGAGGTGGTTGCCAGGTTGATATCCGACATGACAAATGTACCCGAAAGTGTCCATACCATTGATATCCCAAGGAGGAAGGCTGCGTCTGATGCTCCAATCATTGCAAAGCTCTTTGTCGCTGCGAAATTGGAGTTCTTGCCTCCTGTAGTTATCAGGAGATACAGCGAAGCGGTGACGATCTCCCAGAATATAAGCAAGAACAGTAAGTGATTAGAAAGGAGTATTCCTGCTGAACCACCTATTGTTAATAGAATGGCTCCGTAGTACTCGTTCAGGCGTTTCGCCCCAGCCATCGATTTCAGGGAATACAAGGTTATTAGCAGCCCAAACCCCATGGCAAACAGCAAAATAAAGGCTCCTAGTGGTTTAGCGTGTAACAATAGGTCCAGTCTCAGGTTGTCTATCTGGAGAACGGACCAAGCATATGTTAGTGAGCCTTGGGTAAATATTAGGATGGCTACTGCGAATGCGACGATGGAAATGCACAACGTCAATACCTTAGGTAAGGCTCTTATTCTGTTTGGACAGAACAGCAGCACAAAGCCTGCAACCAACGGCAGGAAGATAGGGATCAGTAGAGTAGTATTCACTTTATGAATCCTCCAGCTTCAGGTGTTGCGAGCCGATCTCTTCTCTAATCCGGTCAGTTTCGTCACGACTCAACCGCAACAGTGCCTCATAGTCGTGAGTGATCCTGCTATTCTTATCGGCAACAGCCAGCCTTTCTGTGCAACTGTAACACGGGTCGACCGCGGCAAGTGTAATTGTCACATCGGGAATACTCTCTCCGATACAGGAGGCCTTGAATGACGGCACATTGACGTAACTCGGGGCTCTAACCTTGTGACGGACCGGCCTGTTACCGCCGTCACTGCGGACGTAGTGGAAGGTTTCACCTCTTGGCGCCTCAACGCGTCCGACCGCTTCGCCAGCAGGGATCTCCTTTACCTCAACGGCAATGGGTCCGTCAGGAAGCTTCTCTACAGCCTGTCTTATGATCTTGATCGATTCCAGGACTTCGAGCAGACGAACGACCGCCTTGGCGAAGACATCCCCTTCCGGCCGGGTAATCACATTCCAGTTCAAATCGGCGTATGTTGCATAGGGATCGTCGCGCCTCACATCAATGGGAAGACCGCTTGCTCTGGCCGTCGGCCCTGTCACGGCGTATCTTATTGCATCGGCTTTAGTCAATATGCCAACACCCTTGAGCCGTACGTGTAAGACAGGGTCATCGAGTACCGCCTTGATAAGCATATCCATCTTTCTCTCGGTTTCGTCCATATCTTTCAGTATTCTAGGTTTCAGCTCATTGGGAATATCCTCCCGACATCCACCTATCTTGACGTTACCATAGTTGTTCCTGTTGCCCGTTATCTCCTCAAGCAGGTCAAGGATGGGCTCGCGGTACTTCCACGCCCACATGAACACGGTATCGTACCCAATGAAGTGTCCGGCCAATCCGAGCCAGAGCACGTGGCTGTGGATCCGTTCAAGTTCGTTGATAATCGTCCGCACATACAGAGCACGCTCGGGTGGCGTTACACCTGCAAGCTCTTCCACCGCCTGGACGTAAGCTAACGGATGCGAGGCTGAACAAATCCCACATATACGCGATATCAAGAACGGCACTTGGTCGAACTGCAGTGATTCACTGATCTTCTCTATTCCTCGGTGATTGTACGACAACCGCATGTCGATGTCTGTCACGATCTCACCCTCGACGGAAAGTTGAAAGTATTCCATCTCTTCCTGTAACGGATGAGACGGCCCAATCGGGACGATCGGCTTCGACAGTCGGATGGTTCGCCGGGCTGGACACTTCGCCTGGTCAACCGGACGCTTGGCTGGATCTCCACCCAGGCGCTTTCCCGGCTTCTCTGCGTCCTTTCTCAACGGATAGACGCCTTCGGGCCAATCATCGGATAGGATTAACCTCCTCATATCCGGATGATTCTTGAACTCTATTCCCAATACGTCGTGCGTCTCCCGTTCTGCCCAGTCGGCGCCCGGAAGGAACGGCGCGATAGATTCGATTATCGGGTTCTCGCGGTCGCGAATGAAAGCTTTTGCAGTCACAATGCAGCCGGTCTCATCATCTGAATAATGATACAGGACTTCAAAACAATCATCAGAATCGATACCGGTAGCAATCACGAACCTTAAAGGGACCTCTTCAAATAGAAACTTGTTGACCGCGTAACTGTTCTCTGACTCACAGTAAAGATAGATTCGAGTCTCGCTCATCTTGTCTATCTTCGTGACTTTGTCCTTTATTCCGGACAGCTTGTTGTTCAATTCTTCCTGCGTCAAGATTTCTACCTCGCTTCTTACTTCAGCGTATCATAAAGCCGACAGGGCTTTTACTATGCCTGATATCATCGCTTCCGGTTTTGGCGGACAGCCCGGCACATAAGCAATAATCGCATTGGGGTCTATTTCTTTTATTATTTTGTCTACCGGCCCTACCATATGATAACCTGTAGTGAATATACCTTTGTCACAGGCGCAGGCGCCGATTGCAAAAACAACACATGGCTTTGGGGTTTGACGATATACTTCACGCAGACGCGGAGCTGCCTGCGCAGTGACACCGCCCGTTACCAATAACGCATCGGCATGCCTTGGCGAGCCGACAAGCTTGATGCCAAACCGTTCCACGTCAAATCTCGGCGTCAACAAATCAACGATCTCAATGTCGCAATTGTTGCATGCACCGGTATTGACGTGAAATACCCACGGCGATTTCTTTAGTGCCCGTATCCTCCAATTCATATATCCACCTTAAAGCCAATTGATGTCATAATAGCTTCCTATTGCAGCCAGGACAACGGCAAGTACCAGGGCAATACCGCAGTAAACCCAGAAGAATTTCATTGCTTGGTCGATTCGCACACGTGGATTGGTGTTCTTTATCAGAATAACTAGAACCAGAACCAATACATATTTGCCAATACTCCAGGCTAGGGGGCAGCCTGTTGTACCAAACCCACCAAGGAAGACCGTTATAAGGAACAGCGGAAGGGCAACGAGCATCAGCGCATGCATCACCTTCCACACGGCGAGCAGAGCGCCAGAGTACTCCATCAATACACCACTGGCAATCTCGGTCTCCGACTCAGCCATATCGAACGGAACAAACCCGAGCTTCGCCTGAATGCACAACAAGCTGACCAAGAAAGCAAGCATCCCCGATATGCTGTAGACCGGCGTCTGTTGGGCTATTGCGGCTAAATTGAGCTGCCCGCCAGTCTTCACAATAACTACAACAAGAGCAAGCACCAGCGGCAATTCATAGCCCATCACAAGTTTCATTTCCCGTGAAGCGCCGATTGCAGCGTAAGGGTTGGCACTGGCTGAGCTGCCAAGGATAAGTGCCAGTGAAGGCAACACCATCAAGTAAATTACCACGATAACATCACCGACAAAGGCCGACTGCGCGACGGCCACCCGCCAGAGGATGGTGGACAGCAACAGCGTGCCTGCCATCCCTACAAGCGGCGCTGCGATAAACACAATCCTCTGAGCATCCTCGGGGACGAGGATCTCCTTTCCTAGCAGCTTTGCAACGTCGTAGAACGGCTGCAAAACCGGAGGTCCAACGCGCCACTGCACCAGTGCACTGACCTTCCGAACTACCCACGTGGCAAGCAAACCCAAGGAAAAAGTGAACAGGAACCCCGGAAAGACGGTGATCCAAAAAAGACTCCACAAAGCTTGCGTCATGGCGTTGCCTTTTCCTCTTCCCGCAAGAACGGTTCCCAAAGGACACCGCCGGAGACCCGTACGACGATATCCTCAAACACCTCCACCAAATCATCTTCGGCCTCTACGTCGACTTCTCTGTACTCTATGCTTCCATCCTGGCAGGTCCTAACGCATAGGGGTTTCTCATCAGGCTCCAATCTGCCTCTGCACACGTCACAAACGCTCGTTGGAAACAGGATCAAGTCCGGATAGATCGTGCCAAACGGGCAGGCAAGTGAACAGGTTCCGCACCCGGTGCATAGCATATCCGCACGCTTGAGAACACCCGCATCGTTCGTTTCGCTTGACACCTTTTCCAACGCATCACTGGGGCATGCCTCGATGCATGGTGCCAATTCACACCGGCGACAGATTAGGGCAAAACGGACCATCTCTAGCAGCGAATCGAACCCCTTATTATCGGGGTGATGCTTGTATGAACACCGTACTCCGGATTCATTCTGGAGCCTGCTTTTCCCTAGATCGATTATCAGCTTTGCGCCCATAAAAACCCCGTTTTACCCTCAGTCCCAGATGTTGGGATAGTCCTTTATCTGCTCATAGGTAAAGACCGGTCCGTCCTTACACACGTAGTACTTGCCGATCATGCAATGACCACACTTGCCAAACCCACAGCTCATGTTCTTCTCCATTGAGAGGTAGATCTGAGCTGGCTTGAAACCAAACTCCAACATCTTCAGCGTGGCGAACTTCATCATGATCGGCGGCCCGCAGATTACTGCTACTGTGTTGCTCACATCAACATCTTGTTCGTTGCATATCGTTGTCACCACACCAACGTTTCCCTTCCAGTTGTCGTCGGCCTTATCGACGGTGAGTTTCATATCCACACCCTCGATCTCCTGCCAATGCCCGAAGACCGCTTCCTTGTAGATGAAGTCATCAGGTGTTCTTGCTCCAAACCGGCAAACGATTGATTTGAAGTCCTCTATCCTGTCAATCAGGGTCAAAAACAACGACCGGATCGGTGCCAATCCCACACCACCGCCCACGATGTAGACGTGTTTGCCAATGAAGTCATCGAGTGGATAACCGTTGCCGTATGGTCCACGAATGCCGATCTTCTGTCCCTTCTCGCACTCATGCAGTAACTCAGTGACGTGTCCTACCTTCATGATACTGATCTCCATCTTCTCGGTATCGGCGGGTGATGAAGAAGGGGTAAACGGCGCTTCGCCAACGCCAGGCCATGTCAACTCCACAAACTGACCGGTTTCAAACTTGAAAGGTTCTTCCGGAACAATGACATAACTCCTAATCGTGGGGGATTCATCAATGATTTTGATGATCTCACTACTTATTGGTTGGTAGAGGTTCTTATTCACTTTGCAACTTCCGCCTTTGGCTTGGTCCGCAATTCCTCGTTCAGTTTCTTCAACACCACTCGAATGTCCATTCCATGGGAATCGGCATCAATACACCTACCGCAGCCGACGCACATGTCGATTCCGTATCTATCAAAGAAGTACGAGAACTTATGCATCAGTCGGTGCTTGATCCTATCACCAAGTACCTTCCGCGGATTTGCCCCGCCAGCTACGGCGGCATAGGCCATTCGCATACAACTGTCCCACATCTTCATCTTGGCGAAGTAATCCTTCTGCCTGGTATCATAGAGATAGAAGCAGTGACATGTGGGGCAAATCCTCGTACAGGCTTGACACTCAACACACTTTTGTGATTCGATATCGAAAACTTCAGAATCAGTGCTGTTCTCAAGGACTTTGTTGACGGGAGCGTCAAGCTCGTATTTAGAGTTGTTCTGTTCGATCTGTTTCTGCGTTTTGGCCCTGGTTTTGTCCCGCTCGATTAACAAGGCTTCAGGCGCATCAGTGAAAAGCTGTGAATGCTTTTCTACGAAATCTCTACCTTTATTTGAGCCAACTTCAACGATAAAACCATCACTTGTTTTCGAAACATTCAAGTCAAATCCGCTCTGCGCAAAAGGTCGCCCGCCAAACAGCGTACAGCAACAACTCTCAGCCGGGTCAAAGCAGTCGCTCGAGATGATGAACAGTTTCTCCCGCCGTCTTTGATAGAATGGGTCTTGAAATTCCTCTTCCAAGAAAACCTTATCCAGGATCTCAATCGATCGAAGGTCGCAATCCTTGAGCCCAAAGATGGCAAACGGTTTTACCTCATTCGGCTCAACCGATTTTGAGAAGACAGCGACAAGTTCCGATAGCGGGAACAGGAAATCCTTTATCGGTGTATAGGCGCGTACATTGTTGAAATGCAGCGGAGTTTCAATGGAAGAATCGTATTTAGCAAATGTGTAATGGTTTCCGATCTTTTTCGGAGTGTAAAGCTCAATTTGTTCAGCAACAGCATTCAACAGAACGCTTAGTTTGCTTATCGAAACAATTCCCACTCTTTCACCCCGGTTTATCTGGTGCCTCATCCCAAGCATTTTGCATCTCGTGAGATACGACCATCTTCATGCGGGACTCAATTTACAGTTTCGTACGTATAACACATTACTGTTCCTTTTTCAAGAAGCTGGCACTGATCTTTTCCACCCTACACTGTCGCAGTCTTCTTCAATTGGCGGTATCCGTACGAAAACGGGCGGGTCGCCTCTGCGGTTCAAGGCAGCGGCCTTCCACGTACTCATGACGCGTGGGCTTTGTCTTGTGAACAGTGCAAGTGTAATTCCAACGGAAGGAGTTCTGCCACCGCCAATACAGACCGGTCACCGGGACTATCCAGACACTTAAGTTGGTACCTGGTTAAGAGCAACATGCCCGCGTTTCCAACTGCTTGCGATCTTCCTGTATAAGAGAGTTCCGTAGCTTGAAGACGGTCATTGTCTGCAATAGAATTGTCCGGACCGATCGATGACCGCGGATCAAATGTCTAACAAGGGAGGATAGAACGGTGGCCAAACCAAAGGTTGCGTTTTATTGGTGTGCCTCATGTGGAGGGTGTGAAGAGGCCGTCATTGACCTCAACGAAGATCTGTTAAAGGTTGCGGACGCGGTGGACATCGTGCTGTGGCCGGTTGCGTTAGACTTCAAGCGCAAGGATATCGAGGCCCTGACCGATAACGAGATCGCAGTGAGCTTCATTAATGGGGCAGTGAGGCTGGAAGAACAGCGGGAAATGGTTGAGCTGCTGAGGAAGAAGTCGCAGTTGGTCGTTGCTTTTGGCGCCTGTGCTTGTATGGGCGGCATTCCCGGCCTCGGGAACTTCTATTCCAGGGAGACAATCTTTCACAAGGCCTACACCGACACTCCCAGCGTGAAAAACCCGAGCGGCGTTCTCCCCCAACAGGCTACGACAGTCACTGAAGGCGAACTGACCTTGCCCAAGTTCTACGACACGGTGCAGACACTGGACCAAACCATCCCCGTAGATTACTACCTCCCTGGGTGCCCACCACCGCCAGACCTGATACTAAACGCGGTAAACGCCATTCTTGCCGGAGAGCTTCCCGACAAGGGAGCAGTCCTCGCACCGGAAAAGGCGCTGTGCGATACTTGTTCCCGCCTGGAGTCCAAACCGGATAAGCTGTCGATAAACGACATAAAGCGTCCGTGGGAGATCAAGATCGATCCGGAGAAGTGCTTCCTTACCCAAGGCTTGATCTGTCTCGGCCCGGCCACCCGGTCAGGGTGTGGAGAGACGTGCATCCGCGCCAATCAGCCATGCCGCGGTTGTTTCGGTCCCGTTGCTGGGGTTGCCGATCAGGGCGCGAAAGCCCTTTCCATGATCGCGTCCATCTTGGGCGTTGAGGGAGAGGAAGAGATGAGCGATGAACAGGTTCAACGGCTCGTAAATCGGATCGCCGATCCGGCAGGAACGTTCTACCGATACAGTCTACCAGCCTCTCTTCTTAGACGAAAGATGATACAGGGTCTAGAAGGAGAAGAATGAAAAAGATAACCATCGACCCCATAACCCGGCTCGAGGGACACGGAAAGATTGAAATCTTCCTCAACGAAGCAGGTAACTGTGAGAAGGCCTACCTTCAGATCCCTGAACTTCGAGGCTTCGAACAGTTCTCCATAGGACGAGCCGCCGAGGAGATGCCGCGGATCACCACCATGATCTGCGGGGTGTGTCCTACGGCACACCACATGGCGGCGACCAAGGCTCTCGATGACCTGTTCAAAGTCGAGCCCACCTCGGCGGCAAAGAAGATCAGGGAGTTGATGTACTCCGCCTTCCAGGCAGAGGACCACCTGCTTCACTTCTTCTTCCTCGGCGGTCCCGACTTTATTGTCGGCCCGCAGGCGCCCGCTAGGGAGCGCAACATCCTAGGAGTCATCGCCAAGGTTGGAATCGATACCGGGAGTAAGGTAATCGAGGTACGAAAGAGGCTACGAAACGTGCTACGGATCATCGGTGGCAAGCCAGTTATGCCCAGCGCCGGTCTGCCAGGCGGGGTTTCGAAAGGGATCAACGAGGAAGAGAAACAGACCATCATCGAGGCCGGAGAGTACGCGGTTGAGTTCTGTCAGTTCGCGCTTGAGTTTTTCGATGATATCGTCCTAAAGAACAAGGACTACGTCGAGCTTATCACCGGCGACACCTATCAGCACCGCACCTACTACATGGGATTGGTGGACAAGAACAATAAGGTCAACTTCTACGATGGCCTTATCCGTGTTGTCGACCCGAACGGCAAGGAATTCGCCAAGTTCAAGGGCCAGGATTACCTCGATCACATTGAAGAGCGCGTGGAACCGTGGACATATGTCAAGTTCTCCTACCTCAAACAGTTGGGCTGGAAAGGATTTGTCGACGGGGAACAGAGCGGGGTGTTTCGTGTTGCCCCGTTAGCTCGGTTGAACGCGGCCGATGGAATGGCGACACCACTTGCACAGCAAGCATATGAGAAGATGTATTCCGTCTTGGGCGGAAAGCCCGTTCACAGCACATTGGCCTACCACTGGGCACGGCTCGTGGAAGCGCTCTACGCCTCAGAGCGGCTGTTGGAGCTCGCCCGTGACCCGGAGATCACCTCCAAGGATATAATCAACCTGCCAACGGAGACCCCAAGGGAGGGAGTCGGGGTAGTCGAGGCTCCACGAGGGACACTGATCCATCACTACAAGACGGACGATGAGGGAATCCTCACTGATGTTAACCTGATCGTCGCTACTCAGAACAATTCTGCCGCAATCAACATGTCGATCGAACGGGCCGCCAAGTCGCTCATCAAAGATGGTGAAGTGCCAAACGGGATCCTAAACATGATCGAGATGGCGTTTAGGGCATATGATCCGTGCCATGCGTGTGCGACCCATTCGCTCCCAGGCAGGATGGCCCTGGATGTAAATGTGTACGACACTAAGAGAAAGCTGATCAAGAGGCTACAGAAAAACAGCTGCACCACGTCGACCAGCGGGGATGGAGTGGGAGAAGCGGTTTCCAATACCTAGATGCGACGCGCGTACCATAAGGCGAGAAACTGCAAGCAAAGGACTTGCCAGAGAAACATGAAAACGATTATCTTGGGGATTGGGAATCCCATCCTGAGCGATGATGGAGTTGGTATCAAAATCGCTCAACAGATCAAAGAGCGCAATCCGGATCTGAAAGTGGTAGAGACAGGCGGGGTGGGAATCAACCTCCTCGATCACGTCATCGGTTACGATCGACTCATCATCATCGACTCGATTAAGACGGGAGATGGAACCATAGGTGATATCTACAAGCTGGACCTTGATGACCTCGACGCCAGTATGGACCTAACCCCCTCACACGGCATGAACATCGCGACCACACTCCGACTCGGGCATGGTTTAGGTTACGACACGCCTGCACAGATTAGAATCTACGCCATTGAGATCCTAGACAATACCACCTTTCGGGAAAGTTGTACCAAAGAAATAGAACGTCAAATACCTACAATTGCGGGAAAAATAATGCGGGAGGAGCAATTATGCGCAATTCACACGCTGGGCTCGCCCCTTTGTCAGCCGTTACAGAACCGGCCTGTATCTAAGCCGAAGCCGCGCCGCGCGCGGTAGCAAGCGTCATCAGGAGTGATTGGAATGGGAACGCGGGCGAGGATGAGTGTGCGCGGGGTAGTGCAAGGGGTTGGATTCAGGCCGTTTGTTTACCGTCTGGCCCGTGAACACAAACTAACTGGCTGGGTACGAAACACCTCCGGAGCTGTGGAGATCGAGGTAGAAGGGGACAAGAATGCCGTTACTAGTTTCCTTAAGATCTTTGAAGCAAAGGCTCCGCCGCGGGCGAGCATCGAAACACTCGACACTACCTTCTATCCAACCAAGGGGTACACCGGTTTTGAAATTCGTGACAGCCTAAGCCAGGAGAGCGAGTATCAGCTTGTCTCCCCGGATATCGCTACCTGCGAGGACTGTAGGCGGGAGATCCTCTCCCCCGGTGATCGCCGCTACCGTTATCCATTCACCAACTGCACCAACTGCGGACCGCGGTTCACCATTATCCAAGGGATTCCCTACGACCGAGCCGCGACGACCATGCGCGCGTTTGTCATGTGCGGTGAGTGTCAGCAAGAATACGAGGACCCGCTCGATCGACGGTTCCACGCTCAACCGAACGCCTGTCCTATCTGCGGTCCGCGACTGGAGCTTGTCGATTCCAACGGCACTGTGATCGCGTGCGACGATCCCATCGCCGCGACGAGCGAGCTGTTACAACAGGGAAAGGTTGTTGCTGTCAAGGGGCTGGGAGGATTCCACCTTGTGTGTGACGCCACCAGTGGCCCTGCGGTTATGCGGTTGAGAGAGAGGAAGGGACGCCATGCCAAGCCGTTTGCGGTCATGATGGAAAGCCTAGAAGAAATCGAACAGCACTGCGTGGTCTCTCGTGAGGAGAGGGAACTTCTGTTAAGCCCTGAGTGCCCGATCGTCCTCTTGCGGTGGCGACATCGCGCCTCGAGGATCTCCCCCGCGGTCGCGCCCAACCTGTGCTACCTGGGGGCAATGCTTCCGTATACCCCACTACATCACATCCTTCTTCGAGATTCCGGCCGGCCATTGGTAATGACGAGCGGTAATATCAGCGGGGAGCCTCTGGCTAAGGATAACGAGGAGGCGTTAGCGCGGCTGGGAGACATCGCCGATTACTTCTTACTGCACGACCGCGAGATCCACGTCCGTTGCGACGACAGTGTATGCATGGTTGTGGACACTCCTCAGGTTCTAAGACACGCCCGCGGCTACGCTCCATCACCGATTTCCCTTCATTTTAAGTCCAAGCAGATCCTCGCCTGCGGAGCCGAACTCAAGAACACGTTCTGCTTCACCAAAGAGAGACACGCCTTCTTGAGCCAGCATATCGGCGAGATGGACAACGAAGGGACCATTGAGCACTTCGCGGACACGATAGCCCTGTATCAACACCTATTTCGCGTCACTCCAGAGCTTGTCGCCTGCGACATGCACCCAGACTACGCTTCCACCAAATATGCTCACATCCTAGCGAAGAAGCAGGGATTGACCCTGACAGCAGTGCAACACCACCACGCCCACGTGGTCGCTTGTCTAACCGACAACGGTGTAGAGGGCCCGGTGATCGGGGTCGCGTTCGACGGCACCGGTTACGGCACCGACGAAACGATCTGGGGAGGCGAGTTCTTAATCGCTGACCGGTACAAGTTTGAACGGGTGGGACACCTGGAACAGGTTCCCTTGCCCGGCGGCGAGGCAGCAATAAGAAGGCCTTACCGGATGGCCCTTTCTTACCTCTACACCCTCCTGGGAGATGACGTGTCGTTGGACGGGCTCTCGTTGAGCAAGATAGATCCCGCAGAGCGGGATGTCATAAGACAGCAGTCGCGACAGCGGATAAACGCCCCCTTGACTTCCTCGGCTGGGCGGCTGTTCGATGCGGTCTCCGCGCTCATCGGAGTACGAGACAAGATCGACTATGACGCCCAGGCAGCGATCGAGCTTGAGATGGTCGCTCTCGGAAGATCCGGAGAGCGCGGGATCTATCCGATCTTGCTGGATAGAGCGAATGAGATGCAGGTAGTACGGTTAGGTTCACTTTTCGCTCAGATCGTGAAAGAGATAAGAGATAAGGTACCCGCCGCGATTATCGCGGCCAGGTTCCACACAACCATGGCTCAAGCGACCGCCCGAGTGTGCACGGCTATAGCAGGCAATCGGGGCTTAAAGAGGGTGGCATTAACCGGCGGCGTCTTCCAAAACCGCCTACTGCTACGGTTAACCACGGCTATCCTCCGTGAAGAGGGATTTACCGTGTTGACCCACAACAGGGTTCCCTGTAATGACGGTGGCATCTCCGTCGGCCAGGCCGTGATTGCCAATTTTAAGCACCAGTAAGTGGTGAGGAGGGAGAAACGATGTGTGTTGCTATCCCCGCACGCGTTAACTCAATACAAGGCGAACAGGCAGAGGTGGGAATTGGCGGGATCACCCGCACGGTGAGTCTCCAGTTGACCCCGGAGGCCAAGGTAGGAGACTATGTAATCGTTCACACCGGTTACGCGATTAACGTCCTCGATCAACAGGAGGGAGAGGAGACCCTGCGGTTAATCGAGGCGATCGCGCGCACGGCTTAAGGAGGGGAATTGAAGTACGTCTCCGAGTTCAGAGACTCTGCGTTGGCTAAGGGGTTGATCGCGCAGGTTTGTCGCCTGTCCAGTACACCGGCCCGGTTTATGGAGTTTTGCGGCGGACACACGGTGACCATCTTCCGCTACGGCATCCGCCAGGTTCTTCCACAGACAGTGACCATGGTTTCCGGTCCTGGGTGTCCAGTATGCGTAACCGCAAACAAAGACTTGGACAAGACAATAGCCCTGGCGCATTTCCCCGATGTGATCCTTGCCACCTTCGGCGATATGTTGAGGATCCCTGGCAGCCACTCTAGTCTGCAACAGGCCAAGGCCGAGGGCGCGGATGTGCGGATGGTCTACTCTGCCATGGACGCGCTCAATATCGCGCGGGAAAACCCAGAGAAACATGTGATCTTCGTGGGAATCGGGTTTGAAACCACAGCCCCGACAATTGCCGCGTCGGTCCTGCAAGCTGCGAAAGAGGGACTGGACAACTACTACATTCTCTCCTTACACAAGCTCTCCCCGCCGGTGGTTAAAGCCTTGCTCGATTCCGGTGAGGTCAACCTGGATGGGTTCATCTGTCCGGGGCACGTGTCAACAGTCACCGGCTCGCAGGCATGGGAGTTCATCTCTCGCGATTACGGTATTCCGTGTGTTGTATCTGGCTTTGAGCCGCTTGATGTCCTACACTCTATAAGTATGTTGGTTTCACAGGTGGAAACGAAGCGCGCGGAGGTTGAGATAGCCTACCGCAGAGGTGTTCAGCCGGAAGGGAACCCCACCGCCCTGCGGCTGATGCGCGAGGTGTTCGCCCCCTGCCCGGCCGACTGGCGCGGGATGGGAGAGATCCCCGCTAGCGGGCTTAAGCTGCGCGAAGCGTACTTAGAGTTCGATGCCGAGACAGCGTTCGACATCGACTCGGGCCCGACACGGGAGACTGAAGGGTGTTTGTGCGGCCAGATCCTGCGCGGGGTAGCGACTCCGCAAGACTGTCCGTTGTTCGGCAAGGCGTGCACACCGGAGGAGCCAGTTGGACCGTGCATGGTTTCTTCGGAGGGAAGCTGTTCCGCCTACTACCGATACGGAGGGGAGCATGCCTGATAGGATCCTGTTAGCACACGGAAGCGGGGGAAAATTGGCGCACCGTCTGGTGACCGAAACCTTCGTAAGTCGCCTGGGGAATCCAATCCTTGCCCAAATGGACGACGCAGCGACCTTCAACCTGAGTGGCACGGTGGCGTTCACAACCGATAGCTACGTAGTCGATCCGATCTTCTTCCCCGGCGGGGACATAGGGAAGCTCGCCGTCTGCGGGACGGTCAACGATCTTGCGATGTCCGGGGCACGCCCGTTGTATCTATCCCTTGCCGTCATCATCGAAGAGGGATTCTCTAAGAGTGATCTAGAGAGGATCGTGGACTCCATCCACCAAGCTACCATTGAAGCAGGGATGACGATCGTCACGGGGGATACGAAGGTGGTTAATCAGGGAAGCGCTGATAAGCTCTACATCAACACCGCCGGCGTGGGTATCGTGCCGGAGGGGGTAAATGTTTCCGGGAAGAACGCCAAGCCAGGAGACAAGATCCTCCTCTCAGGACCGATCGGAGATCACGGAATCGCGGTGATGAGCAAGCGAGAGGGGCTACGCTTTTCTAGCAAATTAGAGAGCGACTCCGCACCCTTGAATGACATGGTGGAAAGGATCCTCGCAACGGGCCAACAGGTTCATTGCCTACGCGATCCTACGCGGGGAGGGCTAGCGACCACCCTCAATGAACTGGCCCAACAGTCGCACACGCGGATCGTCATCGAGGAAGCGGCGATCCCGGTACGTGAAGAGGTTCTGGGAGCATGCGAGATGCTGGGACTCGACCCGCTGTACGTGGCAAACGAGGGGAAGCTGGTCGCTGTATTACCCGCCTCCGGTGTCGACAAGGTTCTCGCCGCGATGCGAAGCAGTTGCTACGGCAAGAGAGCTGTCATCATCGGGGAGGTGACCGACGGGGAGCCGGGCCGCGTGGTCATGAGGACGCACCTTGGATCGTTCCGTGTTATCGATATGTTGACCGGCGACATCCTGCCTAGGATCTGCTAACAATGCACGAGCTGTCGATTACACAAATGATGCTCGATCTTGTTCTTGAAGAAGCGCGGAAGAACGACGCCGCGCGGGTACAGGCGATCACGCTCGTAATCGGCAAGATGTCAGGGATTGTCGATGACTGTGTCCGGTTCTACTTTGATTTCTTGAGTCGTGACACCATAGCCAAAGGGGCGCGTCTCGCGTTCAAACCGGTTCCCGCAAAGGCACGGTGCAGGGAATGTGGCAGAGAGTTTAAGCTGGAGGAACTGAAGTGGGTCTGTCCCGGTTGCGGGACAACCTGTATTGAAATCGTAGGGGGTAAGGAACTCTATGTAGAAAGTATCGAGGTGGAATAATGGAAATAAAGGTTCTAAAAGACATCCTCAGCGCTAACGATCAACGGGCCCGTGAAAACCGGGCATTACTGGATGAGCATCACGTCTTTACGGTGAACATAACCGCCTCACCCGGCGCTGGTAAGACGAGCGTGATCTTGGAGACGATACACCGGCTCAAGGACAGGATCACCTTCGGTGTTGTGGAGGGGGATGTCAGCTCGAGCATCGACGCAAAGATGGTGGGGAAAGAGGGAGTGCCGGTGGTTCAGATCAATACTGGCGGCACCTGTCACCTCGACGCAACCATGGTTTCAAACGCGCTTTCCAACCTGCCGCTCGCCAAGATTGACCTGCTCATCATAGAAAACGTCGGCAACCTAATCTGCCCGGCCTCGTTCGCGCTTGGCGAGGATCGGAAGGTGCTGGTTGCTAGTGTTCCTGAAGGGCACGATAAGCCACACAAGTACCCGGTAATGTTCAGCCAAGCAGATGTCGTCATACTGAACAAGATGGATCTCTTGCCGCACACCGATTTTGACCTCAAGGCATTCGAGAGTGCGGTTGACGGACTGAGCAACAAAGCGCAGATCCTCAGAGTTTCGTGCAAGACGGGTGAGGGGATAGAGGCCTGGATCGCGTGGCTACTCGAGCAGCTGCCCGCCTGTTGATTGCTCCAAGGAACGTAGGTACATCGTTAGCGTCATTAGAGCTTTCCCTCAGTATCCAAGAGTCGCTGTTTCTGGTCGCTGCGGGTCTTTCACGAGCCAAACTTGGGGTTCCAATTGTTGTAGTTAAAGAGCATTGGAAGAACCCGGCCACTGAACCGGCATAGGCCACCGCGGCATGCTTCGCGCTCCCCAAAGGTTATGGTCGAGTCCTGACGTACGTTCGGCCCCACGAATAAGACCGGGACTGGCTCTGCCGTGTGATCTCCACAATCGATCGGGGTTGTGTGGTCGCCAGTAAACGCAAGGTGAGTTCTCTCCCAGTCGATATCCTCCATCAGCGGGCCGATCAACTCAGCGTCGATTCGTTCGATGAACGCGGTCTTCGCCTTTGCATCATGGTCGTGGGCAGCGTTATCCGTCCCCTTGACGTGGAGGAAGACGTAATCCAACCTCCTAAGGGTCTCAAGCGCGGTCTTCGCCTTGGATGCAAGGTTGGTATCGAGTCCGCCGGTCGCGCCAGGGGCGTCGATTCGTTTCATCCCACAGGCCAATGCAATCCCGCGGTAGAGAGCGCCGCCGGCGATAACAGCACCGCAGACCCCGTAGATCGCCTCTATCGAATCGAGGCGTGGTAGGTCAGCGGCACCGCGAGCGAGGATATAGTTTGCGGGATGATCCCCATTCAGCGTTCGCTGCCGGTTCACCGGATGATCGTAAAGGACCTCGTAACTGTACCTTACCAGTTCGCTCAACGCAGCAGCGGTACGACGCGAGCTCTCATCGTTGTGTCCTTCTACAGGCTGGAAATCAAGCGCTGTTGCATCAACCTTGTGCGGGTCGTTTTCTGTCACGTACCGTGACAAGCCCTCGCCCCGGAGCAGGAGCGCTCCACGATGCTGTGTACTTGGGCGAAACTCAAATTCAATGCCTAACTTCTCACCTAAATGGATCTCGTTTAAGGCTTTGGCCAATTGCGCTTGGCCGGAGGCGATCCGGCCGGCCCGCCGATCCTTGACGATGAACCCATCCTTGCCGGGGGTCACCGTCGCGAAGTTCGCGCGGAAGCAGACGTCGCCAGGTTGCACTGCCATTCCGGTTCCCAAGGCTTCGAACACCCCGCGGCCAGTGTATACCGTGTACGGGTCGTAACCTAACAACGACAGATGGGCGGTGTCGCTTCCCGGCCTAATCCCGGGACCGATCGGGTCTACCAGTCCGGTCATTCCGCGGCTAGTTAACTCATCCAGGTTCGGTGTCCATGCCGCTTCCAGGCAGGTCTTTCCGTTGACATCACGTGGACGCCCGGCCAGACCATCCGCGATGATCAAGAGTGCTTTCATCGTTTCCTCCTTACCGATACGATTGTACGTTACCGAACGGGACTCACAAAATCAACGGGAAAGCTGTGCTGTCGATCATGTAGAACCGCGGAGGTCGTCCCGATAAAACGGTTGATCCCTCGGCTGTGTTTCTTATACTGTAGCGGCACTGAAAGAGCGAAGGAGGATTACAGCGTATGAAGATCCACGAGTACCAGGCAAAGGAGATCTTCGCGTCAGTCGGGATTCCAGTGCCAAGGGGAGAGGTAGCCGCTACTCCACAGGAAGCGCAACGGATCGCGGAGACCCTTGGCTCTCCAGTAATGGTGAAAGCCCAGGTGCATGCCGGAGGCCGTGGAAAAGCAGGCGGGATCAGGCGCGCCGAGACCCCTAAACAAGTCAACGAGGCGGCCAAGGACATTCTTGCCAAACCACTAGTCACCCATCAGACTGGGCCGGGCGGAAAACGGGTCAATCGTGTTCTCGTAGAAAAGACCGTCAATATCGCTAATGAACTGTATATTGGCCTCGCCATCGATCGTAAGAGACGATCCTCCGCGATCATGGTAAGCTCGCGAGGAGGGGTAGAGATCGAGGAGATAGCACGCCAAGATCCCGAGGCGATCTTCACCGAGTGGATCGATCCCACGATCGGTCTCCCCGTATTCCAAGCCTACCGGCTGGCGAATTACCTCGGCCTCGATCAAGCGCAAACCCGTAAGGTAAGTTCACTTATTCAAGCCTTGTATCGTTTGTTTGCCGGTAAGGACTGCTCCTTGGTGGAGATCAATCCGCTGGTGATCGAACGCTCCGGAGAAGTGGTCGCCCTGGACGCCAAGGTAGATTTCGACGATAACGCTCTGTTCCGACACCCTGAGATCGCCGCACTACAGGACGAAAGCGAGGTCTCCCCATTGGAGCTTAAGGCGAAGGCGTTCAACCTAAACTATATCAAGCTTGATGGGAACGTAGGCTGCCTAGTCAACGGCGCTGGGTTGGCGATGGCAACCATGGATCTGATCGAACTGGTGGGCGCCTCCCCAGCCAACTTCCTTGACGTAGGTGGAGGAGCCGACGAGACGATGATCGAAAACGCTTTTTGTATCCTCCTCTCCGACCCAGCGGTGGAAGCGGTGTTTATCAACATCTTCGGCGGAATCCTACGCTGTGACGCCCTGGCGCAAGGGATCGTCCGGGCGGCCGAAACGGTCACGATCGATCTTCCTGTTGTGATCCGACTCGAAGGAACTAACGTGAAAGAGGGGCGCAAGGTGCTCCGCCGATCCAGCTTTCACTTCTCCAGTGCCACCGACATGCAACAGGCGGCCGCGCTGGTGGCTGCGGCGGTAGAAGGAAGGCGCGCGTGAGTATCCTAATCGATCAAACGACCAAGGCAATAGTTCAGGGGATCACCGGAAATGAAGGGCGGTTTCACACCTCACGGATGATCGATTATGGCACCAAGATCGTTGCTGGGGTGACCCCGGGAAAAGAAGGACAGACGGCAGAGGATGTCTTGGTGTACAACACCGTCTCCGCGGCCATGGCAGCGACAGGCGCCACGGCATCGATCATCTTCGTACCTTCAAGGTTTGCCGCTGACGCGATCATGGAGGCTGCAGAGGCCGGGATCAAGCTGGTGATCTGTATCACCGAGGGAATCCCTGTTCAAGATATGATCACGGTACGCCGATACCTCGACCGGCTCGGAACAATCCTGATTGGCCCTAACACGCCGGGGATCATTTCTCCGAACAAGTGCAAGCTAGGGATCATGGCGGGTTACATCCACCGGGAAGGGCCGGTCGGAGTGGTCTCCCGTAGCGGAACCCTCACCTACGAGGTTGTCCACCAACTGTCTCAGCTCGGAATTGGCCAATCCACTTGCGTTGGGATCGGCGGCGACCCAATCGGCGGATTGTCGTTCACCGACCTTCTGATAAGGTTCGAGGAGGATCCGCAAACGCGGGGAATGGTCCTAATCGGAGAGATCGGCGGATCTGCCGAAGAGGAGGCAGCTGCCTATATCGCCGAGCGCATTAAGAAACCAGTTGTCGCCTTCGTCGCCGGAAGAACTGCCCCTCTGGGACGACGGATGGGTCATGCCGGCGCGATCATCACTGGTGGATCGGGTACAGCTTCAGCTAAGATCGCGGCTCTCGCTAAGGCTGGGGTCACGGTCGTTGAGAGCCCAGCAAATGTCGGAGCAACGATGGCTAAGATCATCCGTCCAAATAATAGGGGGTTATTGATTGCATAAGGATTGATCCTCGTGTCGATCAGGAACGAAAGTCTCGACAGGTTCCTACCTGTTGCATATTGAAAATATTTATGGTAAAGTACGGGGCGAATATCAAAAACCGGAGGTTCATTCTCACTATATAAGAATGAGCGGCGCCTTGAGATCTGAGATACGCTTTGCTGGATTTGGTGGCCAAGGGATCATCTCTGCCGGGAAGATCACCGGACGAGCAGCAGCAATTTATGACGGGAAGGAAGTCGTGCTGATGCAGTCCTATGGGCCAGAAGCGCGCGGTGGAGCGTGTAATGCCGACTTGGTCGTTGCCGATTCACCGATCGGTTATCCACGCATCAACCTTCCCAATCTCGTTGTCATCATGTCTCAGGAGGCCTACGACAAGTACGGGCACACGATCAAGCCAAAAGGCACTCTGATCATCGACGAAGACTTGGTTGAGATCTCCGGAAAACCACCGGTAGAAAGCGTATACACGATCCCCGCCACCCGTATCGCCGATGGGCTTGGCAAGAGGATCGTAGCTAACGTAGTGATGCTTGGCGCTCTCACCGCAATCACTGGAATTGTCGCCAAAGAAGCGATGCTTGAGGCTATCCTTTCTTCTGTTCCACCAAAGACGAAAGATCTAAACGGGAGTGCTTTCACCGCTGGCTACGAACGGGGAAAAGGAGTGAAGAGTGCCGCAACCTAGGATTGGGATTTTTGTCTGCCACTGTGGGTTAAACATCAAGAGAACCGTGGACACTCAAGCCATAACCGAAGCACTCGGCGAGTATCCAGGGGTGGCCTTTGCCACCGATTACGACTACATGTGCTCCGATCCCGGACAGCGGTTGATCAAGGAGGCAATCACCGAACAGCGGTTGACCGGAATCGTTATCGCGGCTTGTTCGCCAGCGATGCATGAGCCAACTTTCCGTCGAGCAGCAGAGGAAGCGGGGATGAACCCGTATCTGTGCGAGATGGCGAATATCCGCGAGCAGTGTAGTTGGGTGCACCAAGATCGTGAAGCGGCCACGAAGAAGGCGCTTCGAATCGTCAACACCATTATAGAGAAGGTGCGAGGAAACCACCCTCTGGAACCGGTAGAGATCGATCACGTGAACAAGTGCCTAGTCATCGGCGCTGGGATCGCCGGGATTCAGGCCGCACTGGATGTTGCCGAGAGTGGGTTCGCCGTGATCCTGGTCGAAAAGGAGCCAACAATCGGCGGGCACATGGCCCAGCTCTCCGAGACCTTCCCTACCCTGGATTGCTCACAGTGTATACTTACCCCAAAGATGGTTGAGGTCTCCCGTCATCCGAACATTACTCTGCTCACCTACAGTGAGGTTGTCAATGTTTCAGGGTACGTGGGGAACTACACCGTGACCATTCGCAAGAACCCGACCTACGTCGATCCGGACAAGTGCAACCTGTGCGGTGACTGCGAAAATGTCTGTCCAGAGAGCACAGAGAGCGAGTTCGAACGTGGACTGGTACAACGCAAGGCAATCTACATCCCGTTCCGTCAGGCAATTCCCTCTTCCTATACCCTGGATGAGGAAACCTGCTTGGGCCTGAGGCCGCTCCGTTGCAACGAGTGCGCCAAGGTCTGCGACCCGAAGGCAATCGATTACGACATGCTCCCCGAGATCATCGAGGAGGAAGTAGCAGCGATCATCGTGGCCACCGGGTATGAGCTTCACCCAATCTCTTCCCTGGGAGAGTACGGGGCGGGTCTGATCCCCGACGTGATTGACGGCTTGCAGTTCGAACGGCTCCTCTCCGCTTCTGGGCCAACCGGCGGCGAGGTGCGCCGCCCCTCCGACGGGAAGATACCCAAGAAAGTGGTCTTTGTCCAATGTGCCGGCTCGCGTGACCCGGAGCATCATAACGCCTACTGCTCGAAGATCTGCTGTATGTATACGTCCAAACACGCCCTTCTTTATCGCCATGTTGTCCCTGACGGAGAAGCGGTGATCTTCTATATCGATATCCGCGCTGGTGGTAAGGGGTACGAAGAGTTCGTGCAGCACGCAATAGAGGAGGAGCGAATTCTATATTTGCGCGGGAAGGTGTCAAAGATCTATCGCGAAGGAGATCATGTTATAGTATGGGGAGTGGATACCCTATCTAATCGACTGGTGGAGATCGAGGCTGACCTCGTTGTGTTGGCAATCTCGATCGATCCACACCCGTCAAACCCCATCCTCTCCAAGGTGCTCAAGATCAGCTGCGACGCAGAGGGTTTCTTTAAAGAAGCACACCCTAAGCTGCGCCCAGTAGAGAGCCTTACCGCGGGGATCTTTCTCGCTGGTGCAGGAGAGGGGCCAAAGGACATCCCTGAGGCTGTCTCACAGGGAAGTGGGGCAGCGGCAAAGGCAGTTACTCTCCTCGTGCAGGAGAAGCTGAGCCACTCCCCCGAGGTGGTAGATATCAATGAGAATATCTGCAGCGGCTGCGGAATCTGTGTGAATATGTGTCCATACGCCGCCCTTGCGGTAAATGGGGGAGGAGTAGCGGAGGTGAACGAGGTTCTGTGCGAGGGTTGTGGAACGTGTGTTTCCGCTTGTCCCACAGGCGCAGCTCAACTGAAGAACATGACCACAAAACAATTGAATAACATGATCGAGGTGGCCTTGCGTGATGTCTGAGCCGAAGAATAATGGGTTCGAGCCAAATATTATTGCTTTCCTCTGCCGCTGGTGTTCCTATGCTGGAGCGGATCTGGCCGGCGTAAGCCGGATGACTTACCCATCCAACATCATCCCGATGCGCGTCAACTGCTCGGGAAGGGTCGATGCTGAAATGATCATTAGAGCGTTCGAGAAGGGAGCGGATGGCGTGCTCATTGGGGGTTGTCACCCTGGAGATTGTCACTACGTCAACGGCAACTACAAAACGCGACGCCGCGTCCTGCTACTGAAGCGCGCCCTTGAACAGGTAGGGATCGATCCGAAGCGTCTGCACCTAGAATGGATCAGTGCCAGCGAGGGGACGAAGTTTCAGCGTACGGTGACCAGTCTTACTGAGCGGATAAAGCAACTCGGGCCCAGCCCGGTAAAAAATGATCCAGCAAACCGGTGTTACCGGCCCAAGTGAAGGGAGGAGCCTAATTGGCGATGAAGCAATTAGCCCGAAGTGATACGTTGCGCGAGAAGGTGGAGGAACTCTCGGGACAGAACGTCTTTGCCTGCTATCAGTGCGGGATGTGTTCGGCTGGGTGTCCCCTAAGCGAGGAGATGGATCTCCTCCCCCATCAAGTGGTCCGTGGGCTACAGCTGGAGGACTGGACGGTGATGGAGTCAAACACCATGTGGATCTGCGCAAGCTGTCTAACCTGCGAGGCCCGATGTCCTCACGGGGTCGATCTAGCATGTGTGATGGAGGCGATGCGTCAGCTCTATTTACGAAAGAGCCTCGACCATATAGCGATTGACAAACTTACAACAGAAGAGATCGCGCGACTTCCGCAGATTGCTCTTGTAGCAAGCTTCCGCAAGAAGACGGGGTGAACAGATGAAAGGGATTGCCTACTTTCCAGGGTGTAGCTTGAAGGAGACAGCAAAGGATTTCGAGATCTCCGCGATCGCAGTGATGGATGCGCTTGGGATCCCCCTAATCGAACTTAAGCGGTGGAACTGCTGCGGAACCGTCTTCTCTCTCACCTCTGACGATCTGATGCATCATATCGCTTCTGTCCGGAACCTGATCCGCGCCCAGGAGATGGAATCGCCTGAAGTCGTCGTTCTCTGCTCGATGTGCTTCAACACCCTCAAGCGCGTGAGCCTACGCGTAAACAGGGACGAGGAATCACTCACCAAGATCAACGCCTTTATGAACAAGGAACTCGACTATGCGGGGGAAGTTGAGGTAAAGCACCTCCTTGAGATCCTGCGTGACCGAATAGGCTGGGAACAGGTCTCAGAAAAGGTAATCCATCCCCTCGATGGAGTTAGCATTGCCGCGTACTATGGGTGCACGCTCGTGCGTCCACACGAGGTGGGGATCGACGATACCGAGACTCCTACGGTGCTTCAGGAGATGATTGAATCACTCGGGGCCACCGCCGTGTCGTTCCCTTTTCAGACTGAGTGCTGTGGAAGCTACCAAATCGTCGATCGCCGTGACCTTGTGATCAACCGTTCCTATCGGATCCTGAGTTCGGCGCAGCGCGCCGGAGCGCAGGTACTAATCACCGCTTGCCCACTCTGTCAGTACAACCTCGACGAAGCGCAGACTGAACTAGCCGAAAGACTCCCTGACTACACCTCGATCCCAGTCCTCTACTTCACTCAGGCTATCGCTTTAGCCCTGGGAGTCGAGGCTGGAACCATCCCAGACCTGCTCGCGGAGAGCCTCGTCGGGCAAGAGATTCCGAAAAAAGAGGAAACTACTAGATGAAACAGAACAAGATGATTAAAATCTTCATCATGGGGAAAGCGTACCAGGTTCCCGCTGGCCTCACCATCATGGATGCAATGGAGTACGCTGGTTATCGGTTCATCCGTGGAGCAGGCTGCCGTTCGGGGTTCTGTGGAGCCTGCGCCACAATCTACCGAAAAGCCGGGGAGTACCGATTCGAGTTTGCTCTCGCCTGCCAAGAGATGGTCGAAGAAGGAATACACCTGGCCCAACTCCCGTTCACTCCAGCACCGCGAGCGGGCTACATCCTTGATGATCTTGATGCCAGTGAGAACGTTCTACTGCAATACTACCCCGAGATCGCGTGCTGCGTCTCCTGCAACACATGCACCAAGGCGTGTCCACAGGATATTGAGGTGATGGATTACATCCAGGCCGCCCTACGGGGAGATATCAAGCAGGTGACGGAACTGTCGTTCGACTGTATCCAATGTGGCCTGTGCTCCATGCGCTGCCCAGCCGACATCAAGCACTACCACGTTGCTCAATTGGCCCGCAGGCTCTACGCAAAGAGCGCCTCGCCAACCCCACAGCACCTGAAGGACCGGATCAAAGAGATCGAAGCTGGGAAGTTCAGCGACGAACTTGAGGAACTGACGACCATGAACCTGGACGAGTTAAAAGAACGCTACGCTGCGCGACAAATCGAACCAACCACCTAGGGAGGGGTAAAGTGACTCAAGCGAAACTTCAGGCAGAGCTCGCCGGAGGCTACCCTGCTTACATGCGGGAGTCGATCGAGAAGGTCAAGGCAACGCGGACGCAGCTCCTCAAGTCCGGCCCGCCAGCGGCCATGAACGCCGAAGCGCGGGACAAGATATTAGACAAGTTCCATCCAGACTATAAACCAGACAAGAAGCGCGCGCTGGCGATCGGCCCCTCCGCCGGGGCGATGATGCCCCACGAGGTCGCCGACGTTCTCGAGGCGCACCCCTTGATCGATCCTGCTTCGATTGACTTGAGCAAGGTGGATATCGAAGTTGATGTCTTGATTATAGGCGGTGGAGGGGCAGCAAGTGTAGCCGCCCTGTTCGCCCGTGAACAAGGGATCGAAACCGACAAGATCCTCATAGCTACCAAGCTCCGTCACGGCGACTGCAATTCGATCATGGCCCAGGGAGGGATTCAGGCCGCTGACCGGCCGACTGACTCCCCGGCGATCCACTACCTTGATGTCCTCGGAGGGGGGCACTACACCAATAAACCGGCGCTCGTCAGGGCACTTGTCAACGACGGGCCGATGATCATCAACTGGCATGAGAACCTCGGGGTGACGTACGACAAGGTGAACGGGGATTATCTGGAGGCGCATGGCGGTGGAACCTCTCGGATGCGCATGCACTCAGCCAAGGACTACACAGGAATGGAACTCATGCGTGTGTTGCGCGATGAAGTACGTAATCTGGAGATTCCGGTCCTCGAGTTCGCTCCTGCGGTGGAACTACTCTTAGACAAGGATGGTCATGCCGCGGGGGCAGTCCTCTTTAACCTTGAGACCAACGAATATATGGTGGTAAGAGCGAACGCCACCATCTTGGCAACAGGCGGATTCGGGCGGCTACACATCCAGGGATTTCCGACGACGAACCACTATGGCGCAACGGCGGACGGGTTGGTCCTTGCTTACCGAGCCGGGGCAAGGCTGATCGACATGGACTCGGTCCAGTACCATCCAACAGGGGTAGCCTATCCAGCCGCGATATTGGGACAGCTTGCCACTGAGAAGTTGCGTAACCAAGGTGCAATGCCGGTAAACGCGCATGGTGAGGCGTTTGTCTATCCCTTGGAGCCGCGCGACGTAGAGGCGGCAGCAATTATCCGTGAGTGCTACGAGCGCAATAATGGTATCACTACTCCGAGTGAGATTCGCGGAGTATGGCTCGATACACCGATGATTGAAGAGATCCACGGAAAAGGGACGATCAAGGAACGTCTAGCAGCGATGTGGATGATGTGGAACCGCCACGGAATCGATATCACAGTGGATCCGGCTTTGGTCTTTCCCACCCTGCACTACCAAAACGGCGGGGTTGAGATCGGCGCGGAAGCCCAGACCGATGTTCCAGGCCTGTTCGCCGGCGGCGAAGCGGGAGGTGGTATACACGGAAAGAATCGACTGATGGGAAACTCCCTCCTTGACTACAACGTCTTTGGTCGGCGAGCGGGGATTTCCGCCGCCCGTTGGGCAAAGAAACACACGGTGAAAGCGCTCTCACTCAAGCACGTGACGAACTATGAGAAGATGCTGAAGAAGGCAGGACTTAAGACTGACAGGAAGACACCGTTAATTCTCCCGGATTACCGGAATCAGGCAGTGTTGGCCCATTCACTCGACATCATGTAGTTGTTAGGAGGACCAATGGCTGAAGTGCTCACCAAGCGGTGGAAGACAAAGCACGGCTACCTATACATTCAAGACGATGAGTGCAAAGGGTGTGGATTCTGCATCGAGTTCTGTCCGAAGCAGGTTCTGGAGGAGTCTGACTACTTCAACGCCAAGGGATTCCACCCTCCACTGGTTAAAGACGCGCTCGCTTGTGTCAATTGCACTTTCTGTCAGCTGATTTGCCCTGACTTCGCCATCTGGAGCATAAAGGACCCTGTAGCGTCGAACCTTGAGCCCCACGAGGAGGAACAAAATGCCAGTTAATGGGATTCTCTCCGGCGTGCACTTCATGAATGGAGACGAAGCCTGCGCCGAAGGGGCGATCGCTGCCGGGTGTCGCCTGTTTGCAGGTTATCCGATAACCCCCCAGTCGGAGATCGCCGAGCGCATGTCTTATCGCCTTCCGCAGGTCGGCGGGGTCTTTATCCAGATGGAGGATGAGATTGCGTCGATGGCGGCCGTCCTTGGGGGGGCGTGGGGCGGAATGAAGGCCATGTCCGCCACCTCCGGCCCCGGCTTCTCGCTGATGATGGAGAATCTGGGATTGGGGATGATGACTGAAACCCCATGCGTTGTAATTAACATCCAGCGGGGGGGGCCAAGCACCGGTCTTCCTACCCTTGTCGGACAAGCAGACATGATGCAGGCGCGCTGGGGGTCGCACGGCGACTACGGAGTGATCGCCCTTTCTCCATCCTCGCCACAGGAGGCATTCGAGCTTACCATAAGAGCGTTTAATCTTGCCGAAACCTATCGTCTCCCTGTTTTTGTGATGTCCGACGAGATGGTTGGGCATATGTACGAGCGTGTGGTGATCGACCCTGAGCGGATCGAGACTGTGGAGCGTCGCAAGCCAGCGAAACCACCCGAGAAATTCCTCCTCTACGAACCGGGCCCAGACCTCGTTCCTCAAGGAATGCCTCTCTTCGGCGATGGCTACCGCGTACATATCACCGGCCTCACCCACGACGAGCGTGGTTACCCAGTGATCGACGCAGAGACGCAAAATAGGACGGTGACCCGCCTCAAAGAGAAGATTGCCCATAATGCCGCCCAGATTATCTCCTACGAAGAACGCGATCTCGATTCGGCCGATATCGTGATCATTACCTACGGCATCGCTGCTCGCACCTCTCTCGGAGCGCTGGAACTGGCAAGAAAGCAAGGTTTGAAGGTGGGTATGCTTCGCCTGACCACCGTTTGGCCACTTCCCACAACAAAGATCATCGAACTCGCGGAGAGGATAGCGGGGTTCGTTGTCCCGGAGATCAACCTTGGTCAAGTTGTCCTTGAGGTGGAGCGGGTCGTCGCTGGGAAGGTACCCGTGCGCTGCGTCCCTCATGCCGGCGGTGATATTCACCAACCGGAGCAGATTCTGCACGCGATTGAGGAGGTGCTAAAGGATGCCGCTTAAGGCAAAAGAGCTTCCTGCTCCTGAGATCCTCCGCGCAGAGAGTCACCCCATGAAACGCTACCTGCGTACCGATCGCCTGCCACACATCTGGTGTTCAGCTTGTGGGTTGGGGACAGCACTCTCCTGTTTCGTTTATGCCCTCGACGAGATGCAACTTGATCTGGACGATGTAGGTGTAGTCTCGGGAATCGGCTGCACCGGGAGGGTCGCCGGCTACGTCAATCTCGATTCCTATCACACAACGCACGGCCGGGCGATCCCGTTTGCCAGCGGGCTGAAGGTCGCCAAACCAAAGAAGAAGGTTATCGTATTCAGCGGCGACGGAGATCTGTTCGCTATAGGCGGGAACCACTTCATCCACGCAGCGCGGCGAAACATCGACATTACCGTGATCTGTGTCAACAACTTCACCTACGGAATGACCGGCGGGCAGTTCGGTCCAACGACTCCACTGGGGTCACGCGGAACGACCGCACCTTACGGAAACTACGAGAACCCGTTCAACCTTCCTTATGTCGCTGCTTCCTGCGGTGCGGTTTATGTTGCGCGTTGGACATCCCTACACGCGCGGCGGTTAAAGGAGGCGATGGTGGAGGCGATCGCCAAGCCAGGCTTCACCTTCGTGGAGATCATCTCTCCGTGCCCGACCAACTATGGTCGGCGCAATCGGCTTGGCGAAGGGATCGATGAGCTTCGCTACTACGCGGAGAAATCCGTCATTCGGCACGGCGCCAACCCTAAGGATGCTGACCTCTACCCAGGAAGTGAGATCCTCATCGGAAAGTTCGTTGAGCTTGAGCGTCCCACTTTCCTCGAGGTTTACGAAGAGCGGGTCATGAAGAAAAACTCAGGTCGATAATAGAGAGGTGACAAGATTGCAAAATGAGAAACTAAAGAGCGCCCTAGTAACAGCTCTCAAGAAGGCAGCAACAATTCTCCCAACCGATGTTGTTAACGCGCTAAAGAGCGCAGAAGCTACAGAAAGTTCGAAACTTGCAAAGGAACAGCTTAGGGCGATCTTGCGCAATATTGAGATCGCCCGCGAGGGATCAATTCCCATGTGTCAAGATACTGGAATTCAGACCTTTTTTGTCGAGGCCGGGGTAGAGAGCCCTTATCTTGCGAGCTTGAAATCCGTGATCGCGGAAGCCGTTGCTGAAGCAACAGTGGCGATTCCTCTCCGCCCGAACACGGTCCATCCATTCACCGGAGAGAACCCCGGAGACAACCTGGGCCGATTCATGCCATATATCAACTGGGACCTGGTCGACGGAGACGAGGTATCGATCACTCTACTCCCGAAGGGAGGAGGGAGCGAGAATATGTGCGCTCTCAAGATGCTCCCTCCCGGTGTAGGAATGAAAGGGATCAAGGAGTTCGTCGTCGATCACGTCATCTCCTGCCAAGGGAAACCCTGTCCGCCAACGATCATTGGTGTGGGGATCGGCGGCGGAGCGGATATCTCAATGAAGCTCGGAAAACGCGCGATCCTGCGCGAGATCGGAAGTCGGCATCCAGAAGCCGCAGTTGCCGCGTTAGAGGAGGAGCTTCTCGAATTGATTAACATGAGTGGTGTGGGACCAATGGGTGTGGGTGGCAGAGCGACTTCTCTGGCCGTCCACGTGGAGTACGCATACCGGCATCCGGCCTCCCTACCCCTGGGAATCCTGGTCCAGTGCTGGGCCGACCGGCGAGCGAGGATTCACATCGCTGCGGACGACTCAATCGAGGTGAATTAAGATGGAACGAGAGATAACGCTCCCAGCCGCCGAGGAGATGGTGCGCCAGTTTCGTGTAGGAGACATTCTGTACCTCACCGGGAAGCTCTTCACCGCCCGTGATGAGGCTCACCACCTGATGCTCGATCGCAAGACGAAAGGTGAGGAGATCCCGTTTGATCCAGCACAGATGGCCTTATTCCACTGCGGGCCGGTGGTAAAAAAAGAGGGGACTGGCTGGCGGGTGATTGCGGCAGGACCGACCACGAGTATCCGCATGGAACTCTTTGAGGACCGTTTTCTCGCTGATTTCGGGACGAAGATAGTTATCGGAAAGGGCGGAATGGGCGACAAGACACAAGCGGTCCTTGAAAAAACCGGAGCGGTTTACACCCACTACACGGGTGGTGCCGGTGCACTGGCAGCAAAGGCGATCGAACGAATCGAGGAGGTCTTATGGCTTGATGAGTTGGGAATGCCGGAGGCTGTCTGGATCTTTCAGGTGAACCGTTTCGGCCCGCTCCTCGTTACTATGGACAGCGCTGGCGGAAACCTGTACAGCGAGCTTGCGAAGACGATCGATCGCAACAAAGAGAAGATCCACGCACGGATCCAAGAATAGTATCGATCTTTAGTACTCGATCATAATGAATAAAGGAGGATTTAATATGGGTGAAGAAAAGCAGCTCTCCGTGGAGGAACGACTAGCGAAGGCGAAGATCCCCGGAAAGAAGGCCCCTTCCTGGCATGCTTTTTACCGCGGAAAGATAGAGACAACGCTCAAGTGCGCGGTAACCGAATTGGACGACTTTGGGATTTGGTACACACCTGGTGTTGCTGCCCCTTGTCGAGAGATTGAACAAGACAAGAACAAAGTGTTCGACTACACAAACAAAGCAAACACCATCGCCGTTGTCTCTGACGGGTCACGCGTCCTTGGCCTGGGGAATATCGGGCCGCAGGCAGGTCTTCCCGTGATGGAAGGAAAGGCTCTTTTGTTTAAATACCTTGGTGGTGTCGGGGCGTTTCCCATCATGCTTGACACACAGGATCCCGCTGAAATTGTGCAAGCCGTCAAGTGGATGGCTCCGGGATTCGGCGGGATCAATCTGGAGGATTTCGCGAACCCGAAGTGCTTCTATATCCTCGATCGATTGCGCGAAGAGCTTGATATACCGGTGTGGCACGACGATCAACAGGGCACCGCATCGATTACCCTCGCAGGCGTTATCAATGCGCTAAGAGTCGTAGGCAAGGATATAAATCAAGCTACTTACGCCATTATCGGAACAGGAGCCGCGAACATTGCCTTTGTTCGCATTCTCCTGAGCGCCGGAGTACCGGCGGGAAACCTGATCCTTGTCGACAGTAGGGGAATCCTCCACTCCAACCGTGAGGACCTAGATAAAAACAAGGCACAGAATCCATACAAGTGGAAATACGCTTTGGAAACGAATGCCGAAGGCCGCGTCGGAGACATGGCCAGAGCAATCGATGGCGCTGATGTGCTAATCGCCGCCTCTAAGCCCGGACCAGGTACAATCAAGAAAGAATGGCTGCGCTCGATGAACAAGGATGCGATCGTATTCGTCATGGCTAACCCGGTCCCTGAGATCTGGCCGTGGGAGGCAAAGGAAGCGGGAGTAAGAATCGTGGCAACCGGTCGTTCTGACTTCTCCAATCAGGTGAATAACTCAATCGGCTTTCCCGGGATCTTCCGGGGGACACTTGATGTACGCGCGCAAACGATCACCGACGAAATGGCAATTGCTGCTTCGCATTCCATTGCGGAAACGGCCCAGGCAAAAGGTATCCACGATGAATATATCGTCCCCACCATGATGGAGACAGATGTATTTATCAACGAGGCAGTCGCCGTTGGACTGAAGGCAATCGAACAGGGAATTGCGCGAAGATTGCTTACCGCGGATCAGTTGCGCCGCGAAGCGGAACAGAAGATCCATCATGCACAACAAGAGACAAAAATCCTGATGAATGCCGGACACATTGCACCACCGCCATTGAGCTCAGACAAATGACACAATGATGAACAGTTTTCTCTCTAGATAGAGACGCTGTCCTGTTCTTATTGATAGACGGGACATGATATTTCCCATAACTCAATCTCAAGGCTTGACAAGAGATCGAGACTAGGAGTAGGATCGATTTCATGGATAACAGAAAGTACTTCCTCATAGTGAACTTGATCGCTGGACGGGGTCATTGCAAGGATATCTTCCCTCGAGTGAAAGCTGAATTGGATCGCCGTAATCTCAGCTATGACGCGCATTTCACCAACGAACCCATGGAAGCAGCCAACGTCGCGCAGATGGTAATCGAGGCTGGATTTACCCACATCATCGCTATGGGTGGGGACGGGACAATCAACGAAGTCGTGAACGGCATTGTAAAGTCGGGAACACCTTACCCTCTAGGAGTAATCCCAGCAGGGAGTGGTAACGATTTCGCGCGCGTAACGGGAATCCCAATTGATCCAATGGAAGCGATTCAGCTCCTCGTATCCGGGGAGGAGCGCACGATCGACTTGGGATACATCGTAGGTGATCGGTACTTCGTCAACGGCGTGGGTATCGGAATTGACGCCCAAGCGGCCCGCGATGTCCTAGCTATGAATCACTTGCGGGGAACAGCTGCCTACCTCTACGCTGCGGTGAAAGAGGTTATTCTATTCAAGGCATTCCCAGTGAAGCTAGTCGGCAAGGACTGGACCGAGGAAAGAGAGTTCATCTCCATCGGAATAGCGAACGGGAAGTATTCCGGCGGCGGGTTTAAGCTTGCCCCCAGAGCCAAGATCGATGATGGTCTGCTTGACATCGCTGTGATTGAAGATTTCCCTTCGAGGATCAAACGGCTAATCAATCTACCACGGGCACGAAAGGGTACACATCTGGGTCTCGCCGAGGTACATTACCATCAAGATTCCAAAGTTACAGTCTCCTCGCCAACGAAACTAGTCGCTCACATCGATGGCGAGGTGTACCGCCTGCCGAAAAGCCCATTTGAGATCACTGTCGCCGCAAAGATGCTCCATGTGATAGCAGCCCCGCCAGAGAGCGGACTGAGCAACTAGCTCGAAGCCTCCTGCGGTGATGCTCTTTGCCTTGTACGAAATTGGATAGTATCTTCCGCATAACTAAGAAGGATCTCTCCAATGACAAGCATATGGTGATCTTTCTCTTTGTAGTACTTCTGTAGGATCTCTGAGGAGGAAAAGTCAACTTCTTCCAGCTGTTTACGCAGCAGGATGCGGCACTCGTAGTGAAGGACGCACTTCTCGATGATTGGCGTGTCCACCTTTTCCGAGGCAGCTAACGTCAGACCACACGCAGCCACCTTATCAATGTCTCTCCCTGATTTGGTTCCGCAAAAGAGAAGTTCTTCTTTGAGCGTGTTTGGCCCGGGAACACTCACCGTAAAACTCTCCGAAGACTGCAAACAGCTATAAGTATGGCGCGACTGCCTGACAAGCACAGTAAAGACTGGCCGACTCCAGACGGTCCCCAGCTCGCCCCAGCTAATTGTCATCGCGTTTGCCTTGCCATTTCTATCCAGAACCACTAGAAACGCTCCATCTCCGGAAAGGGCTTTCTCCAAGAGATCAGCATGGTCACTCCAGGAAAGTAGTTTTTTCACTGCTTCCTCCTTAGTTTTGCGCGAATTCTGATAGCAATCCTAATTGTAGCTCCTCACCCTCCAGGTACAAGAACCGTAATTCCTTTCTCTCGCCCGTTCGTTTCACTCACTCAAGCCGCAAAGATCGCAGAGGAAGACAAGAATAGGGTTAAGAACAAAGGCAACTTACTCCAAAGACAAAGACAGCTAACCGCAGAGGACGCAGAGATCGCAGAGGAAAACAGTTAAATAGTTGATTAGTTGAATAGTTGATTGGTTGAATTGCAGGGACGAACTGACAACTGACAACTAATATTACTGATAACTACTTAACCGCAGAGGACGCAGAGATCGCAGAGGAAACCGGAAAAGAAAGTTATCAGTGATAAGTTTTCAGACCGTTCGTAGCGGCGGAAGACAGGGACAGGCATCTTTTCCCTCAAGTTACTTGAAAAGCAGCCAGTCCCTGACGAGCAACGATGCCATGATCATCGACGATAATAACGTCGTAGGGGCAGGCCTTGTGCCTGCCCATGCTGTCGTGCCTGCCCATGATGTCGTGTTGTCCGATGATGGATCGATTGTGGGGGCGTCGGACCACGATGTCGTACCG